>CAZGEF010000068.1:0-18041 GCA_964525005.1 uncultured Rhabdothermincola sp.
ACGCTCGCCACCGAGACGGTCGAGGAGCGCAAGGAGAACCCGGGCATGGAGGCGCCGCGCGCCGATGTCATCGTCGGCGGGCTCTGCGTGCTGGTGACGATCATGCGCCGGTTCGGCTTCGCTCGGTGCGTGGTGTCCGAGTCCGACATCCTCGACGGCCTCGCCATGAGCATCGCCTCACCCGCGCCCTGATCGGCTCCTCTCCCTTGGGCCGATGGGCTCGCAGCCCTGGTGCCCGGGTGTCGGTAGTGTCCCTCGTCGTGACGACGCTCTTCGGCCGACGGGTCCTGCTCCGGCCTCTCACCGTCTCGGACTTCGCAGCGTGGCGTGAGGTGCGTCGCCGCAACCACGACTGGCTGACCAGGTGGGAGCCCGCCCGCATCCCGGGTCAACCCGATGTCGTCGAGGACCGCGACGCCTTCGCGGTGCGATGCAGCGCCCGGCAGCGCGAGCGGCAGCTGGGCACCGGCTACGGGTTCGGCGTCTTCGTCGACGGCGACCTCGTCGGCGAGGTGAACCTGTCGTCTGTCCAGCGGGGCCCGTTCCAGAGCGCGTACGTCGGCTACTGGATCGACGAGAAGCACGCCGGCCACGGCTACACCCCCGAGGCGGTCGTGGTGTTGGCGCGCTACGTGTTCGAGGAGCTCCGGCTGCACCGCATGCAGATCTCGATCATCCCGCGCAACACCGCGAGCCGCCGCGTGGTCGACAAGCTCCAGATCCGCGACGAGGGCACGGCGGTGCGGTACCTCGAGATCGATGGGGTCTGGGAGGACCACGTCCGCTACGCCATGACGGCGGAGGACTGGGCTGAGCGCGGTGAGGACCTGCTCGCCACCTGGGTCGGCTGATCCGGATCGCCTGAGGGATCAGTCGTGGGCGTCGGGGTCGGGGGCCTCGAGGTGGGAGAGCTCGGGGATCTCGACGTCGCGGTGCACGGCAGGGGAGTGCCGGAAGAACTGCTCGACGTCGCGCTCGTAGCGGTACGTCGGCTCGGTGGTGCCCACCGTGTTGCGGAGCCGCTGGGCCTCGACGAAGGCCTCCACCGCGCCGGCCGAGGTGTAGCGATACCGGAAGCCGGCTTCCTTCAGACGGCGGTTGTCCATCCCTCGGCCGTAGCGCATGAGCGAGAGCAGCTCGTCGGGCAGGGGCACGCCGATGCGGCGCAGCGGTTCGGTGGCGAGCTTCGTGCCGATGGGCGGCATCGGCGCGGTGCGCTTGCCGCAGATCTTGGCCACCTCGCTCCACGGCAGCAGCCCGTCGCCCGCCACGTTGTAGATGCCCGGGAGGCGGCGTTCGACGACGAACAGCAGCGAGCGGATCACGTCCTCCTCGTGCACGAACTGCACCCGGGGGTCGAAGCCGAACAGCGACGGCACGACCGGGAGCTCGAGGGCGCGGGTGATCGGCGTCTCGAGATCGGCCCCGACGACGTTGGTGAAGCGCAGGAGTGTGACGTTGACGTGCGGGTTGTCCTGGGCGAAGTCGCGCACGTAGCCCTCGACAGCCTCGAGGCTCCGCTCGATCTTCGACCGCGGTGTCGTGCTACGGGGCGTCTCCTCGGTGAACCACACGGGATCGAGGTGCGACGCCCCGTACACGTAGCCAGACGACTTCACGACGACGTCGCGCACGGTGGAGCCCTCCGCCGATGCGGCGGCGAACAGGTTCATCGTGCCGATCACGTTGATCTCGTGCATCGTGCGCGGGTTCATCGACGTGGAGTCGACGACGAGGAAGGTGTGGACGATGGTGTCGATGCGCGCGGCGCGCACGATGCGGGCGAGGATCGAGTAGTTCTCGTCGGTGCGGACGTACTCGGTGCGCTCGAGCTCCACCGTGGGAGCTCGGGTGTCGAGCCCGATGATGACGTCGATCGACGGGTCGGACTCGAGCCGCTGCGCGGCGAGACCGCCCCAGAAGGTGGCGAGCCCGGTGATGAGGACGCGGCGACCCATCAGGCCACCCGAGCGACCGAGCGCGGACGAGGGCATCGCCCGACGACGGTTGGGGTCACGACCACGGTGCCGGTGCTCATCCGAACCACACCGACTCCCGGTGCCGCAGCATGTCGTAGAGCTCGGCCTGGATCGTCTGGCGGATGTTCTCGCTCTCGTCCATGACGAGGCTCTTCGAGTACCGGTCGCGGTCGGGGGGCACGTCGAAGTAGACGGGGTCGAGCACCTTGAGCTTGAACTTGGCCGGGAGGTACGCCATCGTCCCCACCACCGGACCCAGCAGCAGCTGGTTCAAGGTGACGGGGAAGTAGGGGAGCCCGAGCGCCTTGGCGATCGTGTTCGACTTCCACACGATGGGCATCGACTCCTCGGCGCCGACCACCGCGATGGGGATGACGGGGACACCGGCGCGCATGGCGATCTCGATGAAGCCGCCGCGCCCGAAGCGGCGCAGCTGATAGCGGTTCGTGTAGTGCTTGCCCGTGCCCTTCGTGCCCTCGGGGAACACGAGCACGAGCTGGTTCTGCTCCCGGAGGAGCCGATAGGCGTTGTCCGGGTGGGCGACCACACCGCCGAGGCGGGACCAGTACACGCCGACCACCGGGAGGGAGCGGAACAGCTGGTCGGCGAGCCCGTAGACGGGACGCCCCAGCTCCTTCTCGATGCCGTGCATGATGACCGGCGCGTCAGACGGGATGGCGCCGGCGTGGTTGGACACGAGGAGCGCGCCGCCCTCGGCGGGGATCTTGTCGAGCCCGTCCCACTCGACGCGGAACCACTTCTCGTAGACGGGGTCGTAGAGCTGGCGCAGCACCGACCGCATGTGCTCGGAGCGGCCCCATTCGTCGACGTCGGAGCGACGCGGGTCGTCGAGCGCCGACAGCACCTCGTCGGGGACCAGCGCGTCGGCCTCGGTCCGGGAGTCGAGGCCGTGGACGGGGTCGACGGGCACGAGCACCCCGGTGGGGTCGGTGTCGTCGTGCTCGTCGAGGGGGACCGACACACCGGCCGCGTCACAGCTGTCCACCGGTGCACCGGGAGTGGTCGGGTTCTCCGCGGGATCCGGGCCGGGCATGGCCGTAGCGTACTGCCGAGCACCATCCCCCGAGCACGGGGGTCTTCGGCTCGTCCCGGCCAGGACGCGGGGGTCAGGCGTCCTGCCCGGTGAGGTGCTCCTGGCCCGGTTCGCAGTCGGTGGCGAGCGAGCACCACCGGCACGGGGGTCCCGGGCGACGGATGGGTTCGGCCTTGCCGCTGCGCAGGGCGAGCAGCCGGGTGATCCCGTCGGCGGTGCGGTGCACGGCAGACCACAGGAGGTCCTCGCTCACCTGCTCCGTGCGGAGCTCGCCGGACTCCAGGTAGGCGTTGGCCAGCAGGCGTGGGGGTGTGCCGAGGCGGAGCGTGTCGAGCAGCGCGTAGAGCCGCAGGTCGTCGGTGTGGGCCGCGTGGAACCCGCCCGTCTTGACGTCGATGACGACCTTGCCTGCCGTCGTGCCGTCAGCCCGACCGAGGGTGAGATCGGCCCGGCCGGCGACGACGACGCGCTGCTCGGCGAGCTCGGCGCGCATGCGGGCCTCCGGTACGGGGACCCAGCCGCGCTGCAGCGGCGGGAACAGCTCGAGGAAGGCGGCGACCCGAGCGTTGGCCACGCTGCGCACCTCGGCGCCGTCGGACTCGGACATGGTCTGGAGCCAGTCGGCCAGGCCGTCGGTGCCGTTCTCGAGTCGGGCGATGGCTTCCTCGACGAGGCCGAGCGGGCTGATCTGGCCCTTCCACGTGACCGACAGCTCGATGGCCTTGTGGGCGATGGTGCCCCGGGCAAGCGGAGGAGTCCACTGGAAGGGCTCGTCGCCGTCGGCGAGGTACTTGGCCTCGCAGCCGTGGATCGACGCCAGCGCGTGCTTGTTGACGAAGAGGGGGTCCTTGCCGCCTGGTGCTCCGGGCGGTGGGCCGGGATCGAGCGAGTCGACGGCCGTGGTGACCTGGTGCTCGAGTTCGGCGCGCAGTTCGTGGCGGAGCTCGGCGTCGAAGGTGGGGCGCTCCGACTTCGGCGCGCCGAGCAGGTCGAGGACGTCCTGCTGTGCCGGGCTGAGATCCATGTCGTGAGATTACGGGCCGAAGGTGACAGGGGAGCGTCGGACGGCCTCGCGGTTCTTGTCACAGGCCGGGACGACACTGGTCCCTGTCATGCAGTCCACGTCTGTGCGCTTCGCCGCCACCGCCCGCATCCTCGTCAAAGCCCTCCGCACGCTCGACCTTCGCGTCCCCGGCTTCCGCAGCCCACCGAGGGTGGCCGGTTCCGATCGAACGGTGCGCTGGGGGCCCGACGGCAACGCCACCATCTCGGTGGCGTTGCGCGACCGACCGTGGCTCGCCGTCGTGGCCGACATGATCGACGGCGTCGTGGTCGCCAACCACCTCGAAGGCGCCGACGCCCAGCAGTGCCGGTCCACCCTCTGGGCCGCGGTCGAGGCCGCCGACGGCACGGTGTGGTCGTCGTCGGCCGGTGCGCCTCCTCCTGCGCCGACGAGCGACCGCTCTCGGCTGATCCCGGTCGGAGGTCGCGATCTCGCCGCCTGATCCACCAGTAGCGTGTGATCACCCGTCCGGGTGGCGTAACTGGCAACCGCAGGCGGCTTAAACCCGCCGGTCCGAAAGGACGTGAGGGTTCGAACCCCTCCCCGGACACGGAGGGTCGATCGCGGATCCAGGCTCGCCGGATCCGCGAAGCGCCGGCGAGATCGGCACTGATGGATCCGCTGCTAGCTTTCGCCCGGTGAGAAGCGCTGGTGCGACCAAGGTGCTCGGAACCCTCGCCGTGATCGCCGTCGTGACCGGTCTCGCCATCGGCGGCTTCGCGTCGCCGCCGGTGGGTGCCACGGCGACGATCGATGCCGACCAGGACGTCACGTTCGTCAGTGGGGGCGTCACCTTCGCGGGCAGCTACCGGGGCCCCACCGATCCGTCGACCGACGTCCCTGCGGCGGTGATCATCGGGGGAACCGGGGCCGTGGACCGCGATGGCAACGGTGCCGGCATCTTGATGGAGGAGTACGAGTGGCTGGCCGATCTGCTCAGCGCTCAGGGCGTCGCCTCGATCCGCTACGACAAGCTCGGGACCGGCGTCACCGGTCTCGGGCCGTACACGTCGGACCCGGATGCGATGCTCCCGCTCGGCTACGACCAGCTGCGCGTCCAGCCGGCCCGTGATGCCCTCTCGTTCCTGGCCGACCAGCCCGGCGTCGACCCCAGCCGATTGATCCTCGTGGGTCACAGCGAGGGCGGCGCGGTCGCCATCACCATCGCCCACGACCCGGGTGACGCACCGGCGCCCGCCGGGCTCGCTCTGGTCGAACCGGCCTACACCCACATCCTCGACATCTTGAGCCGGCAGTTCTCGGACCAGATGGATGGAGCGGTCGCCGCCAGCGCGATGACCGCCGAGGACGCGACCACGCTCAAGGCGTGGATGGGCGACGGCATCGACGAGATCCGCGAGGGGACGCCGCCGTTGCCGGACCCGGGTCCCGTGCCGCTGCCTGCGGCGACCGACTACACGGCACTGATGCAGACCACGATCGAGAGCAACATCTACGGGTCGGACCCTGCCCAGATGGTCATCACCCATGCCTACCGGACGCTCTACGGCAAGGGCTACGACGCCATCGACCCGGCCGAGCTCGCGCCGGGCATCGGGATCCCGACGTTGATCACGTGCGGCACCAAGGACTTCAACACGCCGTGCGGTGACGGGAGTCCCGGCTCGGGCGTGATCGCCCTCGCGAACACGTTCACCCCAGGCGTGGCCCACTTCGTCGAGCTGCCCAACACCGTCCACATCCTGCGCGACGTGGGCGACGACGACGTCCCGAACATCCCGGACCAGATCGCCTACCCGTTCTCCGCGGTGCTCGCCACCGAGTTCAGCGCCTTCGTCGCCACGTTCAACGAGCCGCCCCCGACGACGACCACGACCACGACGACCACGACCACGACCACGACCACCTCCCAAGCGGTGGCGGCCACGCCGAGGTATGCCGGATGAGGCGCTCAACGATGACGACACGGGCAGTCGCAGGTGCCGCCCTGGCGGCGACCCTGGTCCTGTCGGTGACGGCGTGCGGATCGGACGACGACGCGTGGGAAGGCACGTCGGCCACGACGTCGCGTGCGGCCGCCGCGGATGGCTTCGCCGCGGCGATGACCGGTCCCATCGCCGCGTGGCGCACATCGTACGAGACGGGCTCGATGACCATCGCCGTACCCGGCACGGTTCTCGGCGCGTCGATCGGCGACGCCTCGGTGCAGCTCGTGGCCGACGGCGACGCCGTCATCGGCGAGCGGTCCATGGCCGTGGACGACGCGTTCCACATCGGGTCCATGACCAAGTTGTTCACCGCGGCGTTGATCATGCAGCTCGACGAGGAAGGCGTGCTCGCCCTCGACGACACCATCGACACGTGGTTCCTCGACGCTCCGAACGGTTCGGAGATCACGGTGCAGCAGCTGCTCGAGCACGAGAGCGGGCTGTACGAGCTCGACATGAGCCTCGTCGGCACGGCGACCAACCAGCAGATCGTCGACAACGTGTTCGCCCAGGCCCCGATCGCGGAGCCGGGCACCGAGTACCAGTACCTGAACGCCGGGTACATCATCCTGGGTCGCATCGCCGAGGAAGCGGCGGGCGAGCCCTACGACAAGCTCGTGCACACCCGCTTCATCGAGGCGTTCGACCTGACGAGCACCTACCTCGACGGGTATGGCGACGGTGTCGAGGCGGTCGCGGGCTACGACCTGGCATGTGACGGAGGAGCGACGGGCAGCGACTGCCTGGGCAAGCCGTCCACGCCTGAGGCCATCGACTCGTCGCCCCAGTGGACGGGCGCGTGGTCTGCCGGCGGCATGGTGAGCACCGCTCGGGACCAGGCGATCTGGCTCCGTGCCCTCGTCGCCGGCGACGTCGTCGACCAGACCCACAAGGACCTGATGGCGACCCTCACGCCGCTGTCATCGGAGTACTACGCCGCCGCGTACGCCAAGGCAGGGATCACGGCGGTGCAGCTCGGTGAGGGTGCCGGCCTGGCGACCTGGGCCATCCCGGGTGTCGGCAACTGCCTCGGCCATGCCGGTTCCATCCCCGGCTCGAACGGCATCGCCGCCTATTGCCCGGACGAGGACATCAGCATCGCCATCCTCAACAACGTGAACCCAGCCGGCACGACACCGGGCTATCCCGGTCTGGTCGAGCTGACCCCCGCCGTGCTGCACGCGCTCGGCGGCTGACCGCTCGGCTTCGGGGACTCAGCGGCGGCTCCGTCGCTGAGACCGATGTTCGTCCCCGCACCGCGCGCCGAGGGCGCGCCGGGCGTCGAGACGGGTCGCGTCGGGTGCGTAGGCCGATCGGCCCTTTGCGCGCGTGCCGGCTGACCGCGCCGGGCCACAGGGTTAGGTTCGGTGCTCATAGACCAACCGACGTGCAGCCCCCGGTGCACCTCACCAGGAGAGGTCGTTGTGCTCACTCGTCCCAGGTCCCACCCACGAACGCGCGTTGCTGCCGCGATGGCTTCGCTGCTGCTGATCGCCGTCCTGGCCGCATGCGGGAGCGACTCGAACGAGTCGTCGTCCGCCACCACGACCTCGACCACCCCGTCGGCCGAGGGCAACGTCGTGCGCATCGGCGTCATCGCGCCGATCGACGACGGGCTCACCGAGTTCGGCTCCGGCATCGTCAACTCGGTGCAGCTCAGGGTCGATCAGGCCAACGCGGCCGACGCCATCCCCGGCTGGACCCTCGAGGTGGTCGCCGTCGACGACTCCTCCGACCCCGATGTCGGCGCCGCCAACATCAGCCAGCTCATCGACGACCCGACCGTCGTCGGTGTCGTGGGTCCGTACAACTCGGGGGTGGCCGAGGCGATCCTGCCGGCGATGGACGCCGCCGGCCTGGCGCTCATCTCGCCCAGCAACACGCTGGCGAGCCTCACGCTCGGCGACGACCCGGCCGCTCCGGTCCGGCCGTATGACAACTACTTCCGCCTGGTTGCCTCCGATGCGGACCAGGCCCCGTTCCTGGCGACGAGCGCCTACGGCCAGGCCGATGCCCGCACGGTCGCGGTGGTCAGCGAGACGAAGGCGGTCAGCAGCAACCTGGCTTCCGACTTCGCCACCAGCTTCACCGGTCTCGGGGGCACCATCACCACCCAGACGGTGGTGCCCGACGGCAACGAGGACTTCTCGGCGTTCCTGGCCGAGGCGTTGACCACCCAACCCGACCTCATCTTCTTCGGCGGGGAGTACGACGTCGCCGCCTCGCTGCGCACCCAGGCCACCGCGGCGGGCTTCACGGGAGCGATCATGGGTGGCGACGGCATCAAGGACGCCTCCTACATCGAGGCCACGGGCGACGACGGCATCGGGACCTGGGCCTCGAGCGTGGGCGCTCCCCTCGCCGAGCTCGACACCGCGAGCGCGTATGTCGCCGCCTACGACGCGGCGGGCTTCGACGAGCCACCCACCGACTACGGCCCGTTCGCCTACGACGCTGCCGGGCTCATCATCGAGGCGCTCATCCCCGCCCTGGCCGACCAGGACTCGTTGCCCGCCGACATCCGGGCGACGGTGATCGCCGCCGTGCAAGCGTCCGAGGTCCCCGAAGCGTCCTCGGGGCCGCTCGGCTTCGACGAGTTCGGCGACACCATCAACCGCGTGTTCACGCTCTACCGCGTGGCTGACGACTCCGGCACCCTCGTCTGGGACGTCGTGGGCACCACGACCTGAACGAGCTCAGGTTCGCCAGACCTGTCGGCGTTCTCGGCGGCTGCGGCAGAACGGTCAGCGATGTCTCGCGACTGTGCCGGGTGCGTCGTTGCTCTGCCTGCGAGCACGGAGGCCGCCGCGACCTCGGCGCCCCTGGATCCCTGAGGTCGTCGTCGCTCGACGGCGAGGTGCGGCGTTCGGCAGGTCGTCGGCCAGTAGGGTCTCGGCGTCATGGATCTCGGTTCAGCCATCTTTCGTGCCCCGTCGCGGCGGTGGTTCCCGGCGTTGGCCGTCCTCGTGGCCGCGCTCGTCGGCATCGTCGTCGTGACCACCCGGCCGACCTCTGCGGGGGCCCAGGACGATGCTGCCGTCGATCGCCGGGGTGGTCGGCTCGCGCTCGCCGTCGGGGTCGATCCCAGTAGTTGGAACCCCGCCGGGCCGTCGTGGGACGCCAGCGCCATGCAGGTCGCCCGGTCCATCTACGACCGCCTCGCCGTCTACAGCGAGAACAACCAGCTGCTCCCCGAGCTCGCCGAATCGTTCGAGCCCAACGCGACGTTCACCGAGTGGGCCATCACGTTGCGGCCCGACATCACCTTCAGCGACGGCACACCGCTCGATGCCGAGGCCCTGCGCGTCAACCTGGAGGCGCAGCGCTCCAGCCCCGACGCAGGCGCGACGCTGCGGCTCGTGCAGTCGGTGTTCGTCACCGGTCCGCTCACCGTCAACGTCACGATGTCGAGCCCGTGGTCGACCTTCCCGGAGCTGCTCACCACCCAGGTCGGGTTCATCGCCTCGCCCGGCACGCTCGCCACGCCCGAAGGTGGTCTCGCTCCGATCGGCACCGGTGCGTTCACGATCACGGACTGGAACCCGGGCCACACCGCCACCCTCGACCGCAACGCCAGCTACTGGAAGCCCGAGCTACCGCTGCTCGATGGTGTCGACGTGTGGTTCGTCGCCGACGCCGCCACCCGCACGCAAGCGCTCGTCGACCGGTCGGTCGACATGATCCTCACCGACGCGCCAGGGCAGGAGGCGATCCTGGTCACCGCCGGGCGCCAGGGTGGCCTCACCGTGCTGACCGACCCCCAGGGCGAGCAGCCCAAGCTCACCTTCGTGCTCAACGTGGCGACGACGCCGTTCCTCGATCCCGTCGCACGGCGTGCCGTGCACGAGGCCACCGACCGCGATGCCATGGGCCGGGCGGCCTTCGACGGCGTGGCCCGCCCGGCCCGGGGCATGGTCACCGACGAGTCGGCCTGGTTCAACGACCGGGCGCCGATCGACCACGACGTCACTCGTGCCCGCGACGACGCCGCCCGCTTCGCCCAGACGTGGGGGATCCCGCTGGCCTTCACGCTGCTCACGTCGCCCGACCCCGTCGACCTCCGCTTCGCGTCGCTGTGGCAGGCCCAGCTCGCCGAGGCGGGGATCGCGGCGACCATCGACGTGCAGCCGGCCGAGATCGTCGCCGACCGGGCGGCGCGAGGCGATTTCGACGCGGTCGTCCGCTCGCTGTTCAGCGACTGGCACCCCGACCTGAGCTACACGCGGCTCCACCAGGCGGAGATCACCAACCTGGGGGTTCCCGGCCCCAACCTCAACCGCTTCGGCACCCGGGCCATCGACACCGCGCTCGACGATGCCCGCGCCACCGCCGATCTCGCCGAACAGGTCGACGCCTACCGCACGATGCAGAACGAGGTCATCGAGAGCCAGGCGTTCCTCTTCCTGCTGCGCTTGCCCCGCACGGTCGCCGCCGCGCCGAACGTACGCGACCTCGAGGCCTGGACCACGGCGTCGGGCGATTCGGGTCTCGAAACCGAGGGCGGTACCGTGTCGCTCACCGACGTCTGGCTGCAAGGTCCGGGCGCCGGATCGAACTGATCCCCACGGCGATCGGCCTGCGATCGTCGGGCGATCATCACCCGAGCAGTCCGCACACCGGAACGAGGCCATGACCGATTTCGCCTACCAGCCGATCCTGCCCCTCGGCCACGACAACACCACCTACACGTGCCTTTCGACCGAAGGCGTGTCCACGTTCGACACGCCTGAAGGCACCTTCTTGAAGGTGGAGCCCGAGGCGATCACGCTGCTGACCCGCACGGCCATGCGCGACATCGCCCATCTGTTGCGCTCCGGCCACCTCGCGTCGCTGGCCTCGATCCTCGACGACCCCGAGTCGTCGGCCAACGACCGCTTCGTCGCCCTCGAACTGCTCCAGAACGCGTGCATCGCCGCGGGTGGCGTGCTGCCGTCGTGCCAGGACACCGGCACCGCGATCGTGAAGGGCAAGAAGGGCCAGTTCGTCTTCACCGGCGGTGGCGACGAGGAAGCCATCGCCCGCGGTGTGTTCGAGACCTACCGCGACGCCAACCTCCGCTACTCGCAGATGGCCCCCGTCAACATGTGGGACGAGGTCAACACCAGGACCAACCTCCCGGCCGAGATCAAGATCCAGGCCGTCGACGGCGATGCCTACAAGTTCCTGTTCATGGCCAAGGGGGGCGGCTCGGCCAACAAGACCTTCCTCTTCCAGGAGACCAAGGCGCTGCTCAACCCGCAGCGGCTGCTGGCCTTCCTCGACGAGAAGCTCCGCCTGCTCGGCACCTCGGCCTGCCCGCCGTACCACCTGGCACTCGTCATCGGTGGCACCTCGGCCGAGCAGACCCTCGAGACGGCCAAGCTCGCCTCGGCCCGCTACCTCGACTCGCTGCCCACCACCGGCAACGACCAGGGACGCGGCTTCCGCGACCTCGAGATGGAAGGCGAGATCCTCAAGCTCACCCAGCGCTTCGGCATCGGTGCCCAGTTCGGCGGCAAGTACTTCGTGCACGACGTGCGGGTCGTCCGCCTGCCTCGCCACGGCGCCTCGTGCCCCGTCGGCGTGGCGGTGTCGTGCTCGGCTGACCGCCAGGCGCTCGGCAAGATCACCGCCGAGGGCGTGTTCCTCGAGCAGCTCGAGACCGACCCGGCCCAGTTCCTGCCCGAGGTCACCGACGGCCACCTGTCCGACGAGGTCGTGCGCATCGACCTGAACCAGCCCATGGACGAGATCCGCGCCGAGCTGGCCAAGTACCCGGTGAAGACGCGCGTCATGCTCAGCGGCAAGATGGTCGTGGCCCGTGACATCGCTCACTCCAAGATCAAGGAGCGCCTGGATTCGGGCGAGCCCATGCCCCCGTACCTGCGAGACCACCCCGTCTACTACGCCGGTCCGGCCAAGACGCCGGACGGCCTCGCCTCCGGTTCGTTCGGCCCCACCACGGCCGGCCGCATGGACAGCTACGTCGACGAGTTCATGGCCGCCGGTGGCAGCCACGTGATGGTCGCCAAGGGCAACCGCTCGCAGGCGGTGACCGACGCGTGCAAGCGGCACGGCGGCTTCTACCTCGGCTCCATCGGCGGTCCTGCCGCCCGTCTCGCCCAGGACTGCATCCGAAAGGTCGAGGTCGTCGAGTACCCCGAGCTCGGCATGGAGGCGGTCTGGATGATCGAGATCGAGGACTTCCCCGCCTTCATCGTCGTCGACGACAAGGGCAACGACTTCTTCCAGGAGGTCTCCCGTCCCATCGACCTCTCGCTGAAGTAGCGGTTCCCCAGCCAGAACGCGTGATGTCGCGGGCAGGATGGTGGCCATGAGCGACCTGCCTGCGGTGCCTGACGTCCGGATCGAGCACGACTCGATGGGGGAGGTGCGGGTTCCTTCGCTGGCGAAGTACGGGGCGCAGACGCAGCGGGCTGTCGAGAACTTCCCGATCTCGGGATACCGGATCGACACCCGGCTCATCAGAGCCCTGGCGCTGATCAAGGGCAACGCCGCCGTGGTGAACGCGTCGCTGGACTCGGTTCCTGCCGTCACACCGGAGATCGCGGCGGCCATCTCGGCGGCCGCCGAGGAGGTCGCCGCCGGGGTGTGGGACGACGAGTTCCCCGTCGACGTGTTCCAGACGGGCTCGGGCACGTCGTCGAACATGAACGCCAACGAGGTGCTCGCCACCCTTGCCTCGGAGCGCCTCGCCGGAGCGGCGGGGAGCGGGGAGCTCGCCGGAGCGGCGGGGAGCGGGGAGCTCGCCCGAGCGGTGCACCCGAACGACCACGTCAACGCATCGCAGTCGTCGAACGACGTGTTCCCGTCCGCGGTCCACCTCGCCGCGGCGGAGGCGATCGTCGACGACCTCATCCCGGCTCTGGAGCACCTCCGCGACGGTCTGCGCCGCAAGGCGGACGAGTTCGCCACGGTCGTGAAGTCAGGGCGCACCCATCTCATGGACGCTACGCCGGTTACGCTCGGTCAGGAGTTCGGCGGGTACGCCGCGCAGATCGAGACCGGCATCGAGCGGCTCCACAGCTCGCTTCGCCGCCTCGGGGAGCTCCCCCTGGGCGGCACCGCGGTCGGCACGGGCATCAACGCCCCGCCCGAGCTCGCCCCGGCGGTCATCGAGCTGCTCGTGGCCCAGACCGGACTGCCGCTCTCCGAGGCGCGCGACCACTTCGCGGCGCAGAGCGCCCGGGACGGCCTCGTCGAGGCATCGGGTCAGCTCCGGGTGCTTGCCGTGTCGCTCGTGAAGATCGCCAACGACCTGCGCTGGATGGGCAGCGGTCCCCGCACCGGCCTGGCCGAGATCTTCATCCCCGACCTCCAGCCCGGGTCGTCGATCATGCCGGGCAAGGTGAACCCGGTGCTGCCCGAGGCGGTGACCCAGGTCGCCGCCCAGGTGATGGGCAACGACGCCGCCGTGGCGTTCGGCGGGTCCCAGGGCGCCTTCGAGCTCAACGTGTTCATGCCGATGATGGCCCGCAACCTGCTCGAATCGATACGCCTGCTGGCGAACGTCACGGTCGTCTTCACCGACCGCTGCGTCGACGGCATCACGGCCAACGAGCCACGGCTGCGTGAGTACGCCGAGTCGTCCCCGTCGATCGGCACGTCGCTCAACCCGTACATCGGCTACGAGAAGGCTGCCGAGGTCATCAAGGAGTCGGTGCGGTCGGGTCGCAGCATCCGGGAGATCGTCCTCGACCAGGCACTGATGTCCGAAGAGGATCTCGACCGAGCCCTGGACGTCCTCGGCATGACCAAGGGCGGAATTGCGTAGTCGGACTCAGGGAGCTCGCTGCGCTCGGGAGCCGAGCCCGACTACACCGCTGGCGTGCCGGCGTAGGGGCGGGGGTCGCCGCTGGCGGGGATCTCCGGGCGTCGCCAGCTCATGCGGTCGGCGAGGTTGACGGCGACCTCGCGCCAGGTGTCGGGGTCCCATCCTTCGGCCGATGCCTCGATCAGGTTCGCCTGGTTGACGTGCACGAACGCGGGCAGCGTCTCGAGGCCCAGTGCCTTGACGGTCTCTCGGTCGGGATCGACGAAGGTGAGGAACTCGTCGGCCCACGGGCCGAGGAAAGCCCTGGCCTCGTCCTGGTCGGAGGTGATGACGAAGGCCGTGCGGCAGTCGGCTTCGCCGAAGGTGCCCAGGATGCGGCCGGCCGTGTTCAAGATCCAGGCGCTCTCGTAGGTGAACGGGTCGAGGACCACGAGGGCGAGGTGGAAGGTGGTGGTCCACTCGTCGAGCGGTCGTGACTCTCCCCCGAGGCGGGTGAGCGAGGTAGCGATTGCGACGTCGGTTGGCACGCCGGAAAGCTAGCGCGGGTAGCTTCGACGGAGCACACCCGCCGGTACCGCCGCCAGGGGCCCTCCGTGGCCTGGGGCGACGCCACCAGAGATCCCGGTCGCCAGGAATCACAACCGCCAGAGTTCCCACCAGAGGAGAAGACGTGTTCGCCGCCACATTCGGGTCGACGATGTTCAAGATCATGCTGCTGCTGCACGTGCTGGGCGCCATCGTGGCGTTCGGTGCCGCGTTCGTGAACCCCATCGTGCATCGCATCGGTCAGCAGGCCGGAGCTGGTGCCGTCGTCGCCAGGGGCCAGGTCGCCGCGACGATCCGCATCTCGCTCCCCGCCATGATCATCACGGGTCTGCTGGGCTTCGGTGTGGCGGGGACGAGCAAGCCGGCCGGTTCCGACGAGCCGCTCTACTCGATGTCGCAGTCCTGGCTCATGGTGGCGGTCCTCGTGTGGCTGATCCTCGTGGCCATCTACTTCTTCGGTGTCCTCCCCGCGCTGCGCAAGGTCGGTGAGGGCGACGAGTCGGCCTCGAAGATCGCGGGGATGCTCGGTGGGGTGTCCCATCTGCTGCTGGTCGTGATGCTGTTCCTCATGATCTGGAAGCCCGGCTTCTGACCGTCCTTCCCGGCAAATTGCGTTCGTCGTCGTCGTGGACCGACGGCGATGAACGCCAGAACGGGTTTTGGTGCCCGGTAGCCTGCGTCGTCATGCATCCGATCGAGCGGCTCCGCTACGTGGCCCGGGCCTCGGGGGCGTCGCAATCGGCGCTCGTGGCCGAGACCGCCCGTGCGCTCGCGTCGTTCAGCGGCGACCCGCACGGGCTCGTCACCGCCTGCCGCCGCATCGTGTCCCGTCAGCCCACCTCGGGGCCGCTCGTGTGGTTCGTGGCGCGAGTGCTCTCGTCGAACGATCCCAGCCAGGAGATCTGGGAGGCAGCCGGCCTCGTCGAGTCCGACCCCACCGCCCGAGAGCTGTCGTTCGGGTTCCCCCAGGACACGACCGTCGTGGTCGTGGGCTGGCCCGAGGTCGCCGCCTCGGCGATCGCCCGCCGGGGCGACCTCGAGGTCCTCGTCGTCGACGCCTTCGGCGAGGGTTCGTCGCTCGTCGGCCAGTTGGTCCGAGCCGACGTCGACGCGGTGGACGTCCCCCTCGCGGGGCTCGGTGCCGCGGTCGCGGCGGCCGACCTCGTCGTCGTCGAAGCGTCGGCCATCGGTCCCACCGATGCCCTCGCGCTGTCCAGCTCCCGCGCCGCCGCGGCCCTCGGCCGCACGGCCGGTGTGCCGGTCTGGCTGGTGGGGGGCACGGGCAGGCTGCTGCCCTCGCGCATGTGGGACGGCATGATCGACCTGATCGACCGGGGCGACCCGTGGGAGCGGGACGACGAGCTGGTCCCGCTCGAGCTGGTCGATCAGGTCGTCGGGCCGCAGGGCGCGGAACCGGTGCCTCAGGCACTCGAGCGGACCGATTGCCCGATCGTTCCGGAGCTGTTCAAGGGTGGGGTTTTCTGACCCGGTAGGTTGACGGCCAGGACAGACCGGCATGCCGATGGGTGCACGCACCGGCACGCTCGACGAGGAGGACCCTGCGATGGGCGAGATGGTGGAATTCGCGAGCAACGGTGGCACCTGCCAGGGCTACCTGGCCGTTCCCCGGTCAGGGTCCGGTCCCGGACTCGTCGTCATCCAGGAGTGGTGGGGGATCGTGCCCCACATCAAGACCGTGTGCGACCGCTTCGCCGCCGAGGGCTTCGTCGCCCTCGCTCCCGACCTCTACCACGGCGAGTCGACCACCGAGCCCGACGAGGCCGGCAAGTTGATGATGGCGCTGCGCATGGCCGAGGCGGCCAAGGACATGGGAGGGGCGGCCGACCACCTCCTATCGCTCGACGCCGTCACCGGCTCCACCATCGGTGTCACCGGCTTCTGCATGGGTGGTGGTCTCGCGCTGTACCTCGCCGCGGTCCGTCCGGACGCCATCTCGGCTGCCGTGCCCTTCTACGGCATCATGCCCTGGCCCGACTTCGACCCGGACTGGTCGAAGATGAACGCCTCGGTCCTCGGTCACTTCGCGGAGAACGACGGGTTCTTCAGCCCCGACAAGGTCCGCCAGCTCGAGCAGACGCTGCGGTCCCACGGCAAGGACGTCGAGATCATCATCCACCCGGGCGTCGAGCACGCCTTCTTCAACGACGACCGCCCCGAGGTCCACGATGCCGCCACCTCCGAGAAGGCCTTCCGCAGCGCGGTCGCGTTCCTGCACGACCAGCTCGGCTGACGTGGTCGGCCTCTCCCATCGGCGCGGCCCGGCCGACCGGACATGACCACCTCGGCGAGCTCCTCGCCCGGCACCCCGATGCCGCCCGTCGTCGAGCGCTACGTCGAGCTCGGTCTGCGGCTCGGTCGCCACGTCGACGGCTTCGTCGACGCCTACTACGGACCTGCCGCGCTCGCGACCCGCGTCGAGGCCGAGCCGGTCCGTCCTGCTGCTGCCCTCGCCGATGACGCGGCCCGCCTCATCGCGGAGCTCGACGGGGGAGCGGGCGACGACATCGGTGCTGCCCGGCGCCGATGGCTGCGGGCCCAGATCGTCGGCCTGCACACCAGCTCCCGCAAGCTCGCCGGTGACCACGTCGCCTATGCCGACGAGGTGGAGCTCTGCTACGGCGTGCGGCCCTGGTTCCGCCCCGAGGAGCAGTTCGCCGATGCCCACCGGCTTCTCGATGACGTCCTGCCCGGTACGGGCCCCATCGGGGAGCGCTACGCCACCTGGCGCGAAGCGCAGGCGGTCGCACCGGACCTGCTGGAGTCGGCGATCCGGAGCCTGGCCGAGGACTTCCGGGCGCGCACCGACTCGCTGTTCGGCCTGCCCGACGGCGAGCACGTCGAGTGGGAGCTGGCCACGAACAGGCCCTGGTCGGGGTTCAACTACTACGAGGGGAACCTGCGCAGCCGCGTGGCGATCAACGTCGACCTGCCGGTCCTCGCCACCTCGTTGGGCCACCTCGTCGCCCACGAGGCCTACCCCGGTCACCACACCGAGCACACCCGCAAGGAGGTCGGTCTCGTGCGCGAGCGGGGCCACCTCGAGGAGACGATCTTCCTCGTCGGCACCCCCCAGTGCCTGCTCGCCGAAGGCCTCGCCGACCTCGGCCTCGAGGTGCTGCTGGGTGCGCACCCCGAGCCGGTGCTCGCCGAGCACTTCGCGGCGCTCGGCATCGCCTACGACGCCGACCTGGTCGCTCAGGTGCGTCGGGCTGCGCAGGCGCTCGACGCGGTACGGGCCAACGCTGCGTGGCTCCTGAACGAGGACGGGGCGCCTCCCGACGACGCAGTCGCGTACCTCGAGCGATGGTCGATGCTGCCGCACGAGCGGGCGAAGAAGGCCGTGGCGTTCCTGACCGACGAGACCTGGCGGGCCTACATCTCCTGCTACGTCGAGGGCTACCCGCTGTGTCGGTCCTTCACCGATGGTGATCCGGCGAACTTCGCTCGCCTCCTGAACGAGTCGCTGGTGCCGGCCGACCTCATCTGAGCGCGCACAGCAGGCCGCGCGGCCAGGTCACAAGAGCCGCGAGGAGCGAGTTCTCGCCGGGGGTTACCGATCGGTAGGGTCGCGGACCGTGCGCAACCCCAAGGACTTCTTCAAGCCCCTCGCCCTCGGTGCGCCGACGCCCGTGCGCGAGATCCCGTTCCGTCCGTC
>CAZGEF010000069.1:0-17368 GCA_964525005.1 uncultured Rhabdothermincola sp.
ATCTCGGACACGGCTGGGCGGGACACCTCGAGGCGCTCCGCGATGCGGGCCTGGATCACGTCGACCTCGTCCTCGCGCAGCTCGAAGATGGCCTCGCAGTACTCCTCGAAGGCCGGGTGCCACTCAGGGGTCTTGTAGCCTGCCATGGGCGGGAGTGTACGGGCGAAGGGGCCGGGGTGCACCGATCACCACGAGAACCTGTCATCGCCCGCCGGTACCGTGCGGGGGTGTCCGACGTCGTCCGCTCCGACGTGCTCGACCGGTTCTCCGCGCCGGTCGCCGCCTGGTTCCGCAGCGCGTTCCCGGCGCCCACCGCGGCCCAGGAGCAGGCGTGGCCGGCCATCGCGGCGGGGGACCACGCGCTCGTGCTCGCCCCCACCGGCTCCGGCAAGACGCTCGCCGCGTTCCTGTGGGGCCTCGACCGCCTCGCCACCGAGGGCCTACCCGAGGACAAGACCAGGCGCACTCGGCTGCTCTACATCTCGCCGTTGCGGGCCCTGGCCGTGGACGTCGAGAAGAACCTCCGGGCGCCCATGCACGGCATCGCCCTGGCGGCCGAGCGCCTCGGCGTCGACGCTCGGCTGCCCACCGTGGGAACCCGCACGGGCGACACGTCGCCGAGCGAGCGCCGCGCCCTCATCCGCACGCCGCCCGACCTGCTCATCACCACCCCCGAGTCGCTGTACCTCATGCTCACCTCCAGCGCCCGCGACACGTTTCGGGGGATCGAGGCGGTCATCGTCGACGAGATCCACGCCTTGGCGCCCACCAAGCGCGGGGCGCACCTGGCGCTGTCGCTCGAGCGCCTCGCCGAGCTCACCGACCGCCCGTTCCAGCGCATCGGCCTGTCGGCCACCCAGCGACCCCTCGACGAGGTCGCCCGCTTCCTCGGTGGCTACCAGGACCCGGCTCCCGACGAGACCGAACGACACCCGCGCCCGCGACCCGTCACGCTCGTCGACGCCGGGGTGCGCAAGCCGCTCGAGGTCGAGGTCATCGTGCCGGTCGACGACATGGGCGCGCTCGGCGAGCCCGGTCCCGGCGACGCCGGCCCGCCGTCCACCACCCGATCCATCTGGCCGTCGATGCACCCCGAGCTGCTCGAGCTCGTGCAGTCGCATCGGTCCACCATCATCTTCGTCAACGCCCGCCGCCTGGCCGAGCGCCTCGCCACCCGGCTCAACGAGCTCGCCGCCGACGGGGTGAACCGGTCGGCCGAGGCCGTGGGCGCACCGCCGGTCCCCGATCTCGACGCCGCCCCGGGCACCGCGGGTGGCGCCGACCTGGTCATGGCGCACCACGGTTCGCTGTCGCGTGAGCGCCGGCTCCAGATCGAGGACGACCTCAAGCAGGGGCGGCTCAGGGGCATCGTGGCCACCAGCTCGCTCGAGCTCGGCATCGACATGGGCGCGGTCGACCTCGTCATCCAGGTCGCCTCGCCCGGGTCGGTCTCGCGTGGCCTGCAGCGCATCGGCCGCGCCGGCCACCAGGTGGGTGAGCCGTCCAAGGGCAAGGTCTTGCCCAGCCACCGGGCCGACCTCGTCGAGGCAGCCGTCGTCGTCGACCGCATGCACCAGGGCCTCATCGAGCACACGCGCTACCCGCGCAACCCCCTCGACGTGCTGGCCCAGCAGATCGTGGCGATGACCGCGCTCGACGACTGGCCCGTCGACGAGCTGCTGGCCGTCGTGCGGCGGGCGGCCAACTTCGCCGAGCTGTCCGACGACGTGGCCTACGCCGTGCTCGACCTGCTCGCCGGGCGCTACCCGTCAGAGGCGTTCGCCGAGCTGCGCCCCCGCCTCGCGTGGGACCGTGCCGCCGGTGTCCTTCGCGGCCGTGCCGGTTCCCAACGCCTGGCGGTCACCAGCGGCGGCACCATCCCCGATCGGGGGCTCTACGGCGTGTTCCTCCCCGACGGCACGCGGGTCGGCGAGCTCGACGAGGAGATGGTCTACGAGAGCCGCCCGGGCGAGACGTTCCTGCTCGGGGCCAGCACGTGGCGCATCGAGGACATCACCCCCGACCGCGTCGTGGTCACCCCGGCCCCGGGCCAACCCGGTCGCATGCCGTTCTGGCACGGCGACGGTCCGGGACGCCCATTGGAGCTGGGGCGGGCGGTCGGCGCGTTCGTGCGCGAGCTCCGGGCGGTGTCGACCGAGGAGGCGTCGGCGCGCCTGCGCGGGCGTCACGGCCTCGACGAGCGCGCCGCTCGCAACCTGCTCGGCTACCTCGACGAGCAGGCCGAGGCCTCGGGCGGAGCCGTGCCCGACGACCGCACGGTGGTGGTCGAGCGGTTCAAGGACGAGATCGGCGACTGGCGCGTGTGCATCCTCACGCCGTTCGGCCTTCAGGTGCACGCGCCGTGGGCCATGGCCATCCAGGCGCGGCTCGCCGAGCGGCAGGGCCTCGACGTCGAGCTCATGTGGAGCGACGACGGCATCGTCATCCGCCTGCCCGAGTCAGCCGACTCGTTCCCGCTCGACGAGCTGCTCATCGACCCCGACGAGATCCGTGACGTCGTCGTGGCCCAGCTGCCGCAGACGTCGTTGTTCGCGGCGCGGTTCCGCGAGTGCGCGGCGCGATCGCTGCTGCTGCCTCGCCGCCGACCCGATCGCCGCACCCCGCTGTGGCAGCAGCGCCAGCGCGCCGCCGATCTGCTCGCGGTGTCGGCCGGCTACCCCGAGTTCCCCGTGCTGCTCGAGACCACGCGGGAGTGCCTCAACGACGTGTTCGACCTCCCGGCGCTCCGCGAGGTGCTCACCGACCTGCGATCTCGTCGCATCCGGCTGGTCCCGGTCGACACGCCTCGGGCCTCGCCCATGGCGCAGTCGCTGCTCTTCGGCTGGATCGCCATGTACATGTACGAGGGCGACGCTCCGCTTGCCGAGCGGCGGGCGGCGGCGCTCTCGCTCGACCGCGACCTGCTGCGCGACCTCCTGGGGGCCGAGGAGCTGCGCGACCTCCTCGACGGCCAGGTGCTGGCCGACCTCGAGCTCGAGCTCCAGCGTCTGGTACCCGGCCGCCGGGCCCGCGACGCCGACGAGCTGCACGACCTGCTCCGCGTCCTCGGACCGCTCAGCATCGACGACCTCGTGGCGCGGTCCGAGGGCACATCGGGCCAGATCACCGAGTGGCTCGACGACCTGGCCCGCCAGCACCGGGCCATCCCGGTGGCCACCCCCGGCCCGTCGCCCGCCGCCGATCAGGGCCAGGCCGAACGGGGGACCCAGCGGTGGGGCGCCGCCGAAGATGCGGCGCGGCTGCGCGATGCGCTCGGCGTCGCCGTACCCGTCGGGCTGCCCACGGCGTTCACCGACCCGGTCGACGCCCCGCTGGTCGACCTCGTCGCCCGCTACGCCCGAACCCACGGACCGTTCGTCACCGATGCCGCCGCTCGCCACCTCGGCGCATCCGGTGAGCGGGTCGGTGCGGTCCTCCTCGAGCTCGAGCGGGACGGATCTGTCGTGCGGGGGGCGTTCCGGCCCGATGGCACCGATCGCGAGTGGTGCGACGTCGACGTGCTGCGCCAGCTCCGGCGCCGCTCGCTGGCCGCGCTCCGTCGCGAGATCGAACCGGTCGAGGCACCGGCGCTGGCCCGGTTCCTCCTCGACTGGCAGGACGTCGTCACCCCGCGTCGGGGCGGCGATGCCCTGGTGGAGGTCATCGGGTCGCTCCAGGGCCTGGCCCTGCCGGCGTCGAACCTCGAGGCGGACGTGCTCGGCCCGAGGGTGGTGGGGTACACGCCCGCCGCCCTCGATGCGCTGTGCACGTCGGGTGATCTGGTCTGGGTCGGCGCCGGCGCCATCGGTGCGTCCGACGGTCGCGTCCGGCTGCTCTTCCGCGAGGCCGCCGGCCTGCTCGTCGACCCGGTCGACCTTGCCGAGCTGTCGACCGTCGGGCCGCCCCCCGACGATGCGGCCGCGGTGGCTCCCGGGGGCGGGACGGGTCGCCTCGATCCCGCGTCCACCGGGGCCGACGCCGATCCGTCCGACGTCGACGGCTTGGCCGTCTCACCGCTCCACGATGCGATCCGACGGCACCTCGGCGACCGCGGCGCCTCGTTCTGGCCGGCCCTCGTAGAGGCGGCCCGGGCCGAGGCCACCTCCGTCGGGGCTGACGGCGAGCCCGGGCCGGGGATCGCGGATGACGAGATCCTCGACGCGTTGTGGGATCTGGTGTGGGCCGGCGTCGTCACCAACGACTCGCTTGCCGCGCTGCGGTCCCGGGTGGCGGGGCGTGCTCGACGAGGCGGACGAGGCGGGCGAGGTGGTCGGGGATCGAGGCGTGGCGAGGCTCGCTCGCGTGGTCGCCGCCCCACGCTGGGCCGACCGAACCTGGGCGGCGGCCTCGCCCGGCCGACGGCACCACCGAGCGCCGCCGGCCGGTGGTCCCTCGTGGCCGGTCTGCTCGAACCTCGCCCCTCCACCACCGAGGTGGCCCACGCCCGAACGTTGCAGCTCCTCGAGCGCCATGGCGTGCTCACCCGGGAAGCCGTGCTGGCCGAAGGCGTGCCCGGCGGGTTCGCGGGGGTCTACCCGGTGCTCAAGGCGCTCGAGGAGCGGGGGCAGGTCCGGCGCGGGTACTTCGTGTCGGGCCTCGGCGCCGCGCAGTTCGCGCTGCCGGGCGCGGTCGATCGGCTGCGCTCGTTCCGCGACGACGACACCGACCACGCCGACGGCGCGGCGCCCGTCGTCGTCGCCGCCACCGATCCCGCGCAGCCCTACGGCGCGGCCATCGCCTGGCCGAGCTCGGCGGGCCACCCCGCACGGGTCGCCGGTGCCCACGTCGTGATCGTCGAGGGCGAGCTCGCCGCCTACCTGGAGCGCGGGGGTCGGACGTTGGTCACCTTCGACGCCGCCACCCGACGCTCCCGGTGGGCCGAGGGCCTCGTGCAGCTGGTGAAGGACGGCCGGGTCGGCCAGGTCGTGCTCGGTCGCATCGACGGCGCGCCCGCCATCGAGTCCCCCCACGCCGAGCTCCTCCGGGCCGCTGGCTTCGTCGACAGCTATCGCGGGCTCACGCTCCGCTCCTGATGTCCCGAGGTGACGTGTCGGTCGGACGGCCACCCGGCACCTGACCGATTTCCCCGGGCCGCTCGGAGGGGAGCAGGCCATCATGGGGCATGGCCCGACGCGTGCACGTGGTGATCATCGGTGCCGGCTTCGGTGGTCTCGCCGCCGCCAAGCGCCTCGAGGGTGCGGCGGTGGACGTCACGGTCATCGACCAGCACAACTACCACCAGTTCCAGCCGCTGCTCTACCAGGTGGCCACCTGCGGGCTGAACACCGCCGATGTCGGCTACGCGGTGCGTGGCCTGTTCCGCAGGCAGCGCCGCGTGCTCTTCCGCAAGGGCTTCGTGACCGGCGTCGACTGGGATGGGCGTCAGGTCATCCTGCGTGACGAGGATCCCGTCTCGTTCGACTACCTCATCGTCGCCGGAGGTTCGACGACGAACTACTTCGGGGTCCCCGGCGCCGAGGAGTTCGCCTTTCCCCTCTACACGCTCGAGGACGCCGTGCGGCTCCGGAACCACCTGTTGAGCCTCTTCGAGGCGGCCGATGCCGTTCCCGCCCTGGTGGACGACGGTGTGCTCAACGTCGTGGTCGTCGGTGGAGGACCCACCGGCGTCGAGGTGTCGGGCGCGATGGCCGAGCTCGTCGACAAGGTGCTCGAGGGCGACTTCCACGATCTCGACGTCCACCGGTCGCGGATCCTCCTGCTGGAGCAGGGCCCGGTGCTGCTGGGCGCGTTCAGCCCCCGCTCGCAGCGCTATGCGACGCGCACGCTCGAGCAGCGCGGGGTCGAGGTGCGCACGGGGGTCGCGCTCGAGTCGCTCACCGCGACCGAGGCGGTCCTCAGCACTGGTGAGGTCCTGCCCACTCGGTGCCTGGTGTGGGCGGCCGGCATCCGAGCCGGCGGCGTCGCCGAGGCGCTCGGGGTGGAACGGGGCAAGGGCGGGCGCATCGCGGTCGGGGCCGACCTGTCGATACCGGGCCGGCCCGAGGCGTTCGCAGTGGGCGACATCGCGGAGATGGCCGATGGCAAGGGCGGGCCCCTGCCGCAGCTCGCCCAGCCCGCGATCCAGAGCGGCAAGCACGCGGCCGAGCAGGTCCTGCGGACGATGGCTCGCGAGCCCCGCACGAGGTTCACCTACCTCGACAGAGGCACGATGGCGACCATCGGACGGCGCGCCGCGGTCGCGGAGCTGCCCGGCGGGATCCGCCTCACGGGCGCACTGGCCTGGCTCTCGTGGCTGGGCCTGCACCTCGTGTACCTGCTCGGCGTCCGCAACCGGATCTCGGTGTTCATCAGCTGGGCGTGGAACTACGTCACCTGGGATCGGGGTCCCCGCCTGATCCTGCGTCCCGAAGCGCTGCCCCAGACCGCTCACCCTCACGCCGATGCTCCGCCACCCGCGACGAGCCCGGTGGTGCCTCCCTCCCGAACCTGACGAGCGTGATCCGGGAACCGGCGCCTGATGAGCGGCCGTGCCCGCTCATCGGCGACCGGGGGAGCGTTACAGTCCCGGCATGGCTACCGCAGATGAGATCCGCACGACGATCGCCAGCTACCTCGAGCACTTCTCGGCGGGCGACACGGAGAAGTGGGTCGCCCTGTTCAGCGACGACGCCAGGGTCGAGGACCCGGTGGGCTCCGAGGTGATCGAGGGCCGGGAGGCCATCGCCGGGTTCTTCGAGATGTCGCAGTCGCTGGGTGACACCATCACCCTGGTGCCGACGGGACCGGTGCGGGTCGCCGGCACCGAGGCCGCGTGGCCGATGCAGGCCGTGACCACGGTCGGCGACGACAAGCTCGTCGTCGAGATCATCGATGTCGTCGAGGTCGACGACGACGCCCGCATCTCGAGCCTGCGGGCGTTCTGGGACCCCGCCGAGATCCGACCCTACGAGGGGTGACGGCGTGGTCGGGGTGACGGCGTGGTCGGGGTGACGGCGTGGTCGGGGTGACGGCCTGCTCGGGGTGACGGTCGTCAGGCCGACTCGGCGATCGCCTGGTCGGCGTGCAGGCGATGGGCCTTGACCAGCGCGTAGGCCGCGTTCCGGTTGACGTCGCGCTCGGGCACCGAGTGGTGCGCGGCGATGGCGGTGGCGCTGGCTCCGTTCGCCGTGCGTCGGAGCACCTCGAGCTCGGTGGCGGTCAGAGCCGGTCGCCCGAGGGGACCAGACTCCTTGCGGTCGCCTGCCCGGTTGCCGAGGTCGTGCAGCACGGCGCGCGCCCATTCGGGTGTGAGCAGGCCTTCACCCCAGGCGACGCGTCGGGTGGCATCCACGATGCGGTCGACCAGCTCGGTCGGGGGGATGCAGCCGATGGCTCCACCGAGGACCGCGCCGTACGAGCTGACGCCTTCCGGGGCCACCACGATGATGCGGATCGCCGGCAGGTCGGCATCGACGGCCCCGCACAGCGCCCGCAGCCCGATCGCGACCGGATGGGTGAAGTCGGTGGGGGGACGGCTCCGCGGGGTCGACGGAGCGTCCCCGGTCCCGGTGGTCACCGTTGCGGTGGTCTCGGCCGCGGTCGGAGCGGCCGCATCGTCGGCGGCGATCAGGTCGGCGCCGACGAGGAGCACGTCGGGCATGAGATCACGGGCGATCCGGCCCACCGAGGAAGCATCGGTGGTGGAGGCGACGACCTCGATGTCGGAGGACGCTTCCACCACCGTGACGATCCGCGCCGTCGCGACCTCGTCGGCGAGGGCGACGGCGAGGGTGGTGCGGAGCCGAGGTCGCGCGGAGGAGGGCGTCGGGGCCGGGGTCGGTCCCGTCCCAGCTTCGCCGGGCCGGTCGCGATCGACCGGGGCCACCGGTCAGGCCCGCCCGAGGATGCGATCGACGCCGATCTCGATCGCGACACGGTCGGACCGCTCGCCGGGCGGGCGGTAGCGCTCGGCGTAGCGGGCCACCGCGTCGGCGACCCGGTCGGGGTCGTCGGTGACGGTCGCGGGTCCTTCGAAGGTGAGCCAACGGCCGCCGTCGACCTGGCACACCGATGCTCGCGCCCCGGGCGTGGCGAGCAGGTTCCGTGCCTTGCGGCTGGGAGCGAAGGTGATGACCCGGACGAGCCCGGCATCGCCGTCCCACGTGAACCCGACGGGCACGACGTGGGGGGTGCCGTCGGGCCGCAACGTGGTGAGGGTCGCCAGGTGGTGCTCGCGGACGAAGGCCTCCTCCGACTCGGTGAGGGCCCGGGCCGAGGTCGATGCCGGGGAGGTGCGTGTCGGGTCGGAGGTCACGGGTGCTCCGGGCCGGCCGCTACTCGCCGAACCGCTTCATGCGGTCGAGCACCTTCTCGGCGGTGGGCTCCTCCATGGCGTCGACGATCTTGCCGTCGGCGAGGAACACGACGCGGTCGGCGTAGGAGGCGGCCGTGGGGTCGTGGGTGACCATGACGATGGTCTGGCCGAGGCGGTCGACGGCGTCGCGCATGAAGGTGAGGACCTCGGTGCCCGCCTTGGAGTCGAGGTTGCCCGTTGGCTCGTCGGCGAAGATGATCGACGGCTGGCTGGCCAGCGCCCGTCCGACGGCGACCCGTTGCTGCTGGCCGCCGGAGAGCTCAGAGGGGCGGTGCTTGAGGCGGTCGCGGAGTCCGAGGGTGTCGACCACCTGATCGACGAAGGTGACGTCGGCCTTGCGCCCGGCCAGGTCCATGGGGAGCGTGATGTTCTCGCCCGCCGTGAGGGTGGGGACGAGGTTGAACGACTGGAAGATGAAGCCGATCGTGTCGCGGCGCAGCACCGTGAGCTGCTTCTCGGACAGCGAGCTGAGGTCGGTGTCGCCGATGAAGACCTGGCCCGAGGTGAGGGTGTCGAGGCCTGCCACGCAGTGCATGAGCGTGGACTTGCCCGACCCCGACGGTCCCATGATGGCGGTGAAGCGCCCGCGGGCGAAGTCGACGCTGATGTCGTCGAGGGCGGCGACCGAGGTCTCGTCCTTGCCGTAGATCTTCGAGGCGTGCACGGCACGCGCCGCAGCGTTCGTGGGTGCCGGTGGTGGGGAAGCCGCACCGGGGTCGGTGACCGTCACGAGTCGCTCCTGTGGTCGAGGTCGAGGACCTGGGCGAGCCTACTGACTCGCCCTCGGCGTCGTCGCCCCTCAGCCTCCCAGCTGCGCGTCTGGACGTGGGTCGCCACGGTGCTCGATGAACGCGGCCGACAGGAAGCAGAGGGCGCCGAGGAGGGTGCCGGTGTTGGCGAGCGAAGCATCGAGCAGGTCCCCGGTGCTGGGCACGAAGAACGCGGCGAACGCGGACGCGAGGAAGAACACCGATCCGGCCAGGTTGATCCTGGCCACCCACCACGGGCCATCCCGACCGACCCACGAGGGTGGCCCGGTCGCGGATCGCGCCGCGACGATGAGGAGTCCGCTGGCCACGAGGAACGAGATCGAGCCGTACAGGTCTGGCGTCCAGATCTTCAGGTTGGCTTCGTGCGTCGACCACGTCGTCGTCAGCGCGTTGAACGTGCTGACGTTGAAGCAGAGGGTGCCGAACAGCTGGACGGCCGCGCCCCACCACGCGGGATCACGCCGCGGGAACCCGACCAGCCGAAGTCGACCGTCGGGTTCGACGCGAGCAGGTACTGGAGGTACCCGGCGCTGGTGAAGAAGATCGACCCGACGAAGTAGGTGGCGCCGGTGGCCGCCACGCCCACGGCCGAGGTGTAGCCGTGGATCGACCCGAGCACGAAGCAGACGGAGCCGATCATGAACAGGACGTCGGTGAGCCGGGTGAGCCGGGTTCGTCGGTGGATGCGTTCGATCCTGGTCGGCACGATCGCCTCGGGTGCAGGGAGGGTCTGACGATCGTAGAGACCCGGCGGACGCCCGGTCGCCACCCGGTCCCGGGACGCGAGACGGGCGGCCCGAAGGCCGCCCGCCTGCATCCAGACGATCAGTGGACCGATGTGTCGGTCAGGTCACTTGTTGGGCTGCGGGGTCACCCGCAGGTAGGGCCGCACCGGCGTGAACCCCTTGGGGAACAGCTCCTTGGCCTCGTCGTCGGAGACGGCCGGCACCACGATGACGTCGTCGCCGTCCTGCCAGTTGACCGGCGTGGCCACCTTGTAGTTGTCGGTGAGCTGGAGCGAGTCGACGACCCGGAGGATCTCGTCGAAGTTGCGACCGGTGCTCGCCGGGTAGGTGAGGGTGAGCCGCACCTTGTTGTTGCCGTCGATGACGAACACCGAGCGCACGGTGAGCGTGTTGTCGGCGTTCGGGTGGATCATGTCGTAGGTGCCGGACACGGCGCGGTCCGAGTCGGCGATGATCGGGAAGTTGGGGGCGTAGCCCTGGGTGTCGGCGATGTCGGCCGACCATCCCTGGTGGTTGGTGAGGTCGTCGACGCTGAGGCCGATGGCCTTGACGCCGCGCTTGTCGAACTCGTCCTTGAGCTTGGCGACGGTGCCGAGCTCGGTGGTGCAGACCGGCGTGTAGTCCTTCGGATGCGAGAAGAGGATGGCCCAGGAGTCGCCCTTCCACTGGTGGAAGTCGATCGGTCCCTCGGTGGTCTCGGCCTGGAAATTCGGGGCTTCGTCGCCCAGTCGGAGTGCCATTGATGTGTTCCTTCTGCGGGGTACGCACCGGCCGGACCGGTGCACTCAGATGCGTTGGGGGACGCCTTGCCGAGCCATCTTAGGCTCTATCTCACAAAAGTCGACGGGAGAAGTCGGGATTTATGGGTTCGTGTCGGACGGACCCCAACAGGCCACGCGGATAGGTGACGGGGGTCGCGAGGAACGCTTCGTCCGATCCCTCGCTCCGCTCCGCTGCGGTCGGACAGGACACGACCTTCCGGGTCGGCACGCCTATCGGCGCACCTCCCAAGAGACGCCGAGAGGGCCCTCGGGGGAAGGGCCCTCTCGGGGGACCGTCGACGGACGGGGGGATCCGTCGAGGTCTGTTGGCCTCGGTCCGCGGGGAAGCGGCCGGGCGGGACTCGGAGGGGGTCCGAGTCCGGAGGTGGATCCGGCGGTGGCCGGATCAGGCGGCTTTCTTGGTGGCCGACTTGGCGGTGCTGCGGGCGGTGGTCTTGGTGGCCGACTTGGTGACCGGCTCGACGGCGTCGATGACGGCGAGGGCGATGTCGTGGGTCGTGTTGACGATGCGGATGGTGAAGTCGTACTGGCTGTCGACGAACGTGCGCACCGACCCGATGTTGTCGGTGACGAAGTCGGGGAGCTCGGGGATGCGGGTCTCGAGCGTGCCGGCGGCCTTGGCGACCGCGCTGCTGACCGGTTCCTGGATGGAGGCGACGGCCTCGACGATGGTGTCCTGCACCTCGGAGAGGGTGTCGAACGACGGGGTGGTGGCCATGGGTTCGGCTCCTGTGCTTCGGGCCTTCCGTGCTCCTCGGGAGCGGAGCGTCGTGCGGAGGGCGGCGTGGGGTTCAGTGAACCCCCGTCTGCTTGCGCAGTCAACCTGTTTGCTTGCATTTGCAAGCATGACTTCTGTCACCCGGCTGTCCGCTCTGCGCCGCTCGGGCGTGGCTGTCCGCTCTGCGCCGCTCGGGCGCGGGTTGCCCGCTCTGCGCCGCTCGGGCGCGGGTTGCCCGCTCTGCGCCGCTCGGGCGCGGGCCTCCTACTCAGCCGTCGAGCATCGCCGCGACGTGCCGCCCGATGGCGAGCGAGGCGGTTGCAGCTGGCGAGGGGGCGTTCAGGACGTGGACGCACCGCGCCGTCTGCTCGATGGCGAAGTCGTCGAGCAGCGTCCCGTCGTCGCGCACGGCCTGGGCCCGCACCCCGCTGCCGGCGGGCACGAGGTCGCCCCGTCCCACGTCGGGAACCAGGCGCCGGAGCTGGCGGAGCAGCAGGGGTGCCACCAGCGAACGGGCCACCTCGCCGAGCCCCGTGCGCCAGTAGCGCCGGGCGAGCAGCCAGGTGGCACGGTCGGTCGTGAGCTGGCGAACGGAGCGGGGAGAGACGTCGCGCCAGCGGTAGCCCTCGCGGGACAAGGCCGGCACGGCGTTCGGCCCCACGTGGACCGAGCCGTCGAGCCCACGCGTGAAGTGGGCACCGAGGAAGGGGAACCGGGGGTCGGGGACGGGGTAGATCAGGTGGCGCACGAGATGTCGGCGCGACGGGACGAGCTCGGAGAACTCTCCCCGGAACGGCACGATCCGAAGCGGTGGATCGAGGTTCGCCGCCCGGGCGATCTGGTCGCTGTGCAGCCCGGCGCAGTTGACAAGCCGGTCGGCCCGGCGCGGGCCGTCGACGGAGGTCACCTCGACCTGGTCGCTCGACTCGTGGACGGCGACGACGGGGTTGGCGAGCTCGAAGGCGACCCCGGCATCGCGGAGCTCGTCGGCCAGTCGGCGCGCCACCTCGGCGAAGTCGACGACACCCGTTGCGGGCACGAAGAGCGCCCGGATGCCCGCGGCGTGGGGCTCGTGCTCGGTGAGGCCCCGTCGATCGAGCACCTCGACGGTGAGGCCGTTGTCGACCCCCCGGCGGTGGAGCTCGTCGAGGGGGGCGATCTCGTCGGGCGACGTCGCCACGACAACCTTCCCGCACCGGTCTGCCTCGATGCCCCGGGCCGAGCACCACGCCTCGAGCTCGGTGCGTCCGGCGGTGCACAGCCTCGCCTTGTCCGAGCCGGGCCGGTAGTAGAGGCCCGAGTGGACCACACCGGAGTTGTGCGCGGTCTGGTGGGTGCCGACCGAGCCCTCCTTGTCGAGGATGCGGATCGACCGCGACGGCGTGCGGGCGAGCAGGGCCCGGGCCGTGGCGAGGCCCACGATGCCGGCGCCGATGACGATGACGTCGTCGGACGGGGCGGCACCGGTCGATCGGGCGGGACGGGTCACAGTCGTCGAGTCTCGCGCTCAACAGGAGCACAGCGGCCGGGCAGGCGCACAGCGGCCGGACAGGAGCAGGGGCGACACCGGGGGACCGAAGGCGGTGAGGAGGGCGGGGGACCGTGGGGCGAACGCAAGGCGCCACGGTGGTGCCAGACTCCTGGCTGTGAAGACCGAGAAGCTCTCCGCCGTCGACGCGTTCGTCGTCTTCGACATCGAGTCCGCCGAGCAGTCCGTGGGGATCACCCGGCTGGCCCCGAAGGTCCTCGTCGACGGAGCCACGTGGCTCGCCCGTACCGAGACCTACCGCTACGCGTCCCTGGGCATGAAGGTGGGCGGCGCGTCCGCGGGCATCAACGTCAAAGCCGCCCGACCCGAGCTTCCGTGGGAGACAGCCGTAGGGGACTTCGTCGCCGAGGTCGAGCCGTGGGTGTCCTCCGGACGCCTGCTCACGCTGCCCGGCAAGGGGTTGTCGGCCGACGACCTGGCCGCGCTGCGCGCTGCGGACGACCGCCCGGACCTGCTGTGGTCCGACGGGGCGGCGATCACCGCGGCGGGTGTGCTCGGCGCGGCTCGCGCGGCCCTGCCTGGCGGGCTCGAGGGCCGGACGGTGGGCATCGAGGGGCACGACGTCGCGGGGAGCGCGCTGAGCGACCAGCTCCTCGCCGCGGGCGTGACGATCCGGGCGGTCAGCATCGGCAAGGCCGGGGCGATCGCTCCCGACGGGTCCGGCTTCACCGCCGACCAGCTCGCCGCGGGTCTCGATCTCGACGTGTCGGCGGGTGTCGCGCTCGCCGCTCCCGTCGACCTCCTGTTCGTCGGGTCGAAGGCGGGTGTGGTCGACCACGTCGTCGCCGCCGACGTGGTCGCCGCGGCGGTGGTGCCGTACGGGCCCATCCCCGTGACGGCCAAGGCGCTCGCGACGCTGCAGCGTTCGGGCACGACGGTGCTCCCCGACTTCATCACCACGGCGGGCCTCGCGTTCGTGGACGACGACGCCACGGTCGAATCCGCGTCCCGGGCCGCGGCCGATGCCATCGCGGCGGGCATCTCGACGGTGCTCGATGCCGAGGACGGGCCGCTCCTCGGCGCCTGCCGCCGCGCCGAGGCGTTCCTCGCGACCTGGGTGGACCCCCTGCCCTTCGGCCGCCCCATCGCCTGAGCGCGCCTGCTCCTACCTCGGGCCGGGACCGGGGCTCGGGTAGCGGTGGTGGAACTCCCTCGCTCCCTCCGAGGTCCCGACGATGACCAGCTCGGCGTCGCGGGGGAGCGGCACCGCCGGATCGGGGTTGGTGTCGGTGCGGTCGCCCTGCTGCACGGCCACCACGGTGCAGCCGGTGTGAGCCCGGATGTCGACCTCGGCGAGGGAACGGCCCACGATCGACGGCGGGATCGAGACCTGGAAGATGTCGAGGCCCTCGGCGAGCACCACGGTGTCGCTGAACTCGAGGGTGTTCCAGATGGCCATCGATCCGATGGAGGCGTACGACAGCACGGCGTCGGCCCCGGCGCGGTGGAGGGTGGACACGTTCCGGTCCAGGTTCGAGCGGGCGATGATCTGCACGTCTGGCCGGAGCTTCCTCGCGAAGATCGTGAGGAAGACGTTGATGTCGTCGTCGTGGGTGGTGACGAGGACGGCCGACGCCTGCTCGATGCCCGCTTCTTGGAGCACGCTGAGCTGTGCCGCGTCGCCGTGCACGTAGGTGTCGGGGTCGCGGATCCGCTCGTTGCGCTGCTCGATGATCCGATAGTCGAGCCCGGCGCGGGCCAGGGCCCGGCCCGCCGCCCGCCCGACGCGACCCCCACCGATGATGATCACGGGCGTGTCGATGTCGCGATCGACGCCGAACGCCTCGCTGTAGACCTCGAGGTGGTCGAGCTCACCGGCGAGGATCAGGACGGCGTCCGCGTCGATGGGGGTGTCGGCCGAGGCCATCGTGAACTGACCCCGGCGGCGGAACCCGACCGCGGTGACGCCGAAGCGCTCGCGGAGTCGTGCCTCGCGCAGGGTCGTCCCCACGAGCGCGGTGCCGGCGGGGCTGGCCTCGGCGATGCCCAGGGTGTCGATCCGGTCGATGACGTGGGCCCGGGCGTCGGTGCCGAGGACCCGCTGGGCGATGGCTCGACCGAGCATGTCGCCGAGTTGGAGCACGTCGGAGCACCCGGCGAGATCGAGGACGTCGACGGCTGCCGCGGCGTTGGCCGTCGCCACGATCGGGACGGCGGGATCGATCTCCCGGATGGTGAAGGCGATGTTGGTGTTGGTGGGGTCCGAGTTGGTAGCCGCAACCAGCGACGCGTTCTCGACCTGGGCGTTGCGATAGGTGTCGGGGCTGTCGAGGTCGCCGACCATGACCTTGTAGCCCTGGTCGAACCGCGCCAGCGCGTCGGTGAGCGCCGGCACGATCACGACGTAGGGCACGTTGGCGTTCTTCGCGCGCCGGATCACGGCGTCCTCGATCGTGCCGGTGTCCGTGAGGATGATGTGGCCGGACGTGGACGGGGGCAGCTTGCGCGGGGCCCGCGCCTGGTTGCGCTGCTCGACCCAGGGCACGAACACGAACTGGATGAACGTGAAGGGGAAGATGATGAGGATGAACATCGTCCCGGTCACCAGCACGACGACCGTGAACACCTGGCCCGCCCCGGACTGGAAGGTGATGTCGCCGAGGCCGAGGGTCGACATCACGGTCATCGTCCAGTAGACGCCGGTGATCCAGGCGAACTGCCGGTCCTCGGCGGCCATCAGAAGGTGGAACAACGTGCTGAAGATGGCGACGAGGACCAGCAGCAGCACGAGCAGCCACAGCACGACCCGGAGGTTGCGGGCCCGACTGGGTGCGGTGATGTAGGCGAGCACGAGGCCGATCGTCTTCAACATCGCTCCCGGGGTCCGTTCGGCGGCGGGATCGTATCGCCACCGTCGGGGTCACTCGGTCACCGTGCCCGGTGCGTCGGCGATCTGCCTGACGTCGACTCGAGGGGCGGAACGAGTTCAGCTGCGACGGGGACGAGCATCTAACCTCGCCAGATGCAGTCGGACGAGATCGGTCTCGTGTGGTTCCGACGCGACCTGCGCCTGGAGGACAACCCGGCCTGGGCCGCGGCCACTGCCGACCGCAAGGCCGTCGTCCCGCTCTTCGTGCTCGACCCGAGGCTGCTCGATCGGGCCGGACCCTTCCGGCGCCGCCAGCTCATGGCGAGCCTGCAGGCGCTCGACTACGAGCTGTTCGAGCGGGTCGGTGGTCGCCTGCACGTCCGGGCCGGCGACCCGGTCGATCTGGTTCCCCAGGTCGTCGCCCGCTACAAGGCCGGTGGTGTCTACTGGAACGCGGATGTCACGCCCTACGCCAGCCGCCGTGACGAGCGGGTCTCGAAGGCGCTCGATGTCCCGGTCCAGACGTCGTGGGGCACCTATGTGCGCCGCCCCGGCAGCGTCGTCACCGCGAAGGGCACGTTGCACCGGGTCTTCAGCTCCTTCTACAAGGCGTGGACCGCGAGCGAGCTCGACGTGTGGCCGACCGGTGGCGAGGCGGTCGTACTCGATCATCCTGGTGACCCCCTGCCGCGCCTCGATGAGCCGGCTCGGTACCCCGAGGGTGAGCGCGAGGCGTGGAACCGGCTGGAGGCGTTCCTCGAACGGGTCGACGACTACGACGGGGTGCGGGACCGCCTCGATCGTGACGGGACCTCCTCGCTCTCGTCGGACCTCAGCCTCGGCACGGTCTCCCCGCGAGCCGTCGTCGACCTGGTCGGGGACGAGACGCCGGGTCGCGCCGCGTTCGTCCGCCAGATCGCGTGGCGTGACTGGTACGGCCACCTCCTCTTCGAGAGGCCTGATCTCCCCACCCGCGCCGTGCGCGAGAAGTACGAGCTGGTCGAGTGGCGCGCTACACCGGCCGACCTGTCGGCGTGGAAGGGCGGCTTCACGGGCATCCCCGTGGTCGATGCCGCGATGCGCCAGCTGCGCACCGATGGGACGATGCACAACCGTGCCCGGATCGTCGCCGCGTCGTTCCTGGTGAAGAACCTGCTGATCGACTGGCGGGTCGGCGAGGCGCACTTCCGGCACCTCCTGATCGACGCCGACATCGCCCAGAACGTGGGGAACTGGCAGTGGGTCGCCGGTACCGGGCTCGATGCCGCCCCGTACAACCGCATCTTCAACCCGGTGACCCAGAGCCGGAAGTTCGATCCCGACGGGACCTACCTCCGTCGTTGGCTCCCGGAGCTGGCAGAGCTCGACGACAGGGCGATCCACGCGCCGTGGGAGGCATCCGACGACGCGCTTGCCGCGGCGGGCGTGACGCTCGGTGAGACCTACCCGGCGCCCATGGTCGATCTGACCGAGAGCCGACAGCGCGCCCTCGACGCGTACGCCGCGGCCTCCGACGCGGCCGAGGCGGCGGCAACCGTCGCGGACGTCGGTGCGGGAGACACCGCCGAGTGACGGTCTTCCTCGTCGGCGCCGGTCCGGGAGACCCCGGGCTGCTCACCGTGCGGGGCGCGGAGGTGCTGGGTCGGGCGGACGTCGTCGTGTACGACCGCCTCTCGATCG
>CAZGEF010000070.1:0-17338 GCA_964525005.1 uncultured Rhabdothermincola sp.
TCACCTACTGCCCCCACTGCGACGGGCCGCTGTTCAAGGGCAAGCGCGTCGCGGTGATCGGCGGGGGCAACTCCGGCGCCGAGGCCGCCATCGACCTCGCCGGCATCGTCGCCCACGTCACCCTCATCGAGTTCGACGGCCAACTCCGCGCCGACGAGGTGCTCCAACGCAAGCTGCGCAGCCTGGCCAACGTCGACATCGTCGTCAGCGCGCTGACGACCGAGGTGATCGGCAACGGTGACAAGGTCACCGGCCTGGTCTACGAGGACCGCACGAACGGCGAGACGAAGACCGTCGAGCTCGAAGGCATCTTCGTCCAGATCGGGCTGCTCCCCAACACCGAGTGGCTCGAGGGCGACGTCGAGCTGTCGCCCCGGGGCGAGATCGTCATCGACGAGCGCGGCGCCACCTCGATGCCGGGCGTCTTCGCTGCCGGCGACTGCACCACCGTGCCGTACAAGCAGATCGTCATCGCCATGGGCGCCGGCTCCACCGCAGCACTCAGCGCCTTCGACCACCTCATCCGCACGCCGGCTCCGGCTCCGGCCGAGCTCGCTTCCGTCGACGCCTGACCGCGCCGCCACCTGCCGCCCGACGGTAGGCACCCGATGCCGGCCCACGGCATCGCCGACGACCCGAGGGATCCATGAACCTGCAAGATCTCCGCTACCTCGTCGCCGTGGCCGACCATCGCCACTTCGGCCGTGCCGCCGAGGCATCGTTCGTCAGCCAACCGACGCTGTCCACGCAGATCAAGAAGCTCGAGCAGGAGCTCGGCGTGCAGCTCGTCGAGCGCAACCGACGCCAGATCCTGCTGACCGAGGCAGGTGAGCGCGTCGTGGAGCGGGCGAGAGCCATCCTGCGCGAGACCGATCACATCCGTGACATCGCCCGCCAGGCGCGCGACCCCGAGTCGGCCAGCATCCGGCTCGGTCTGTTCCCGACGCTTGCGCCGTACCTGCTCCCCCACGTCGTGCCGAGCATCCACACCCGCTTCCCCAAGCTCGAGCTCCTGCTCGTCGAGGAGAAGACCGAGATCCTCCTGCACCAGTTGCGCGAGGGAATCCTCGACGCGGTGCTGGTCGCCCGACCGGTCAACGACGCCCAGCTCCACGAGGAGCTGCTCTTCGTCGAAGACTTCGTCCTCGCCGTTCCCGCCGATCACCCCATCGCGGCGACCGAAGGGCGCGTCGACGCGTCCGTGCTGGCCCACGAGCAGATCCTCCTCCTGGAGGAGGGGCACTGCCTGCGCGACCAGGCGCTCAGCGTGTGCCAGCTGGCCGGCGCATCGGAGCGCAGCGGGTTCCGGGCCACGAGCCTCGAGACGCTCCGCCAGATGGTGGCGGCCGGTGTCGGGGTCACGCTCCTTCCGGAGCTCGCCGTACAGCCGCCGGTTCCGCCGTCGGACGACATCGTCCTGCGGCGCTTCGTCGACCCGGCACCGCGCCGGGAGATCGCCATGTACTGGCGCGAGACCTCGGTGTTCCGCGACTTCCTCGCTCAGCTCGCCGAGGTCGTCGCCGACCTGCCGCCTGGCCTGCTGCACGGCGCCTGACGGACCGACCCGCTCCATCAGGCAAGTCGGCCCAGGCCGGTCGGTTCGGGCAGGTCGGTTCGGGCAGGTCGGTTCGGGCAGGTTGCCCCGGGCCCGATATATCGGGTTACGATATATCTTCGTGATGAACCTCCCTTCCCCCCGGGACAGCCTGTCGTCCGCGGTCGTGCGGATCCGGCGTGGCTTGTGGCCCGCCGTCCTCACCGTCGGCATCGGGGGTGGCCTCATCGGAGCGGCGTACGTCGCGGCGCTCAACGCGCTGACCGACATCCTCGGCCCCGACGACCACCGCGGCGTGGTCCAGCTCGCCATCCTCACCGCGACCGGCGCCGCCGTCGCCGCCATCACCCGGATCGGCGGATCGTCCGGAGACGTCGAGCTGCTCGTCGACAACATCCACGTGCTCGGAGGCACCGACGACGTGCGCAGGTTGCGACCGCTCGTTCCGTCCTCGCTCCTGTGCGTGGCGGCGGGTGGCGCGATGGGACCCGAGGCACCGCTGGTCCAGAGCTGTGGGACCTTCGGCACCTGGCTGTCCCGACGGCTGGGTCGACCGGCGAGCGATGCCAGGATCCTCACGATCACGGGCATGGCGGCGGCCTTCGCCGTGCTCTTCGGCGCCCCCCTCGGCGCCGCGCTGTTCGCCCTCGAGATCCTGCACCGACGGGGGCTGCAGTACTACGAAGCTCTGCTCCCGGCACTCGTCGGGTCATCAGCCGGCTATGGGATCTACCTCGTCCTCAACAGCCAGGGCATCGGCCCGGTGTGGGACTTCCCTCCGATCGGCACCTTGCACGCCGTCGACCTGGGCATCGCCGCCGTGCTCGGCCTCCTCGGTGCCGCCGGTGCCTGGGGGTTCGCCTACGTCGTACGAGGTCTGAGGTTCGCCCTCGGATGGATCCCGACATCGGGCCGCCTCGTCGTCGGTGGCATCCTGCTCGGCCTGCTCGGGCTCTGGTCGCCCTACGCGCTCACCTTCGGCGAGGTCCAGGTCACGACGATGCTCGACGGGCGGCTCACCGCCGCCGCGCTCGCCGTCGCGCTGGTCGCCAAGCTCCTCGGCACCACCGTCACGCTCTCGTCGGGGTGGAAGGGCGGCTTCATCATCCCCCTCTTCTTCATGGGAGCGACCGCAGGCCAGTTGCTGCACCACGCGTTCCCGAGCGCGGACGAGTCCGTGCTCATGGCCTGCCTGATGGTCGCGCTGTGCGTCGGGGTGACCAAGACCCCCTTGGGCACCACCCTCGTCGTGACCGAGATGGCCGGCATCGGGCTCCTGCCCGTCACGCTCGTCGCCGCCGTCGTCGCGCTCGTGGCGACCGACCGCCTGGCCATGTTCGACACCCAGCGGTCGCGCGACGACCATGGACCCGGAGGACCCCCCGCCCTGGAGACCACCCGCTCATGACCGACCCGCGCCCGACCCGCCAGCTCTCCGACACCGACTACGTGGCGCTCGCCACGTTCCGTCATGCGCTGCGGGTGTTCCTGCGCTTCTCGGAGGACGCCGCCCGCACGGCGGGGATCACCCCTGCTCAGCACCAGCTCCTCCTCACGGTCCGCGGGTGGACCGGTGACGAACCCCCCACGATCGCCGACCTGGCCGACCGCCTCCAGCTCAAGCACCACTCGACGGTCGAGCTGATCCAGCGAGCCGAGGGGCGGGGTCTCGTCACGACCCGCACCGACCCCGACGACCTCCGCCGCCAGCACGTCGGTGTGACCGCGGAGGGCGAGAGCGTCCTCGAATCGCTCACCGTGCTGCACCGCGACGAGCTGCGCCGGTTCCGCACCGAGATGCACGACGTGCTCCGGGAGCTCGACTAGGAGGGCGAGTGGATCGGCCGAGCGCAGCGAGGCCGAGGAGCTCGCCCGTGGCCCGAGCAGCCCGAGAGCGAAGTGAGCCAGAGCAGGCCCTTGGCCCGAGCGGCCCGAGCGGCCCGAGAGCGAAGCGAGCCAGAGCGGGCATGTCGACGTGGTGCCCCACGCGGGTGGACCCCATCCGCTCAGCCCCTGGTGTGACGACCGGGACGGCTGTCGAGATGACGAGGTCGAGTGCGGGTCAGCCCTCCAGCAGGCGGCCGACACCGCTGATCACATCTGGGTACCGCATCGTGTGGGCACCGCCGTCGACCTCGAGCACGGTGCCGTTCACATAGGTGCTGCCGTCGCCCGCCAGGTAGGTCGCGGCCGCGGCGATGTCCGCGGGCAGGCCCGCCCGCCCCACGGGCGTGTTCTCGAGGTACTCGTCGATCACCCCGGGCACGTCCTGGAGCGGTGACGTGAGGCTCGTGACGACGAAGCCCGGAGCGATGGCGTTCACCCGGATCCCGGACGCTCCGAGCTCGAGCCCTCCGACCTGCGCCAGCATCGACACGCCCGCCTTCGAGGCGCAGTAGGCAGCCATGCCGCGGCCGGGCTGGCGACCGTTGAGGCTCGACATGAGCACGATGGATCCCGCACCGGCCGGGACCATCACCCGGCCTGCGTGCTTGAGGGTGAGGAACACGCCCGTGAGGCAGAGGTCGACGACGCGCTGCCACTCGTCCAGCGGGTGATCCACCAGGAGCGCGGCGGTGCCGGTGCCGGCGTTGGCCACGGCGACGTCGACCTTTCCGAAGCGATCGACCGCCGCGGCGAACAGCGCCTCCACCCTCGCCTCGTCGGTCACGTCGGTGGGCACCGCCACGACGGTCTCACCGATCTCGGCCACCACCTCGTCGAGGCCATCCGCATCGATGTCGGCTGCGACGACGAGCGCGCCGGCATCGACGTAGCGGTGTGTGATGGCGCGGCCCAGACCCGACGCCGCTCCCGTGACCACGGCGACCTTCCCTGCAAGGTCTCCCCCGGCTCGTGCGCTCATGACCCCTCCGTTCCTGCTGGCCGTTGCGCGGCGACGTGCCGGCGAACGCTCGACATCTGTGTAGATCATCGTCGTGGGGGTGTCACCTCGAAGCGCCGCCCAGCCACCGGACGGCACAGGCGCCTGCCGACGTCGCCGCGAAACCCCGACGCCCGACGAGGGCGATCCCGCTAGGGTGACGCCGGAGATGAACGGCTTCCTCTGGTTGGGTGTGATCAGCACGGCGGTGCTCCTGATCGCGGTCGTCATCGACGGCTTCGACCTCTCGTTCGACCTCATCGACCTGGGTTCGGACTGGCTGTCGCTTCCGGTCGTCACCGCGTTCCTCGCCGCCTTCGGCTTCATCGCCGGCGCCACCGTCGACCCGCTCGGCCCGCTCGGGCTCGTGCTCGGCGTGGCCGGCGGCGTGCTGTTCGGGGTCGGCGCCATCCGCCTAAGTCGATCGTTCATGAACATGCCGACCGATCCGACCGACACCGAACGCGACCTCCTCGCCTCGTTCGGACGGATCGTCACCGCTCCCGCGCCCGGTCGCTACGGCGCGGTCCTGCTCCAACGTCCGACCGGGCCGATGAAGGTCGCGTGCACCTCCGACGACGACCTGTCCGCCGGAGACGAGGTCGTCGTGGTCGACGTCGTGTCGTCCACCCTCGTCGCCGTCGTGGCCTTCGATGCCGACTCGCGGGGCGAGATACCCCGATGACCACCGCGACCGGCAACCGCCACCGACCCCGCCGGCTCGCCCGCATCCGACCTGATCGCACACCCCCACCTCTCGAGCCACCCACCACCAGGAGCACCCCACCGTGAGCACTCCGATCATCGCCGTCATCGGCCTCGTCGTCCTCGTCCTCGTCCTGATCCTGTTCGTGATCAGCCGCATCCGGGTCGCCGGCCCCAACGAGGCCTTCATCATCACCGGACGCAAGGGCAAGGCCGGGGGTGGCGACACCTCGGGCCAGAAGGTCGTGATGGGCGCCAGCGTGTTCGTGGTGCCGTTCGTGCAGAAGCTCGGCGTGATCGGGCTCACCAGCCGCCAGATCGGCATCAGCGTGCCCGCCGCCATCTCGGCCAACGGCATCCGCTGCACCCTCGAAGGCGTCGCCGTCGTGAAGGTGGGTGGCACCGAGGAGCTCATCCGGGCCGCGGCCCAGCGCTTCTTGGGCCAGCAGGGCGAGATCGACGTGTTCACCCGTGAGGTGCTCGCCGGTTCGTTGCGTGCCATCGTCGGCCGGCTCAGCGTCGAGGAGATCATCCGCGACCGTGCCGCCTTCGCCGGCGCCGTCGCCGAGGAGGCCGAGAACAGCCTCACGGGCCAGGGCCTGGTGCTCGACACCTTCCAGCTCCAGGACATCCAGGCCGAAGGCGACTACCTCCTCGACCTCGGTCGCCCCGAGGCCGCTCGCGCCGAGAAGGAAGCCGCCATCGCCGAGGCCGTGGCCCGACGCGAGTCGGAGCAGGCCCGCATCCTCGCCGAGGAGGCCATCGCGGTGGCCAACCGCGAGCTCCAGCTGAAGCAGGCCGAGATCAAGGCGGAGACCGACGCCGCGGCCGCCAACGCGGCGGCCGCCGGTCCCCTCTCGCAGGCGGCGAAGGACCAAGAGGTCATCGCTGCCCAGGAGCAGGTGGCCACGCGCCGGGCCAGCCTGAAGGACCGTGAGCTCGACACCGAGATCCGCAAGCCGGCCGACGCCTCTCGCTACGCGGTCGAGCAGCACGCCGCCGCCCAGCGCAGCCGCGAGATCGCCGAGGCCGAAGCGGAAGCCGAGACGATCCGCCTCTCAGGTGCGGCCGAGCGCGAGCGACGCACCGCCCTGGCCGAGGCCACCAAGGCCGAGGGCGTGGCCGAGGCCGCAGCCATCCTCGCCAAGGGCGAGGCCGAGGCCGAGTCGATGACCAAGAAGGCCGGGGCGTACCACGAGTACGGCGACGCAGCGGTCATCGACCTGCTCGCCGACGCACTGCCCAAGATCGTGGCCGAAGCCGCCCGTCCGATGGGTCAGATCGACAACCTGTCGGTCATCTCGACCGACGGCGCGAGCCAGACCGTCAAGAGCGTGACGTCCACGGTGGCTCAGGCCCAGGAGCTGACCAAGAACCTCCTCGGCATCGACCTCGCCGAGCTCCTCCAGTCCTTCGTCGCCAAGCAGACCGATCCTGCACCCGTGGCGATCGACGCCCGTTCGACCGACGCCGACACGGCGGCCCCGGCTCCCGACCCCGAGGATCCGACCGCCGCGCACAGCTCATCGGACCGCCCCTCGGACCGCCCCTCGGACGGCGCCGCCACCGACGCACCGACCGACGCGGCGCCGACGGCCTGACCCCCGACGGCCCGACCACCGACGGCCTGACCACCCTTCGTCCCGCTTGCGGGCGCAGGTCAACCGCCGATCGGATCGCCCCCGGCCGGATCCCACCGTGCCGCCCGGAGATCGACCCGGTACGGCCGCTCAGGCCGCACCACCAGCGGCGTGCCCTCGCGCTCGAGCTCACGGCGAGCCGCCGCTTCCGCTCCGGGAGCGGGTCGGCCGGCGGCGTTGACCACCCGCCACCACGGCAGGTCCTGGCTGTCCTGGCGCATCACCCGCCCGACCGCACGGGGCCGCGCACCGGACAGGCAGGCGGCGATGTCGCCGTAGGTCGTCACCCGGCCCGGCGGGATCGAAGCGACGATCGCCCGCACGCCCTCGAACAGCTCCTCGGAGTCACGCACACCCCGATCCTGCCCCGCCGCACGCGAGGCCGGCACGTCGGGCCACCGGCGGCGGGTTACCGGCGGCGGGCCACCGGCGGCGGGTTACCGGCGGCGGCGCTGCTCTCCGGTAACGTCGCTCCGATGCCCATCCCCCGATCGCCCTCCGAGCTGCTCGCCCACGCGAAGTCGCAGGAGGGGCGCAAGCAGCTCCGATACCTCGGCGTGTCGGTCGTGTTCGTCCCCGTGGGCCAGATCCTCATCCAGATCCTCGGCAACACGGTCTTCGCCGAGGAGATCGACGGCGTCGTCCACCGCGACTTCACCAAGGCGTCGATCGCGTCGGCCCTCATCCTGACGATCCCCAACTTCCTCGCCAACAAGTACGTGGTGTGGAAGGACACGTCCCGGGACCGCCTCCGCACGCAGATCCTCGTGTTCTGGGTGGCCGCGATCGCCGGGGTGACCTTCGCGACGCTCCTCACGTTCCTCGTCGAGAAGCAGGTGCACGGCAAGGGCGGGCTGGTCGAGGGCGGCGCCGTGTTCATCGCCCAGCTCGCGGGCTTCGGCGTCGTGTGGGTCGCCCGCTACCTCATCCTCGATCGCTGGCTCTTCAAGGTCACCCACCACGGTGACGAGCCGGGCGAGGACGACCTCGAGATGATGCACGGCGACATCCCGATCTGAACCAGGCCGATCTGAACCAGGCCGATCTGAACCAGGCCGACCTGGCCAGGCCGATCCGGTCCGGTCCGGTCCGGTCCGGTCCGGTCCGGTCAGGTCAGGTCAGGTCAGGTCAGGTCAGGTCAGGTCCGAGCAGGTGGTCAGGCGTGGATCTGCGGTAGGTGATCGGCCCACGAGATCCCGGCAGGCGTCGACCGTCACGACGCTCCGATCTCCACCACCGTGCGACCGAGCGACCGCCGGTGCTGGTGGTCGTCGAGCGCGGCCGCCGCTCCGTCCAGCGCCACGACCCGACCGACGTGGGGCCGGATCGCCCCCTCGGCGATGAGCCGCCGCAAGTCGGCGTGCACGAGGTCGCCCTGCGCTCGGCCGTACGGGTTGAACCCGAACCGGCGCATGCCGGGATCGACGTCGTCCACCCACGCGCAGAGCACGCCGACGATGGAGAAGTTGCCGATGCACGCCATGCGCAGCGGTCGGCCGGTCATGCCGTTCTGGTCGTCGTCGGCGAACCCGATGGGCAGGTAGCGCCCACCCCGAGCGACGCAGGTCCACGACGGGGCGACGAAGTCGCCCCCCGCGAGGTCGCACACGACATCGACCCCGACGTCATCGGTCGCGACGAGCACGGCCTCGGCGAAGCTCTCCGTGGTGTGGTCGATCACGAGCTCGGCCCCGAGGGTCCGGCACAGCTCGGCCTTGGTCGGGCTGCTGACCGTGGCGAAGACTCGCGCACCGGCCGCGACACCCAGCTGGATGGCCGCGGTCCCGAGCCCGCTCGCACCCGACAGGACGAGCAGCGTCTCACCGGCCTGCACCTGCGCGCGGTGGAAGAGGGCCAGGTGGGTGGTGTGGAACGGGATGAGGAACGCCGCCGCCTCGACGGCGCTGAGCTCCGGGGGCGCGGTGAACACCGCACCCGCCGCGGCGACCGTGTACTCGGCCAGACCACCGAGCGCGTCGTTCGAGATGGCGACGACCCGCTGGTCGATCCAGTGCTCGGCGCCGGCACCGGCGGCCTCGACCGTGCCGCACACGTCCATGCCCAGCGTGAACGGGGGGTCCTTGGTCACCGACACGAGCGTGCCGAGGCACCGGTCGATGTCGTTGAAGTTCAGCGCCGAGGCGTGGACGCGGATGAGCACCTCCCCCTCGGCGGGCTCGGGAGGGTCGACCTCCGCGACGGCGAGCACCTCGATCGGATCCCCGTGCCGGGTGACCTGCAACGCACGCATGAGCGCTTCCCCTCTTCCGGCTTCCCGGATGTGTCCCCCTCCGGCCGCCGCGCAGGCGAGACGGTCGGCACCGAATCGACCACGCCGAGCGCGGAAAGCTGCCATTCTTGCTCACGACGTCGCGACCCGTCGGGTGCGCGACGACCGGTGCGCCGATGGGTGCCACCACGAACCAGCTCCGGGGGGAGAACGCCATGTCCGTGTCCACCGACGATCCTGCGGTCACGCGTGACCGGCTCATCGAGGCGGCCACGGGCCAGACCGGTCTCGAGGACTTCGGCGAGCCCACGTGGCAGGAGGGCCTCGATCGCTACCTGGAGTCGGTGCGCGACACCGCCGACCTCAACGAGGTCGGCGTCCAGGCCGTGGAGGGCCAGGTGGTCGTCGACCTCTCGAACCGCCTGCTCATCGAGGACTGGCGAACGAGCCACCCGACCGTCGCCGAGGAGAAGATCGAACGACCCATCGTGATCGTCGGCCAACCCCGCACCGGCACGACGATCCTGTTCGACCTCATCGCCCAGGACCACACCAACCGCGCGCCGTTGAGCTGGGAGGTCGAGCGACCAGTTCCCGCGCCCCGGACCGCCACCTACCGCACCGACCCCCGCATCGCCGAGTGCCAGGCCCAGTTCGACTTCGTCGACTCGATGATCCCCGGGTTCTCGGCGTTCCACGAGATGGGCGCCGAGCTCGCCCAGGAGGACGTGCGCATCTACGCCGCCGACTTCCGATCGATGATCTACCCGATCCAGTTCGACATCCCGGCCTACAACAAGTGGTTGCTGTTCGAGGCCGACATGGCGCCGGCGTACCGCTGGCACCGACGGTTCCTCCAGCACCTCCAGTCCGAGCACAAGGCCGAGCGCTGGCTGCTCAAGTCACCGGCGCACCTCTGGTCGCCCGAGGCGCTCATGGCGGAGTACCCCGACGCCGTCGTCGTCCAGACGCACCGCGACCCGCTGCGGGTCATCGCCTCCATCAGCGCCCTGGGCGCCAACCTCCGGGAGATGACGAGCCCCGGCTTCGAGGTCGAGCGGCTCGCCACCCAGTACGGCGAGGACATCGTCCTCGGGCTGGACCGGTGCCTCGAGGCCCGGCGCAACGGCGTCTTCCCCGCCGACCAGGTCGTCGACGTGCGCTTCCAGGACTTCACCGCCGATCCCATCGCGACGGTGGGTGCCATCTACGACCAGATCGGCCTCGAGCTGACCGCCGAGGCCGAGACCCGCATGCGCGACTTCCTCGTCGCCCACCCCGGCGACCAGTCCGGGGGTCTCAAGCGGTACTCGTTCGCCGACACCGGACTCGACGAGAACGCCTACCGCGAGCGGGCCCAGGCCTACCAGGACCACTTCGACGTCATCTCCGAGCCGTTGGGCTGACTCGCGTCCGATCAGGTCGGCGGACGCGTCCCGTCACGCTCGAGCCTCCAGCGGCTCCACGGCCAGGTTCCGTCCATCTCGACCTCCAGCGAGAAGCTGAGCACGATCCGGATGACCACGATCAGCCCGAGGACCGCCACGCTCTCCACCGTCGGGTCGACGACGATCGTGCGAACGATGTCGCCGATGATCAACACCTCGAGCCCGAGCAGGATCACCTGCCCGAGCCGCCGCCGCAGGCGGGAGTAGGCGCCCGCGTCGTGCCCGTCCTTGACGAGACCGATCACGTACGCCATGAGGACCCACAGCCCGCCGAGCACCATGATGGACGCACCGACCGCCTCGACGACCTGCACCACGTGCTCGACGACCTCTTCGTAGCTCACCTGCGGGACCTCCGTCGTTGTGGGGCTCCCATGGAGTCTGGCCCCCGACCGCTCGCCGGGCCGGGATCTCCCCGGCTGCGCCGATCGGGGGGTTTCGGCCAGCCCCGATGCACAGCCACCTACACTCCGGCGGTGAGCAGCCCGATGACGCACCCCAGGTCGAGCAGAGACCACCTCCCGGCGGTGGACCGGTGAAGCGGTGGTGGCCACTCGTCGCGCTGGCGACGGCGCAGTTCGTGATGGTCCTCGACCAGTCGGTCATGAACGTGTCGATCAGCCAGCTGGTCGAGGACTTCGACACGACGGTGACCACGATCCAGGGCGTCATCACCCTCTACTGCCTCGTGATGGCGATGCTCATGCTCGTCGGGGCCAAGATCGGTGACATCGTCGGGAGGCGCCGTGCCTTCGTGATCGGCTCGGCCATCTACGCCTGCGGGTCCGCTCTGACCGCGGCATCGCAGACCGTCGTGCAGCTCGCCGTCGGCTGGTCGATCCTCGAGGGAGTCGGCGCCGCGCTGGTGCTCCCCGCGCTCGCCGCGCTGGTCGCGGGCAACTTCGAGGGACCGTCCCGCAAGGTCGCCTACGCCGTGATCGGTGGGGTCGCGGGTGCCGGCATCGCCATCGGACCCATCCTCGGCGGCTGGGCCACCACCGAGGTCACCTGGCGGATCGTGTTCGTCGGCGAGGTCGTCCTCGTGGCCTTCATCCTCTCGATGACCAGCCGGATCCGCGACGTGGCGATCGAAGGCGACAAACCGCGGCTCGACGTGGTCGGTGGCGTGCTCTCGGCCGCCGGGCTCGGGCTCATGGTGCTCGGCGTGCTCCAGTCGACCACGTGGGGAGTCCTCGAACCCAAGGACTCTCCCGTCGAGGTGTTCGGCTTCGCCCTCACCCCGTTCGTCGTCGCCGCGGGCGCGGTCCTCATCTGCGCCTTCGTCCGCTGGCAGCGCCACCGCGAGTCGTCGGGCACCGACCCGTTGGTCCACCTCGACCTGCTCGGCGTCCTTCCCCTGCGGGCCGGCCTGATGGGACTGTTCACGCAGAACCTGATCCTGATGGGCGTCTTCTTCGCCGTCCCGCTCTACCTCCAGCTGGTGGTCGGACTCGATGCCCTCGACACCGGTATCCGCATGCTGCCGGTGTCGATCACGATGTTCGTGTTCTCCGCGGCGGGCTCGCGCCTGTCGAACCGGTTCCCGGTCCGGACGCTGGTGCGAGCCGGCCTCGTCATCGTGGTCATCTCGATCTTCGTGCTCATCGCCGCGGTGCAACCCGACCTGGCCGGACCGCGCTTCGCCGTCGGCATGGCGGCGCTCGGCGTCGGCATGGGGCTGATGGTCTCCCAGCTCGGCAACGTCGTGCAGTCGTCGGTCGACGCGTCGGGACGGGGCGAGGCCGGTGGACTCCAGTACACCGGTCAGCAGCTCGGTTCGTCGCTCGGGGTCGCGCTCGTCGGCGCCCTCGTGCTCGGTGGGCTCACGGGGGCCTTCGTCGCGAAGGTCGACCACGACGACCGCATCGACACCCCGACGGCCGCCGCCCTCGTCGACCAGGCGTCGACGAACGGCATCGACTTCGTGCACGCCGACCAGCTCGCGAGCGCGGCCAGCGATGCCGGCATGGACGCGGCCACGACGGCGGCCATCGTGGACGACTACGCCCAGGCTCAGCTCCAGGCGCTCAAGGTCGGGCTCCTGGCCTCCGCGTTCCTCGCGCTCGTGTCCCTGGCCTCGACGCGCAACCTCCCGTCGACCCTCAGCGGTCCGACCCCGGATGACGAGGCGCCGGATTCCGGGACGCCGGATACCGGGGCAGCGGCCGCCACGGCGGGCTGACGACGGCAGCCGTGACCGTCAGGTCGACGCGTCGCTCCGCGGCTCGGGGGCGTCCTCGGGTCGGCCCCGACCCAGCTCGAAGGCCTTGAAGTCGTCGACGCACTGCTTGAACGGGTACACGTTCTGGCGCACGTAGCTCCCCACCACCTCGCCGACCGATCCGTCGCGGGTGAGCGGGAACTCGGGATCGGCGATGCCGGTGCGGCAGTACTCGTCCTCGTCGCGCGTGTAGGCCGTGCCGAGCATGCGGTCCCAGATGCTCAGCGCGGTTCCGAAGTTCACGTCGATGAACTCCGGGGCGTAGCCGTGGTGGGCCCGATGGAACTGCGGGGTGACGAGCACCCACCGCAACGGGCCGAGGTTCGTCCGCAGGTTGGCGTGGGTGAAGGCGGTGAAGTACAGGGTCGAGAACGCCAGGACGATGCCGATGCGCCCCTCGATGCCCAGGAGCTGCGTCGGGACGAAGATCAGGGTCGCGGCGATGACCGTCTCCATGAAGTGCACCCGGAAGTCGGTGAACACCCCCATCTGGGGCTGGCTGTGGTGCACGGCGTGGAAGTACCAGAACGTGGGGACCTTGTGTCGCACGTAGTGGGTGAACCAGTTGAGGAAGTCGCCGACGAGGAAGGCGATGGCGATCGCCACGGGCAGCGTGACGTACTCAGGCAGGTCGATCACCGTGCCGTCGAAGCCGTCGAAGAAGATGGCGTCGACCGCGGTGAGCCACAGCGCCACGATCGTCGCACTCGTGAAGGGGAAGGCGAGCAGCCACACGAAGTCGTTGGCCCCGCCCACGCTCAGCACCCCGGCGCCGCGCTCGGCGGCGAAGCGGCGCTCGGCCACGATCAGCACCACCACGAGGCCGAGGTACCACGGGTTCAGGATCGTGGCGCGCCAGCCCCGCCAGATGCCCTGGGCCCCGGTCTCGACCGCATCCCAGGAGAACACCGACATCGGATCGTGCGTCGTGCGCAGCGCGGTGAACACGAACAGACCCACCAGCAAGACGACCGTGGCCCAGCCGAGGAGGCGCAACCTGCGCCTTCGGTTGTACATGGCGACAGCCGTCATCGCGCCTCCTGGACCGACCTCAGGGCCAACATCTCGACGGGTGATCGTAGACGTGGACCGACCGCATCCGCGGTAGGCCCGACGACCCACCGATGGTCCCCTCGCCCTCCCCGGGTGACGCGCATCGTGCGCCACGAGCACCCCAGCCCTCGTAGGCTCTCGCCGGCACCGACGAACGTGCCCCACGCCTGTCGTCGATCGCCTGTCGTCGATCCCCGAACCACCCGAACCCATGCTCCTCGCCATCCTGCTCTCGCTCCTCGCTGCGTTGCTCTTCGCCGTGGCGTCCGTGCTCCAGCAGCGCGGCACGTCGACCATCGCGGATGACGACGCGCTCGGGGCCGGCATGCTGGGCTCGCTCGCCCGACGGCCCGTCTGGCTCGCCGGGATCGTCGCCGACGTCGCCGGCTTCGGGGTGCAGGCGTGGGCCCTGGCCGTGGGGAGCCTGCTGCTCGTCCAGCCGCTGCTCGTCACCACGCTGATCTTCGCCCTCCCGCTCGCCGCGTTCGCCGACAAGCGGCGCCTGACGGGCAAGGAGTGGGGCTGGGCGATCGTGCTCGCCGCCGCGCTCGCCGTGTTCATGATCCTGGGCGAGCCCACCGCGGGCATCGACCAGCCCCCGTTCCGGGACTGGCTCCCGGCGCTGGTGATCACCGGGCCGCTCATCGCCGCCTGCGTGTGGTCGGCGAGCTCGCTGCCCCACGGGACGAAGCGCTCGCTGGTGCTCGCCGTGGCGGCCGGTGTGCTCCTCGGGCTGTCCGCCCCGCTCACCAAGTCGGGCATCAACGGCTTCGACGACGGCTTCCTCGCCGGCATCACCACGTGGGAGCTGTGGGGCATGGCCATCACGGCCAGCCTCGGCACCTTCTGGCAGCAGTCCAGCTACCAGGCCGGCGACGTCCAGACCAGCCTGCCGACGGTCACCGTGCTCAAGCCGGTCGTGGCCATGGCCCTGGGCCTCACCGCCTACCAGGAGTCCCTGAAGGTCGGCCGGGCCGCCGATCTCCTGCTCATCGCGGCGATCGCGACCATGGTCGTGGCCACCATCGCCCTCGGTCGGCTCGCCGCCCCGTCGACCGCACCACCCACGACCGCCACCACCGACGACGACGGTGGTCGTGGCCGACCGGTAGCCGACGATCCGAGCTAGGCATCAGCGCCAGGCCGGCCCAGGCCTGCCCCAGGCCGGCCCAGGCCGGTCGTCACCAGGTCTGGTCGGCGGGGTCGACGTCGTTCATCTGACCGATGCGGATGGCGTTGCCGAACGGATCACGGATGCCGAAGTCGATGCCGTAGGGGCGCTCGGTGGGCTCGTCGGTGACATCGACGCCTCGAGCGCTCAGCGTCTCGAAGGTCTTCTGCGCGTCGTCGGTCGTGAGGAAGAGGGAGCCGGGCAGTGCTCCCTTGGTCAGCAGGTCCCGGACCGTCTCGACGGTGGCATCGTCCATGACGGGCGGGCCCGGACGTTCGAGGAGGATCTCGCGGACCGGATCGCCGGGCACGCGCACCGTGAGCCAGCGCATGAAGCCGACGTCGATGTCGGCGGCGACCTCGAGACCGAGGGTGTCGACGTAGAAGGCGAGCGCCTCGTCCTGGTCGAGGACGAAGACCTGTGAGCGGGAGATGTTGTTGAACATGGACGTGACGATACGGACGGTGCGCCTACGACGCTTCTCCGAAACTGCTCGGTCGCATCCAGCGCTTCACGAACACCGTGGGCACGTTCGGCATGTCCCCGCTGTCTCGGTAGGCGCTGGGGCTCTCCCCCACGATCGACTGGAAGGTCCGACCGAACGTGCCGATGCTCCCGAAACCGACCTCGAAGCACACGTCGCCGACCGGCGTGTCGGTCGCCCGCAGCAGGTACATGGCCCGTTCGATGCGACGCCGCTGCAGGTAGCGGTGGGGCGTCTCGCCGAACGTCGCCTTGAACGACCGGATGTACGCCGACGACGACAGGCATGCGATCGATGCCAGGGTCGCGATGTCGAGCGGCTCGGCGAAGTGTCGGTCGATGGCGTCACGTGACCGCAGCAACCTCCGGTTCGACTCCTCGTCGGCGACGCCCACCTCGACAGTTCACCACGCCAACCCGCCATCGATGCGGGCATCTCGGCGACCGAGTCGATGCATCGCGTGCCGCCCGTCGAGGGGCGTGAGACTCAGACGAGGGTGACGGTGCCGATGGCGACGAGGCGATCGTCGGCGCCCGTGTCGACGAGCCGGACCTCGACCAGCGCGGAGCGGTCGTCGGAGGCCAGCACCTCGGGCACCGCTCGCACCGGCCCCACGCGACCGGGGGCGAGGAAGCGGATCATCTCGCTCGTCGCCCGGGCGGCACGACCCAGCGCGGCGGAGCCGGCGACCTCGGCGGACACGTCGACGAGGCAGCCGATGACGCCGCCGTGGAGCATTCCCCACGGGTTCCGGAGCCATCCCTCGACGGAGACTTCGACCGAGCCGTCCTCACCGAGCCGGAAGCCGAGGTCGTCCACCACCCGCGTGCGGTCGACGACGACACCGACGTCGTGGCGGCGCTCGACGCCGATCGGGGTCGCGAGCATCGCTCGGTCGAAGTCGAAGGTGAACGGACGGAAGGTCCCGGTCCCACCGCCGACGACCCGTCCGGTTCCCTCGTCGTGGACGGTGAAGGCGGCGACCGCGGTCGTCGCGCCGGCGCGAACCGTCGAGGCGTGGACGCGCACCGGGCCGTCGACCACCGACTCGGTCACGTGGACATCGAGATCTGTGGTGACCACCCACAGGTCGCGATCGATCACCGCGAGGCCCGACACCAGCCCCGTCGCGATGTCGGCGATGTAGGCGACGGCCCCGATGCGCAGCGCACCGCGCTCGTCGCGCAGGGCGTCGTGGACCTCGATGGTGCTCGACACCTCCAGCTCGGCCGTGCGCATCGAGACCGCCGCGAAGTAGGCGGCGAGGCCGAGGTCGAGGGGCGGCTCGGGGTCAGGCACCAGCGCACTCTACGTCGGGCGGCGCGGCTCGCCGACCGGGTGTGACACCCGATCCACGACCGAGATCCCGAACTGGCAGGAAGAACCCGTCGGATACGACGGCCTTGGCCTGCCAGTTCGGCGGCACCGGGCAGATCGGCGCGGGAAGGTGATCCGCCGCGCACGTCTCGGGTGCCGATCGGTTCCCGGACGCAGGTCACCCACGTTGGACGAGGAGCCGGGTTCGGGGCGGCGGGTCCGACTGCACGACGTCGCTGCGGTCGGTCTCCCCGCGACGGGACGCCTCTCGCCAGGCGCCCAGCGCGGACTCGAGATCATCGGCCTCCATCTCGTAGATCGTGACGAACGGCCCGTCGTCGGTGACCGGAGCGAAGCGACGGGCCGACACGAACCCGTCGAAGCGCAAGATCTCGGGGATGTGGACCTGGTCGTACCAGCGGTGGAACTCGTCGATTCGATCGGGTGACGCCGGTCGAGCCTCGACGAGGAAGATGCCGCGTTGCATGGTTCTGTGCCTCCGACCGTCAGGCGACGACGCCGCGGACCTTGAGGTCGATGACCTGGTCCACGTCCAGGCCGAGACCAGCGAGGAGCTCGTCGCCGTGCTCGTTGAACTCGGGAGCCCGGGACGTCGGCGCCGGCGTGTTG
>CAZGEF010000071.1:0-17154 GCA_964525005.1 uncultured Rhabdothermincola sp.
GGTCGTCGGAGGTGCGGTAGGCGTTGCGGGGTGCGCTGGCGTCGAGGCGGTTGCCCTGACGTTCGGCGACGAGCCCGAGTTGGTCGTACCCCAGGGTGTTGAACTCCATGAGCCGTGCCAGCGGTTCGATGAGGTTCAGATCGATGAGCTGGCCGGTGCCTCCATGCACATCGCGGTGGTACAGCGCCATCATCACGGCCGAGGACGCGGCGAGCGACGCGACGCCGTCAGCCAGCATGAAGGGCGGCAGCGTGGGGGGTCCATCAGGCTCGCCCGTGAGCTGGGCGAAGCCGCTCATCGCCTCGGCCAGCGTGCCGTACCCCGGCCGGTCGCTCTTCGATCCGCCCTTGCCGTAGCCAGTGATGTGGACCATGACGATGTGGGGATGGGCGGCGTGGATCGACTCGTAGTCGATCCCCCAGCGTTCGAGCGCACTCGGGCGGTTGCCGACCACCAGCACATCGCTCTGGGCGAGCAGCTCGTGGAACAGCTTCTGGCCGGTCTCGTTGCGCAGATCCAGCGTGACGCATCGCTTGTTGCGGCTCACGCTCTTGAACATCAGGCCGACGCCCTCGCGCATGGGGCCCCACGTGCGCATCGGGTCGCCCGTCCCGGGTTGCTCGACCTTGATGACATCGGCGCCGAACTCGGCGAACGTCGTGCCGACCATCGGCCCCGCGGCGAGGGTGGCCGCTTCGACGACGCGAATACCAGCGAGGGGCGATGGTCGGTCGGTCACGGCAGTCAGACGGCTCAGGCCGGGCGGTCGATGCCGAGGGTCTCGCGCAGCGTGTCGCCCTGGTACTTGTCGCGGAACAGCTTGCGCCGCTGCAGCTCCGGCACGAGCAGTCGCACCGCGTCTTCGTAGGCCCCCGGGGTGTGGGTGGCGGCGATGACGAAGCCGTCGCACGCCTCGGTCGAGAACCACTCCTCCATCTGATCGGCGACCTGGTCGGCTGTGCCGACGAAGCGCGGACCCTGGAGCAGCGTGGCCCGGTGGTTGGCGAGATCCTGCAGGGTCACATCGCCGCCGATGTGGGCTCGCAGGTTCTGGACGAGGCCCCGGATGCCCGAGATGTTCTCGACGAGCTCGTCGTCGATGACCGTGTCGAGCGGGATCGCAGAGAAGTCGTAGTTCATGAGCTCGGAGAGCAGCACGAGCGAGGCCTGCGGATCGACGAGGTCGTTGAGGAACATCTGCTCGCGATCTTCGGCCTGCGCCTGGGACTCGCCGAGCACGGTGTACGCCATGGGCAGCATGCGGATCTTCGAGGGGTCACGGCCCGCTTCGCCGATCTTCTCCTTCTGGTCCTTGTAGTGCTTGCGGGCGACGTCGATGCCCGGATCGCCGGTGAAGATCAGCTCGGCCCAGCGGCCGGCGAACTGCCTGCCTCGGCCGGACGAGCCAGCCTGCATGAGCAGCGGTCGACCCTGCGGTCCTCGCGGCACGGTGAGCGGCCCGCGGGTCTTGTAGTACTTGCCGTCGTAGTTGACCTCGTGCACCTTGCTGCCATCGGCAAACCGTCCGTTGACGCGGTCGAGGATGAGTGCGTCGTCCTCCCACGAGTCCCACAGGGCGGTGGTGGCCTCGAGGAACTCGTCGGCGCGGTCGTAGCGCTCGTCGTGGCCGAGGTGCGAGTCGATGCCGAAGTTCTGCGCCTCGCTGTCGTTCACCGAGGTGACGACGTTCCACGCGGCGCGACCGCCGCTGAGGTGGTCGAGCGTGGCGAAGGTGCGCGCCACGTGGAACGGCGAGTAGTAGGTGGTGGAGTAGGTGGCGCCGAGGCCGATGTGGTCGGTGACGCCGGCGATGAGCCCGAGCACGATGCTGAGGTCGAGCTTGACCGGGCGGGCGCCGACCTCGACGGTGGCCGCCACCGAGTCGCCGTACACGCCTGGCATGGCCAGGCGGTCGTCGAAGAACATCATGTCGAAGCAGCCCTCTTCGAGGGTGCGACCGAGCTTCTGGTAGTAGCGCTGGTCGAGGAACCCGTGCTCGGTCGCCGGATGGCGCCACGAGCCCGAGTACACGGTCTGGCTGCCGGCCTGCATGAAGGCCACGAGCGACATCTGCCGCGGATCAGTCATCGGTTGCTCCAGTTCATGGATACGTCATGCCCGAATGGGGAGAACGTCGTTTCCGTTGAATGAGAGGATGGTATCACCCCGTCGCCGGCCGGTCAGCCGAAACGCCCAGCTGGAGAAGGCCGCTCGCTCGATCACGGGATCGGGGACCAGTCGCCGGACTCAGGTCTTGTTCTGGAAGACGTTGCCATCCTTCATCACGAACGGGACCTTGCGGAACGTCGAGATGTCGGAGAGCGGGTCCCCCGCGACACCCACGATGTCGGCGAGCTTGTCCGGCGCGATGCGGCCCAGATCCGGTCGATCGATCAGGTCGGCGCTGACCGTCGTCGCGGCCCGGATCGCCTGCAGGGGCGTCATCCCCCGCTTGACCAGGATCTCGAGCTCTTCGGCGTTCCGACCGTGCCAGATGGCGGGAGCGTCCGTGCCCAGGGCGATCTTCACCCCTGCCTCGATCGCCTTCGAAAGCGATGCCTTGGCCCGCGGGAAGATCTCGCTCGCCTTGGCCTGGAGCGCCTTCGGCTGGTTCGTGATGTCCCAGTTCTCGGTCAGGGCGCTCGTGGAGACGAGGAACGTCCCCGTCTCGACCATCCGTGCGAGGGTCTCATCGGACGCCATGAAGCCGTGCTCGATGCAGTCAATCCCCGCGTCCATCGCCGCGTTCATGGCCGTGTCGCCATGGCAGTGGCACGCGACGCGGAGGCCTCGACGGTGAGCCTCTTCAGCGATGGCCGTCAGCTCCTCGGTCGAGTACTGCTGGGCCCCCGGGGGGCCGGTCTGCGTCATGACGCCGCCCGACGCGACGCACTTGATGAGCTGGGCCCCATGCTTGATCTGGTAGCGGACGGCCTTGCGGACCTCGTCGACGCCGTCGGCGATGCCCTCTTCCACGCTGAGGCGCATGATGTGAGGAGCCAGCCCGCTCTGAGCACTCGGGTCGAGATGGCCGCCCGTGGGGCAGATGGCGTGACCGGCGGGGATAACCCGCGGGCCTTCGACCCAGCCTGCTTCGATCGCCTCGGCCAGCGCGACATCGAGCATGTAGCCGCTCGTCTTCACGAACAGACCCAGGTTCCGAACGGTGGTGAAGCCAGCGGCCAAGGTCCGCTTGCCGTTGAACACCGCTCGGAGGGTCATCTTCGCCGGGTCCAACCGCACCGGATCCGACATCGTCGCGCCCGGTCCGCCGAGCAGGAGGTCGACCTCCATGTCCATGAGCCCGGGAACCAGCGTCAGGTCCGGAAGCTCGATGACCTCGTCCGCACCGTTCGTCGCCGTGGCATCGCTCGAGATGGCGGCGATGCGGTTTCCCTCGACCACGACGTAGGCGCTGTCGAGGACCTCACCGGTGTCGACATCGAGCACACCTCGGGCATGCAGGACGGTGACGGTTGGATCGCTCATTGAAGGTCTTCCTCTCGAGGGGGTCTCGACGCGCGGATCAGGCGTCGGTTGCGGTTCGCTGCTTGGTGATCTCACCGATGCGCGGGGCGGGCGTGCCCAGGGTTGTGCCGCCATCTACGGGTAGCACAAGTCCGGTGACCTGTGCCGATCGTTCGCTGGCGAGGTACACCGCGGCGTTGGCGATGTCTTGGGTGGTGCCGAGCCGCTGGAGGGGCTGCAGCTTGCCGACGATCGTCTTGGTGTCGAACACCGCGTTGATGTCGGTGGCGATGTTCCCCGGTGCGATGACGTTGACACGGATGCCGAGCTCAGCGAGCTCGATGGCGGCGCATCGACTGAAGTGGGCGACGCCGGCTTTCGCCGCTCGATAGCTGGCGAACGCCACGCCGGGGCTGATGCCGGCGATCGACGTCGTGCTGATGATGGAGCCACCCTCGCCCATCACCCGCGCCGCCTCCTGGGTACCCACCATCACGCCGAACAGGTCGACCGCCATGATGCGCTCGAACTCGCGGAGGTCGTCCTGCATGAGCCGGCGCGGCGCACCTGAGATCCCGGCGTTGTTCACCATGACGTGGAGCGCACCGAAGTGCTCCACGGCCACCTCGACCGCGGCACGCACCGAATCACGGTCTGACACGTCGGTGTGCTGGAACGTGGCGGCGTCGCCGAGATCGGCCGCGACCTTCACGCCCGCCACATCATCGACATCGGCGATGACGACCTTGGCACCCTCGTGAACGAACATCTCTGCCATCGAGCGACCGATGCCGTTGGCCGCTCCGGTGACGACCGCGACCTTCCCCTCGAGCTCGCCGGTCATGGCTGCGGCTCGCGGGTGCGATCCATGTGGGCAGCACCCACGTCGACCGGCTGCTGCTGGTGCCAGACCTCGACGGCGTACGAGACCATGACGAGCGAGTGCAGCATCCGGAACAACCGGAGCGCGTCGTCGGGCATGGCGTCCAGCTCGAACTTGTCGCAGTACGCGATGGCCTCCTCGGCCCGCGGGAAGATCACGTCGTAGAACGTCTGCAGCTCGTCCATGGAGCTGGCTTGACGTTGGTCCCAGCGCTCGGGCTCGGTGGCCAGCGCCCACGTCTCGGCGAAGGGCTCGAGCTCGTCGAACTCGGGCGGCAACAGGCGCGATCGGCGGGGAGCGGACGAATCGTTCGTGGTCATCGTCGCACCTCGACAGCGGTCGCTTCGTAGTCGCCGACCCAGTCCGCGACCGACTTGTGGAAGTGCCGGACGAGCAGCTCCTGGTCGTTGAGCGGGAAGTCGTCGAAGGCCCGGGACTCGAGACCGAGCTGCGTGCCGTCGAGCGTGCCGGCGTCCTGCAGGGCGTACTCCTTGATGGTCTGCGCCGCGTACTCGCGAGCGAGCCGATCACGGGGTGACATGGATGGCACGAACCAGAGATCGGCCTCGAAGGTGTGGGTGTTGTGCGAAGTCGGCCAGAACCGGTAGCTGAGATACCACTGACGCTCGTACACGAGCACCTCGAGGTTCGGGAAGATCTGGAAGTTGTCGATCCCCCAGTGCTTGACGCCGCCCGGGTTCACGCCGGGAAGGTCGTCACCGAGCTCGGGGCGATCCCACGGACCCGTGTTGCCGCTGCGGAACAGCGTTTCCCCCGGATAGACGATGTCGGACGGGAACAGGTGCTTGTGCGACCCGCTCGTGCTCACCACTCGATGCGGGCCATCGAGCTGGTAGTGGGCTCCGTGGAACTCGGCTTCCTTGTTCTGGTGCTTCGGGCCGAGCTGCTGCGTGTGCAACGGGGGCACGTGGTAGTACTCCTGAAAGGCGTCGATGAACACCTTCCAGTTGCTCCGGTTGTCGGCTCGGAACGAGTAGCGCTCGGTCATCTGGTCGAACGGATAGCCTTCGAGCGCGCCGATCATCGGCCCGAGGAACTCGCGCAAGGTCTGGCGCGGCTCCCTGTCGAGGTTCACGAAGATGAACCCGGCGAACACCTCGCAGTGGACCGCCGCAAGGCCGAGCGTCGCCTTGTCGAGGTCGAAGAACTGGTCTTCCTGGTGGACGTACGTGTTCGCCCCGTCGAGGCCGAAGCGCCAGCCGTGGTACTTGCAGGCGAACTGGCGGGCCGTCCCACAGGTCTCTTCGCGGGGCGACTGATCCCACACCAGCTTGTTGCCGCGGTGGCGGCAGACGTTGTGGAAGGCACGGACCTCGTCCTTCATGTCGCGCGTGACCAACACCGAGGTGCGGGCCGCGACGATGTCCTTCGTGAAGTAGGTGCCCTTGCGCGGGAGGTCGTCGATGCGTCCGACATTGAGCCAGGCGCGACGGAATATGGCATCACGCTCGAGCTCCCAGTAGGCCGGCGACACCGAGTCCTCGAACGAGACGTTGCGCGTGCCTTCTCCGTAGTAGTGCTCGGTCCAAGTGCCCTCTGGTGTGGGGGCGGTGCTGGTCATGGTCTTCCTCCTGCGATCACGGGTCGTACACGACGTGGACGTAGTTCGAAACAGGGACGGCCTGACAGGTGAGGACCCAGCCTTCTTCGAGCTCGGCAGGCGTCAGCGCATCGTTGGCGTACATCTTGACGTCTCCCTCGACGACAAGGGCCATGCACGCGGCGCAGTGACCGGTCTCGCACGACGAGCGTGCCGGCAGTCCACACCAACGCGCCGACTGGAGCAGGGTCGCCTCCCCCATCTGTGCGACCTTCGCGGTCCTGCGGCCCATCGTGATCTCGACCTCGACATCGGAGGGCGCATGGGCGGCAAGGCCGGCTTCCACTGCTGCCACTCCCTCCGAGACGATGGGCGTGAACCGCTCGAGGTGGATCTGACCGACGCCGATGCCCGCCTCCACCACGGCAGCCTCGACCACGTCCATCAAGCCGGTTGGCCCGCAGATGTAGACCTCGACCCCATTGGTCGATTCGGATGCGGCTCCGAGGAACGACTGGACATCGGCGCTCGTGAGGTAGCCGGCGCTCGAGTCGAGATGGTGCTCGACGACGAGCCGACCGGGGTGCGCGGCGGCGAGCGCGGCAAGGTCGGCGTCGAAGATCGCGGCCGATCGGCTTTGGTTGGCGAACAGCAGGCGGATGCGGCGGTCGGTCGTGCGGAGCGCCGTCGCGACGATCGAGAAGATCGGAGTGATGCCGCTCCCGCCGGCAAAGGCGACGATGTCGTCCGTCGAGTCGGTGAGCACGAACGCGCCCGAGGGCGGGCCGACGTCGATGGTGTCGCCCTCGGCGACCTTGTCGTGGAGCCAGTTCGACACGACTCCGCCGTCGACCCGCTTGACGGTGATCTTCAAACCGTCGTCGATTGCCGGGGACGACGACATCGAGTAGCTGCGGAAGACCTCGTCCTCGTCGATGTCGAGCACCAGCGTGACGAACTGGCCGGCGACATACCGATAGGCATCGGCCAGCTCGTCGGGAACGTCGAACAGGATCGAGCAGGCGTCGTCCGTCTCGGACACGATCTCGCTGACTCGCAGAGACCGATAGCGATCACGGGGATTTCCCTTGAGCACGCTCATGGATTCGGGCGCCGCTCGCCGACGGCGTGGGCGATGGCGACGTTCCTGGACATGACCCGAGACGCCAGTGCAGCGGCCGTGACATCACGTCGCTCCAGCTGCGCCCTCCGCATGTTCATCGAGTGATTAAACCGTCGGGGCGGACACTCGTCAAGCAGGCGGCGGTGCAGCGTCACCACCTTCTGGTTCGGTCCTTCGATCGCCTTCGAGGCTGCGGATGAAGTCGAGGATCGATTCCTCGACCTCGGCGTGGCCCATGTCGACGCCGAAGGCCTCCTCGATGAGCATGAACCTCGAAAGGCTCGCCATCCCCAAGATGAGCACCGACGCCGGCGCCCGGTCAGTCGAATAGCCGTACCCCTCCAGCACGGGGGTCAGCGCATCCAGCTGGGTCTTGCGAAACCGACGCGAGTAGTCGGCGATCTCCTCGCGAACGGCCTTGCGATGGTTGGCGAGCGCCATGAACTCCATGGTCAGCGTCGAGTTCGAGGCGTCGTGGATGAGCTCCCAGAACCCCCACAGCGGTTGGGGTGATGCCAGCGCCCTCTCCAGGCGCGCGTAGCTCTGCTCGGCTCCCCGTTTGAACAGCTCCACGAACATCCCGTCGAGCGAATCGAAGTAGTAGAAGACGAGCGCGCTGTTGACCCCGGCCTCCTTGGCGACTCGACGGCTGGACGCCGATGCATAGCCGTCGGCGAGCATGACCCGCTGGGCCGCGTCGAGCAGCGCGTTCTTCGTAGCGGGATCCCCTGCATCGCCTCGCCGAGCAGCCATCGGGTGATTCTGGCACCTCACCGCCGATCAGCGACCACGGCTACCCAGCACACTGCTCGAGGGGTTCAATCGGTTCACGGGTTCCTTGTCGGATGCAACGGGAGTGTGTTAATCAGTCGATTGACATGCAGCAACGCGGCAGAGGAGCCCCATGGACAACACGATGCTGACCCTCGAGCCCTTGACGGACTTCGTGGGCGTCCGCGTGCACGATGCCGACTCCGACCGCCTCGTGCACGACGACACCTACGCCGAGGCGCTGCTGGAAGCTCTCGGCAGGCACGGCGTGCTCCTGTTCCGCGGCCTGCACCTCGAGCCCGAGGCGCAGCTGGCCTTCGGTCGGCGCCTGGGCGAGATCGACCTCGACGCCACCGGTGACCCGCTCCCGGGGATCATGCGCGTCACGCTCGATCGGGAGAAGAGCGCGAGCGCGCCGTACTTCAAGGGCACCTTCTTCTGGCACATCGACGGGACGACGCCACCCGACGACGAGTGCCCCCAGAAGGCGACGATCCTCACCGCGCTCGCCGTCGCCGAGAGTGGCGGGGAGACCGAATTCGCCAGCTCCTACACCGCGTACGAGCATCTGTCGGATGACGAGAAGGCTCGCGTGGAGAGTCTCAAGGTCGTGTGCACCCTCGAGGCGTCACAACGCCTCGCATTCCCGCACGCGAACGACAAGGTCGTCGCGTCCTGGCGGATGCGCAAGACATCCGAGTACCCGCTCGTGTGGACGCACCGCGACGGCCGCAAGAGCATGGTCCTCGGCGCATCGACCGACCACCTCGTCGGCCTCGACGCGGCAGAGAGCCGAGCTCTGCTCGACGACCTCCTGGCGCGTGCCACCAGCCCCGACCGCGTGTACCGCCATGCCTGGCAGGTCGGCGACACGGTGATGTGGGACAACCGCGGCGTGCTCCACCGAGCCGCTCCCTACCCGACCGACTCGCCCCGCGACATGCTGCGCACCACCATCCTCGGCGACGAACCCATCGAGTAGCGGCCGTCGACAGGTGAAACGGGCGCCTCCGAGGGAGGCGCCCGTCTGCTGCGTTCGGTTCTGACGACTAGCCGATCACGGACCGGGCTGGATCACCGAGATCATGGCTGAGGCGCCGCTGTCCGGCACCCGAGCCTGACGCCAGCACTCGATCGGGAACGACACGTTGACGAGCGAGTAGCACAGCCACATCAGGCGTGTGGCATCTTCGGGCAGGTCGTCGAGCGGGAAGGTGTCGAGGTAGTCCTTCATCGCCTGGAGGCGAGGCATGGCGACGTCGTAGAAGTCCTGGAGCTCGGCCATCGACGAGGCGAGGCGCTTGTCGTAGCGCTCCGTCTCGGTCTCGAGACACCAGTCGGAGTACTTGTCGAGGTCCTGGAATTCAGCAGGAAGCATGGTCATGGGATCGATCCTCCTCAGGACGCCGAGATGGTGACGGGGGACTCGAGAGACGCCTGATATTCGGCGACCTTGGCCCGTGCGGTGGTGTGCAGGTGACGCAGGAGGACTTCCTGGTCGTTGAGCGGGAACTCGGTCACGGCGCGGGACTCGATGCTGCGCTGGGTGGCTTCGAGTGTGTTGCCGTCCTGGAGCGCGTACTCCTTGAACGTCACGGCCGCGAGCTCCTGGGCGAGGCGCTCGCTCGCGTTCTTCGGCGGCACGAAGTAGAGGGTGCCCTCGAAGGTGTGGCTGTTGTAGGACGTCGGCCAGTAGTGGTACGTGAGGTACCAGTTGGGCGCCCACACGAGCAGCATGAAGTTGGGGAACAGCACGAAGCTGTCGATGCCCCACTTCTTGCTACCGGCGGGATTGATGCTCGCCGGCAGCTCGGGGATGTCGATGGGCTTGTCCCACGGTCCGAAGAGACCCGACCGCAGAACGTTCTCGATGGGCTTCACCATGCTGGGGTCCTTGGGCGGCGCCATCCCGCCCCAGGACGACACCATCGAGTGATCGCCGTCGATGTCGTAGGCGAGCGCCTCGTAGCCGTAGCCCGACAGCTTGTGCGACTCATCCGCCACCGCCTGGTTCGCGTGGAGGATGGGCGCGTGGTAGAACTCGGCGAAGGCATCGATGAAGAGCTTCCAGTTCGCCCCGATCTCGGCCTTGTACTTGTAGACCTCGGTCATCTCGCCGAACGGGTAGCCCTCGAGGCCGGCGCCGAGGCGACCGAGGGAGTCACGTGCCGACGTGGTGTTGTCGGGGTCGAGGTTGATGAAGACGAAGCCTTCCCACACCTCGCACTGCACCTCGACGAGCCCATAGAGCTCCTTGTCGAGGTCGAAGAACTCGGATTCCTGCTGGACGAAGGTGAGCTCGCCGTCGAGGCCATAGCGCCAGCCGTGGTACTTGCAGGTGAACTGGCGGCAGGTGCCGCTGGTCTCTTCCTGCGGGTAGTCATCCCACACGAGCTTGTTGCCCCGATGGCGGCAGATGTTGTGGAACGCCCGGACCTCTTCGTTCGTGTCCTTCACGAGGATGACCGACGTGCGGGCCGCGTCCAGCTCACGGGTGAAGTAGCTGCCCTTGCGGGGCAGCTGCTCGACGCGTCCGACGTTCAGCCACGACTTGCGGAAGATCGCGTCGCGCTCGAGCTCGTAGTGCTCGGGCGAGATCGAGTCCTCGTAGGACACGTCAGCGGTGTCGAGGTGCGGGTAGCTCTCGGTCCAGCTGCCGACGTCTGGTTTCGCGAAGTGCGCCATGCGTTTGGTCTCCTCCAAAGTCCACGGCCGACGTCCCTGCGGATGTCGGCGTGCCGTCACGATAGCACGGATCTCCGAACAGGAGAACCCCGTTATCGCTTTCGCCAGCGAGAACGGAGTTCGGGCCCCGCGAGCCGGCTGGTCCACCCCATCTGGCGAAATTGCGTTTCCGTTCGTCGCGTTCCGAACAAGATCAACGCAATTTCGGGTGGGCCGGCGACTCCCCGAGGTCAGGAGAGATCACCGGAGCGCAGCCGGTCACGCAGCACGAACTTCTTGACCTTGCCCGACGGGGTTCGCGGCAGATCGTCGACGACGTAGATCTGCTCCGGCCACTTCTGCTTCGCCAGGCCGGCAGCTTGCAGGTGGGCGCGGATGTCGTCGAGCGTCGGGGCGTCGGCGCCGGGTCGAAGCCGCAGGACTGCCGCGGCCCGCTCGCCGAACTTGTCGTCGGGCACGGCTACGACGCTCACTTCGGCGACGCCGTCGACCCCGGCGACGAGCTCCTCGACCTCGCGGGCGCTGATGTTCTCGCCACCCCGGATGATGATGTCGGACACCCGGTCGGTGATGGTGAGGTACCCCTCGTCGTCGAGGACGCCGATGTCGCCCGTGCGGTACCAGCCCTCGTCATCGAACACCGACGCGGTGAGACCGGCATCGGTGTAGCCGGCGAAGAGATCTGGCCCGCGACTGAGGATCTGACCGTCCTCGTCGAGCTTCATCTCGATGTCGGGCAAGGCATGACCGTCCGTGCCGAGGCGCTTGTCCTCGGGATCGGTGAGCAGGCAGCCGGTGATCGACGGGTGCTCGGTGCTCCCGTAGGAGCGAAAGATCTTTATCCCGAGATCCGTGGCCCGTCGGGTGACCGCTTCGGGCACCGGCGATCCGCCGAGTCCGGCGAACGGCATGCGGGCGAGGTGCTCATCGGTGAAGTCGGGATGGTCGAGCAGGCTCGTGAGGAAGAAGGTCGCCCCGCCCGACACGCCGAGGTTCTCCTCGGTCATCAGGCGCAGAATCGCGCCGGGATCCCAGACATCGACCAGGTTCACCGGGCGCCAGCGCAGCAGGGGGACGATGAATGCGTTGAGCATGCCGATGAAGTGGCCGACCGGCGCGCCCGTGATCTGCTCGGGGCCTCCCTGCGGGAACATCCAGTCGAGCTGTCGGGCCTCGCAGGCCAGCGAGTTGTGGGTGTGGATGACGCCTTTGGGGTTCTGGGTCGTGCCAGACGTGAACCCGATGACGGCGGGCGAGTCTGGATCGACCTCAGCCGGACCCTCGATCGCGTCGCCGTCGAGCAGGACAGCGAACGACTCGGCGCGCCGCGGGAGCGATTCGGCCGGGGTGTCGCCCACGACGAACCATTCCGCTCGCCGTTCAGCCAGCAGGTCGGGATACATCGCGAGGTGATCCGCGTGACCGAACCGGTCGGCGGTGACCACGACATCGGGATCGGTGACCTCGAGGATGTACCGGACCTCCTTCGGACCGTAGAAGTGGACGACGGGCACCACGACGGCGCCGAGGTAGGCCGCCGCCCAGTACGCGATGCCGGCTTCGGCCCAGTTGGGGAGCTGCATGACGACGACGCTGCCGGGACCGATTCCCCGGAGTCGCCACGAGCCGGCGACGGCACGCGCCGAGCGATCGATGTCCGCGAACGTGCCCTTGTACGGACGCACCGCAGAGTGCACCGAGAAGTTCGAGTCGCCCATGTTGGCCAACCCCTCGGCGACCATCTGGCCCAGCGAGATCCCCCGCCACGCGCCGTTCTCCCGGTACTGCGCCACGAGCTCTGGCGGCACCGTGCGCAGCTTCCAGTCGTTGACTCCCACAAGCCGCTCCCCATCAGACGACGACGATCCGTTGCTCATACAGCCCGTGAGCTGCATTGCCCGGTCAGGAGAACGACATTATCGTCGTCCGATCATGGCTGACGAGACGACACCGATCGCTTCCCCGTCGCAGCATCACGGCTTCCACCGTCTGCCTGTTGCTCGCATCATCGACGAGACCGCGGACACCCGGTCGATCGTGCTCGCGATCCCCGAAGACCTCGAGGACGCGTTCGCCTACGAGGCCGGCCAGTTCTGCACCTTCCGCGTCGACGTCGACGGCGAATCGCTGATGCGCTGCTACTCGATGTCGTCGGCGCCTGCGGTAGACGGCGAGCTCACCGTCACCGTCAAGCGCGTGCCCGATGGCAAGGTCTCCAACTGGCTCAACGACAACCTCGCCTCCGGCGTCGAAGTCGACGTGACGCGGCCAGCAGGCGTCTTCTGCCTCAATGACCACGTGGGCGACATCGTCGCCTTCGCCGCTGGCAGCGGGATCACGCCGGTCATCTCCATCATCAAGGAAGCCCTCGCCACGACTGGTCGCCGGGCCTGGCTGCTGTACGCGAACCGCGACCGCGAGGCCACGATCTTCGCCACCGAGATCGACGCTCTCGTCGCCGCTCACCCCGATCGACTCACCCTGGTCCATCACCTCGACGCCGACTCGGGCTTCCTCGACACGGCCGCTGCGGTCGAGTTCCTCGGCAACGCCTTTCCCGAAGGGCCGGATTCGATCGCCGACGCGTATGTGTGCGGTCCCACCCCCTTCATGGATCTCGCCGAAGCTGGTCTGGAGGCATTCGGCCTCGACGCCTCGAAGCTCCACATCGAGCGGTTCGGCACGCCACCACCCGTCGAGACCGAGGCCGTGGGTGCTGACGCCGAGGACGGCGGGGTCACGACCAAGACGATCACGATCACCGTCGAGAACCGGACCGAGACCGCCGACTACCAGCCCGGCACGACCGTCCTTCAGACCGCGAAGTCGGCCAACCTCAGGCCACCGTCCTCCTGCGAAGCGGGCAGCTGCGCCACCTGCATGGCCCGCATCGTCGAGGGCACCGTCACCATGCGGGTCAACGACGCCCTCGACGACGACGAGGTCGCCGAAGGCTGGATCCTCGCCTGCCAGTCCGTGCCGACCAGCGAAACGCTGACCGTCGTCTTCGGCTACGACTGAGTTCGACTGACGCGGTCTCCCTGCGTCCTTCGGTGTCGGGCGCGGGTGTGTCGTGACCGACCGGACCTGCGGGTCCTGTCCGCCGGTCCGCAACGCCTTCGTTCGCAAGCTCACTACGGCTTATTTACGGCCGACGGCCACCCCCACGCCCTCCCGGGTCGACTGACCAGAGGGTGGAACGGACGGACTTTCGCTCGACCGAGTTGCGTCTCAGGCGCGGAGGGTCGGCTGGGGCTCAGGTCAATCTCTACTCACGCGCCACGCCGCTCTCTTCGTTCTGGCTGGGATCGAGCGGTTTCACCGCGGGAGGTTCATCACATGACGGGGTCGTTCGATCCCAGCCTGAACGGGCCGGTGCTGGTCAACCGTGGGGAACACGGGAACCCGGGGACCAGCCGGCTCGTCACAACCGGCATGAGACTCGCGGTTCTTGCGATCGGTGCCGTGCTGCTCGTCGGGTGTTCGTCCGCGACGGACACGCCTTCTGATTCGCCGAGCTCGTCTCGCTCGGTCGTGGACACAACCACCGCCGCCCAGCCCCTGCTCGCCAGCTTCACGTTCGACTTCGACCAGAACGTGACCAGTCCGACCTCGTGCCCGATCACCGCGATCCGACTCACCGACAGGTCGCGGGGCGAACCAACGGCTTGGCTGTGGGCTTTCCCGGACGGGTCGATCTCAACCGAACAGAACCCGGTGATACATGGCGACATGGCGTTCGGCGACGTCCAGCTGACCGTGACGAGAGGCGACGACTCGGACACCATCACGAAGCTGGTGAGCGAAGTCGTGTGTTGATCGCGCTCAACCCCAGTCGAGGTCGAGCTCGAGGGCGATGAGGTCCACGCCGTCGTCGGGTGCGAGTCGCCCCACTACGGAGAACGCGGGAACCAGGAATCCCGGTGTGATCAGCACCCGGCAGCCCGGCAACTGATCGAGATGTTCGGGTAGCGAATCGAAATCCATCGCAAAGACCTCGACGACGCGCAGCAACTCATGTACCAGGAAGTCATGGGCCGACGGCTTCCCGTCCGTGCCTCGATCGACGCCGAGCTGACGATCGAGATCCTCGTAGAACCACGTGCTGGTGCGAACGATCCGGCGACTAGGTCTTGGGACGCTTGGCGGCATCGATCTCAGCTACCCGTTCCAGGGTTGCGGCGCGCACTCGCGCCAGGAACTCGGGTGGGACCTCGTTGAGGTCCGTCACGATGCTGGCGCGGAAGATCTCGTCGACCTCGGCAGGCGTGAGCTCGTCGAGCTCTGCTGCGGTCCAGACCTTGCGCTCCATGGCCACAAACCTACCGGTGGGGTCCGACAGGATCGAGGGTCTCGCTCCGAGCTACGACCTCGGCAGGCCGAGGACTCGCTCCGCGACGATGTTTCGTTGGATCTGGCTGGTTCCTCCGGCGATGGTTCCAGCGAAGCTTCTGAGGTAGAGGTCGAACCAGGCCTGGGACCAGTGCTCGCCTATGAGGTGGGGCTGGTCGGAGCTCGGGATGGTCGGGTCGAGACCGATCGGGCCGAGCGCCTCGAGGACGTCGAGGGTGCCTCGCTGGACGGCTTCGGATCCCAGGAGCTTGAGGATCGACTGCTCGGGGCCCATCACACCGCGCGCCGCTTGCAGCAGACCGCGGTAGCCGAGGAGGCGGAGGGCGTAGGCGTCGACGATGACCTCGCCGAAGCGGTCGAGGACGAGCGGGTCGTCCCACACGCCGGCCGCCTCGAGCGCGTCGGGAGCGTTGGCGATGAGGTGATCGAGGCGGGCGGCGAACGACTGCCACAACATGGCGCGCTCGTGGCCCAGCGAACCGGTTGCCACGCTCCAGCCCTCGTTGAGCGGTCCGATGAGGTTCTCGGCGGGCACCATGACATCGTCGAAGAAGACCTCGTTGAAGTCGAGGTCCTCCGGGGAAACGACCGAGCCGAACGGACGTCGGGTGAGGCCCGGCAGGTCGGTCGGGATCATCAGGACGCTCAGGCCTTTGTGCTTGGCCGCATCCGGATCTGTGCGCACGAAGGCGAGGATGACGTCAGCGTCGTGGGCACCCGAGGTCCACACTTTCTGACCGTTCACCCGGAAGTGGTCGCCTTCGAGCGTGGCCTTGGTGCGCAGGCCGGCGAGGTCGGAGCCGGCGTCGGGCTCGCTCATACCGAGGGCAGCGGTGATCTCGGTGCGCAGGATCGGGATGGCCCACTTCTGCTTCTGCTCATCGGTACCGAACGCGAGGATCGACGGAACGATGATCGACAGGCCCTGCGGGTTGAACGAGTTGACGATGCCCTGCCGATCGAGCTCTTCGAGGTGAGCGAACTGCTGGAGCAGCGTGGCATTGCGGCCACCGAACTCCGGCGCGTTACCGGGCGAGAGCCATCCGGCGTCGAACAGCTTGCGCTGCCACTCGCGAGCCCACGGCGGGACGTGCGCGCTCGACTGCGGACGGTCGGTCGTGTCCTCCGGCGGGGGCTTGTTCTCGTCGAGCCAGGCAACGAACTCGGCGAGGAACGCCGTGGTCGCCTCGTCGTCGGCCGGGCCCGACCCGCCGAGGCCGTCACGCGCCGACTCGTCCACAGCGACGAGAGCCCGATGCGAGGCCGCCGAGCCGAAGAGCAGCTCACCCGCCTTCGCATGGCGGACGAAGATCTGCAGGTCGTTCTCCCACGTGAAGCCGAGACCGCCGAACAGCTGGATGCCGTGGCGCGCCGTCAGCTTCTGACACTCCCCCGCCGCGGCCTTCGCCATCGACGCCGCGACCACGCGGTGCTCCTCGCCCTCGGCGATGGCGCGGGCCGCGAAGTGCACGAGGGCACGAGCGCGTTCGACGGCGACGTAGACGTCGACGGCCATGTGCTTGACCGCCTGGAACGAGCCGATCGGCACGCCGAACTGCTTGCGCTCGCGAATGTGCTCGATGGCCAGTTCGAAGATCTTCTGCGACGCGCCGACCATCGTGGCCGCGATCCCGACCAGCGCAGCGAGCTCCGCGTCGCGGATACCGTCGGCGACCGCGGGTCCTGTGCATGCACGATTCGCCGGAACCGTCACGCCGTCGACCTGCACCTGGGCGACGTGCAGGGTCCCGTCGAAGGTGGCCGATCGCGTGGCGGTCACCTGGTCGGCGTCGAGGACGAACACGGCGGGTCCGTCGTCGGTGGTCGCGGCCAGCGCGAGACGATCGGCGCGGTCTCCGTCGATGACGAGCGGCGCGATGCCGGTCACTCGCCAGTCGTCGCCGACGCGCTCGGCGCCGAGCGTGGAGGCATCGAACGATGCCGCCCCCGAACGGCCGCTGAGGATCTCGCCTGCCAGGGCGTGGCGCTGCTCATCCGAGGCGACGGCTTGCACGAGCGGCAGGTACTGGCTCGTCGTGCCCAGCAGCGGCGTGGGGTCGGCGACCCGGCCCAGCTCCTCGAGCGTGAGCGCCAGCTCGAGCAGCGTCAGACCTACGCCACCATCGCCCTCGGCAACGGCGAGTCCGGTCCAGTCCAGGCCGACGTAGGACTTCCACAAGGTGTCGACGACGGCGTCGTCGCCACCGATGACCGCCCGCACGACGGTGGTGGGGCACTCGGCCTCGGCCACCTCACGCACGACGTCGCGCAGCGACACCTGGTCTTCGTCGAGATCGAACTCCACGGGTA
>CAZGEF010000072.1:0-16947 GCA_964525005.1 uncultured Rhabdothermincola sp.
GTCAGAGGCTGGTAAACCAACCAACCGAGTCTCCACCAGACCCAGGGCGGTTCAGAACTCGTCGATCATCTCCACCATCCAATGCTCTCCTTCGCCAGACCCACGCCTTCGGGTGAAGGCTTGGCCCACCCCTCGGAACGATCAGCGACCGACCCGGGGTCGTGGAACTAGCCCGAGCTATCCCTAGCCCAGCGCCGACCCAAGAGGACCAGCGATGAAGTGGTTCGGCTGCCAACCTTCGCGCCGAGATTCGACAATGAAATCGCCCGTGCCGATCACAAGGCCAGCGACGAGACCGGGGACGCCGCCGACTGCTGCACCCACGAGAGTCTCGCCAGCCGTCACAAGGGCCCATCGAGCAACCTTCGCGGGAAGGCGGTCGGCCCAGGTTTGGTGGGTACACGCCGCGATGTACTCCGTCAGAAGGTCATCGTCTGGCTCAAGTCCAGAGATCCATTCATGGAACCTGCGCGACTTGTCGACGAGGTCCAAGGCGTCCGCGAAGTCCACCTCGCCGGAGCGGACTGCCTCGGCGATCGCCTTGCTGTGGCGGAACACCTTTTCCTGGAACTCACCGAGCTGCTGCTCCGAGTGCTCACGGCCCTCGAAGACCGATGAAAACTTGAGCCGGATCAGGTCGGACTGAAACGTCGGCACACCTAGTTCGGAATCAAACAACGCCGCGAGATAGAGGTCCTCGTGGACCGCCATGAGGTGACTAAGCAACAGCGGAACGGTGACGTCGACATCATTGGCGTGGACACGCCGGCAGGCTGCCGTCGCGGCGGCGAGGTCGAGATTCGTCGATGCTCTTACCTCGCCATCGCGATCGACCTCGACTTCGAACCGGAAGTCGTCCCCAAGCACTAGTCCAGGAGACACAGCCTCGAGGATGCGGCGGATCGATCGGTCAACGAACCCTGGGTCCCTCGCATCCTCCTGAGTGGCAGTCACGAGCGCCTCATCAAACCGGACGGTCTGCACCGACCGCTCCAGGCGACGAGCTAGGCGGCGAGCGCGCCCAGTCCCAAGTTCGAGTCCTGAGAGGGCCCGTTGAATGGCTTCCTGCGTGTCTTCGTTCCCGATCTCGGCGACGACCAGGTCAGCGCAGACGGAACTCGCCGAGCTCGACCCTTCGCTTCGGACGGCCGTGAAGGTCGGACAGTACTGAAGGTCAAGTTGGTCTGTCTCCACGAGACGGGCGAACTGATCCGCGCCGAGACGCTGCACGATTGTCGGGAGTGCGCCTCGACCCACGACGAGGTTCACGCTCCGATAGAAGATCAACGACTCGACGAGCAGACCAAGATCGATCTCGGGCGTTGAACCCGCGATACCGCGGCTCCGAATCGTTATCTCACCGAACATGGGTAGACCTCCGCCTCTGGAATCCACTGCGCCAGCGAAGACCGTACCGTCACCCACTGACCGCTTGAGTAGACGATTGGCCCGCCGTCGTCGGACAAGCCCCTGCGACCAACACGCCACATCTGCTCACCGCGAACGAAGCAGCGTCTTCGCTTCAGTTCGAACAGGAGCAGTGCCTATGCATCATCGGGTCTATCTCGAGAGCCGCGACTGGTTCCCTGCTTCGCGAGCAATTCTCGAATCGCCTTGAGTTCTCGGTGCACGTCGTGAACCGTCTTTCGATCGACGTAAAGCCGGCTCTTCAGGAGGTCCAGGTCGAGGGACAGCGTCTCAAGGTAGGGCTCGGCGTTGCGCAGATCACCGCTATAGGACAGCGAGGCCTCATACTGGGCTGGCAGATCGCTGTCGAACCGCGCCGGGCCGGTGTCGAACAATGCCCGCAAACTCTGGCCAGGCGTTAGGGCTGGAATGCCTTCGCTGAACGCCTTCATGTGGGCTGCGCCATAGCCAGTGTCATCAAGGCTGGTCTTCAATGGCGGATCGAATCGAATCCTGATGTCTCTCGCAATCGTCGCCCCGATGTTGCGAACGACGATGTCGACCTCCTCGTGGTTCCTCTCGCCGTCGAACTCGACGACGACAAACGGCCGATCCCGAGCGTTCCGATCATCGCGGGCGTCCTTCAGCTGCACCCACGCCACTACCAATGCCACGAACACGAGAGCTGCTTGAGCCGCCGTTGACCAAGCTGCCAACTCGGCGACATCTATCGCTGCCCACGCCGTCACTCCCGCCATCGGCCAAGAATACGTGTGGACGCGCATCGGGTCCGATTCGCTGTTGCGTCACCCGCCACCACTCGGTGCGCGGCGATCGTTAACCCCCGCTCATCCGAGCGGGGGTTAGTGCCTCGGCAGCGTTGCCTCGCTGAGCATGTGCCGCAGAGCAAGGGGTGGGACCCGCAGGGATCGGCCAAGCGAGATGCACGGAAGGCCGCTCCTGCCCCCGGTCGACTGCCATTCTCGGGCGAGGGTGTACGCCGCATTGCGGCTGATCCGGAGGATGGATGCCGCCTCCTCAACGGTCAGGACATCAGTGTCATCAGTGTCATCCGTGTCCGCATCGCTCATCCTGGAGCTCCTCTCGAGGTCGTCACCCCACCAAGCCGAGAATCCGCAAAAAACTCGCGTGGAAATCTCGCGACATCGCCAGTTCTGCCGGACCGGTGCCCGCAGCGACGTCCCTCCCAACAGACCGGCTGGCCGGGTTGGGCAAAATCTCGGCACAAATCCGGCACAAAATGGGCACAAATCGGGGTGGTACGGACCGGTACGGAGTGGGACCAGGCGGTACAGAACGAAGGTCTCGCTCCAGAGCCGAGGGCGAGCGATCCGCTCTGGGAAAGGGAGAAACCCCCTCCGGGGAGGGGGTTTCTTATGGAGCGGACGACGAGATTCGAACTCGCGACCCTCACCTTGGCAAGGTGATGCTCTACCAGCTGAGCTACGTCCGCGGGAGCCGCCACAGTAGCAACACCAGACCGGTCGAGGCCAAGTGGAAGCCGTGGCGGCGATGAAGCAGCTAGGTCGCCTCGGCGACGCGGGCCCGGGTCTTCTGCGCGAACTCCTGGGCGAGGAGGCGGTCGGAGATGAGGCTGATCGTCGCACTGACCCCTTCGGTGACGAAGATGAGCGATGCCGTCTGTTCGTCCTGCCAGCCCTGGACCACCAGGTCGGGTGTGATCGCCACGACTCTGCGGTCCGCGGCCCACTCGTGGTCGTTGACCAGCACCACCCGTCGGTCGGTGAGGATCGCGACGCCCGCGTGGTTCTGGTACAGCCCCTGGACCAGGAGCTCCACCTGCTCGCCGGGATCGAGCGTGGCGGCCGCGATCGCCAGGGCGACGCGCGAGGCCATCTGCGAGGACGGCGACAGCCGGGCCAAGCACACGTCGATGCCGTGTGGGTCGACGAGCCCCACCGGGGATTCCGGCTCGGGCGGCGCCAACGTGCCTGGGGCGGCCGCGGACGCTGCCGGCTTGCCAGCTGCGGCCGCCTCGGTCGACGGTGGCGGTTCGGGGGCGGGTACGGGCGCGATCACCGGGCCCACGACCGACGGCCGATCCACGACCGACGGGGCAGGCAACTCAGCACCGACCGGGGCACTCCATGCAGGCGCCGACCCCTCCTTCGGTGCCCCGTCGGCGTCATCGGCGACGAGCGCGGCCGGGTCTGGTTCGGCCACGGCCTCATCGACGGACACCTGATCATCGACGGACGCCTGATCATCGGCGGACACCTGGCCGAGGACCATCCGATCCGCCTCGGCAGGCTCGACCAAGACAGCACCGGCGTCCACGCCCTCATCCGTGTCAGGCGTGTCAGGCGTGTCGGCGTCGCCCACGACCTCATCGGCGCCCGCGGGCGGCGGTGGCAGCCCGACACCATCGGATGCGGGAACAACCGGAGGGGGCGGAGGCGGCGGAGGCGGGATCGCTCCACCGGGCGCGGGCGTCGACCCAAGACCCCCTCGAGGTGGAGGCGGTGGTGGAGGGGGCGGCGGAGCCGGCACACCTGCAGGTGGAGGAGGATCGAAACCCGGTGGCGGAGGCGGGGGCGAGTCGAAACCCGGAGGCGGGTCGAACGCCGGTGGTGGTGGTGGATCGAACCCAGGCGGCGGCGGGGGGTCGAACCCGGGTGGGGGTGGGGGTGGAGGTGGAGGTGGAGGTGGAGGTGGAGGCGGAGGTGGAGGTGGAGGCGGAGCGATCGGCGTGTGAGCGGGCGTCGCCGTCGCATCGGCATCCGGCGAGGGCGGAGGCGAGACCGCTCCCTCGGTCACCGAGGCACCGGGCTCGGACCCGGTCTCGAACCTCGACCCGCAGTGCACGCAGAAATCCACCGACGCCGGGTTGGCGCCTCCGCAGCTCTCGCAGTTCATCGAGTCTCCTCCAACGCGACGGCTCCCGTCCTGACCGATCTTCGTGTTCGTGACGTCGCGGCCTTCGGCGCCCTGATCGCCTCGGCCACGACTCGCACGTCCAACCCCTTCCTACTGCTTCCTACTGTGTCGGCGGGTTCTCGTGTTGATTGAGGGCTCGCTCGAGAAGCGCCTGCTCCACCTCGTCGAAGGGAAGCGTCGCGGCGATCGCGAGCGCGGCCGGGCTCATCTTCGCCGCGGTCTTGCGCAGCACCTCGACCGTCCGGTCGGCACCGAGGTCATCGGCCAACGCTCGGAGCTGCGTGGACAGGAAGACGAGGCACAGCGCGTCCTCGTGGGTCTGCACCGCCGGTTCCGTGGTCCTCCCCTCCTTGCGCACGATGGTCCCCACCCGCTCGACGGTGGCGTCGTCGTAGCCGACCTCGCGCAGGATCACGCCCACATCGCGGGCGTGCCGCTTCTTGAGCTCGGCCCGCCAACGCAGGTAGCCGGCCCGCCCGTCGGGGTAGTCCGATCGAGGCAGGGCCCACCGGCGCAGATGGTGGGCCCGAGCCGCGAGGAGCTGTGCCTCGTCGGCGTCGGGGGCGAGCCGCACGACCCACTCCGTCATCAGACGTGCGTGACCGAGCTCCTTGGGCGACTCGATGCCGTCGATCACGATGGTGTTCGGATCGTCGGCGTTCGCCGCGTCGATCTCGGCGATCGCCCGTTCGAACCTCGGTCCGCCCGCAGGCGGACCGGCGACGTCGTCGGTCACGGCTCTACCCCGTCAGCTCTGCGGGGGTCGTAGGTCGATGCGCAACGTCAAGATCCCGTCCTCGATCGTCGCCTGCGCATCGCCGATGATGGCGAAGTCCTGGTAGTCGCGCTGTGCCTGCTCGATGAACAGCGTGCGCTCATCGCCCCCGACCGGCGGGAGCGGACGGTTCTTCACCGCGTGCGCCCGGTCGCGGAAGCGCTGGATCATGGCATCGAGATCGAGTTGTCCACTCATTGCTTTGCAGGTCCTGTCTGGTCGTCGGTCGAGCCGAAGAGCTCTTCGAGGGTCACGGGACGGCGTTCGGCCGGTGCGACCGGTTCGGGTCTGAGCAGCATCTCGCGAAGAGCGGCGATCTCCGCATCGACGCTCTCGAACCCCCCCGACACCCCACCTGGGCCCACCTCGGCTGCGGTCGCCACCGGTTGCCCTTCGACGACGGGCACGTGGTCGGTCCGCCCCGTCGGATCGGGCCCGGCCGCCGCAGGCCCGGACACCGGGTTGGCCGCCGACGCGTCGGGCAGCACAGGCAGCTCCTGGGTGGAGTCGGCGCCGGACACGACCGAGCCCGTCGTCGCCCCGGTCCGGGCGGGCTCCAGCTCGCGATCCTCGAGGCCGTCGACGCCGTCGACGCCGTCGGGGCCGTCCCCATCGCCGATCGACGCCACCACCGGACGTGTGTGGCGCCAGTAGAAGACGGTCAACACGCTGATGGCCACGGCGACGGCCAGCAGCCCCCCGAGGACCGCGGCGAGCTTGGTGCGCGTCGACAGCCCTTCACCCCCACCGCCCTCCGAGCTCACCTCGACCGACGAGGGCGTGATGATCGTCGGTGCCTCCGTCGTGGTCGGCGCCTCGGTGGACATCGTCGTGCTCGGCTCGTCCTCGGGCGGCGACGTGCTCGTGGTCGGTGCCTCCGTCGTCGTGGTGGTCGATCGCTGCGTGGTCGTCGTCACCCGCTGGGTCGTCGTCGTGATGACCTGTGTGGTCGTCGTGGACGGTTCCACGGTCGTCGTGGTGGTGGGTTCCACGGTCGTGGTCGTCGACGGGTCGTCCTGGGCCGAGGCCGGAGCGCCACCGGCCGTGGCAACGGCGAGTCCCGAGACGACCGCGGCAAGGACCAGCGCGCCCCGCAGCCGGATCGCCGGCACCGGGACGTTGGCCCTCGCAGCCATCCGTTCCTGGTTCACCCGTTCCTCCGCTGGTCCCGTGATCGAGTCGCGGCCGCAAACCCTACCCGTGGGTCGGCCTCCCGAGAAACGGTCACACCTGGTGACCGGGACACGAATAGGTCGTCCGACCCCCGACGACCCGGCGCACGAGCGCGGTGCCATCGAGGGGGCAGACCGCGCCTGGTTCGCGCGGGAGATCGCCCAGATGCGACCCGCCACGCTCGGCCAGCTCCTCGATCGTGTCGAGGATCGTCTCCGCGAGCCGTCCGGTGTCGGCCACGGTCAGCCCCACGCACCGCCGCGACGGATCGATGCCGGCACGCCACAGGATCTCGTCGGCGAGCAGGTTCCCGAGGCCCGCGAGACGGGCCTGGTCCATCAACCGCGCCTTGACCGTCGTCGTGCTCGTTCCCAGCACCGACGCCAACGATCCGGCGTCGACCTCCGAGGCGTCGATGCCGAGGACCGACTCGTCCGGATCCAACTCGATGCCGCCGAGCCGGCGGGCGTCGTGCAGAGCGAGGACGCCGCCATCGGCGAAGTGGAGCGCGAACCGGATCCACGCGGGAAGGTGCCGGTTCGAGCTGTACCGCAGGTCGCCCACACCGAAGGACCCGTCGACCTCGAGGACGCCGGTCATGCCGAAGCGCAGGGCGAGCACGTGGCCCGCGTCGGTGTCGAGGAACACCACCTTGCCTGTGCGCCGAGCCCCGACGATCGTCGCCCGTTCCATCGCCACGACGACCTCGACCGCGGTCAGGCCGCGTCGCAAGATCAGGTCGTCCGGTGCGTCGACGCGCTCGACCGTTCGTCCCACGGTGCGGGCCGCGAGCTCGCGGTACGACGCGGCTTCGAGCATCTCCGGCACGCGGCCGTGTGTACCACGCACCGCTCCGATCGCCGAAGTCGACCACGAAGTCGACCACGAAGTCGGCCGCGCGGGTTCGCCTTCGAACCGATCGGCGTCAGTAGCGACCGACGACCGACACGACGACCGGCGGCTCGCCGGACCCGACCGCTACCGCCGTCGGGACCGAGGGCCCCGCTCGTGCCCGACGATCGTCGTGTGCGCCGTCGCGACCGAACCCGTCGAGCCCGTCGGTCTCGAGGACCTCGAGGCCGACCGGTGGTTGGAAGAGGATCTCGATGCGTTGCTGCTGACGACGGTTCACATCGCCGATCAAGATCATCGTCAGCACGGCACCGAACGCGAGCACGAGGTGCGCGACGATGAGCACCGAGAGCTGCACCTCGTCGTACGAGGCCGCGGCGGCGTCGACCGGGAGCCACTGGGCCGCGCAGAGCAGGACGCCCGACCCCAGGACGGCTATCCACCACACGTTGATCCAGAAGGGCACCGTGCGCAGACGCCACGTCGAGGTGAGCGGCGGGCTCTCGGGGTCGCTCGCCCTCCAGAGGTCGTCGACGACCTCCTTGGGGAGCACGAGGTTGACGAACGGGATGAACCACGACGCTGTAGCCCACCCCGTTCGTAGACGGAGGCCGCTCACGCCGAGAGCAGCGAGGTTCCGGTAGGACCGCCGTGTCCACAGCACCAGCAGGAGCCCGGCGACGACCAACGCGCTGACCGACGCGACGGCCAGGCGGCCGCCCCACGTCGTGTAGCCCCGCGCATCGAGCCGAACCGACGACATCGAGATCGGTGTGCCGCTGAGCTGCACGACCGCGGCGACCACCACGGCGATCGACAGCGCCGCGACCACCACGAGCGACGCTCGAGCCATGGCGCTCAATCGACCGGGCCTGCGCCACCGCCGCCCGGTGCCACCGGGGTCCCCCCACGAGCCGAAGTAGCCGTCGACGAGCGCCTTGTGCCGTGCCCCCTCGAGCGACATGCCGCACGCGCCGCAGAACGGCTGGCGGAGGTCGGCGACCGCCCAGCACAGCGGGCAGTAGGGCACGCCCGTCGGTGGCGCCGTCGGTCGCTCGGGGGCACCGACGGGCTCATCCGGAGCAGGACCGAAGCGGGGATGGCGCGGGCCGTCGACGTTCGGGTTGCCACAGGCCGGGCAGTACCGATCCGACCCGTCGAGGCTCGCCTCACAGCTCCTGCACCGTTGCACGATCTCATCATCGGAGCGCCGTCCGTCGACCTGTAGCGGTTTCTGGGCCGTTCGACCCAGGCCGGCTCGACCCAGGCCCGTTCGACCCAGGCCGGGTCTGCAGGGCCCGGACCAGTGCGACCCAGGCCCGCCCGCCGATGAGCACCGGTTCTCGCCCCGCGGCTAGAACGTGACGCCATGGCATTCGATACCCGTGGAGTCGTCCGCGTCGAGGACAGCGACGGCATGCGCCTGCTCACCCTCGACCGGCCCGATGCGCTGAACTCGTTCAACCAGGACCTGTGGTGCGCGGCGCGCGACGCCCTCGCCGACGCCGCCGAGGACCCCACCCTCGCCTGCGTGGTCGTGACCGGGGCCGGCCGGGCCTTCAGCGCCGGGCAGGACCTCAACGAGATGGCCGATCCATCGGTGTTCACCAGCGGTGAGGAACCGGGCTACAAGGCGTTCATGCCGGTCCTCGAGGCGTTCCCCAAGCCCCTCATCGCTGCGGTCAACGGCGTCGGCGTCGGCATCGGCCTCACCATGCTCCCCCACTGCGACATCGTGCTGATGGCCGAAGGCGCCCGCCTCAAGGCGCCGTTCGTGAGCCTCGGCGTCACGACCGAGGCGTCGGCCAGCGTCCTGCTCCCACCCCGCATCGGCTGGCAGGAGACGGCCCACCTGCTCTTCACCGAGCCGTGGATCGACGCGGCCAAGGCCAAGGAGATAGGCCTCGTGTGGAAGGTCGTCCCCGATGACGACCTGCTCGAGGAGGCCACTGCGCTCGGCCGCCAGATCGGTGCCATGCCGGTGCCACCCCTCGTGGTCACCAAGCAGCTCATGCTCGCCGGACGACTCGACCAGGTCCGCGCCGCCCGGCTGCGCGAGGAAGCGGAGTTCGAGCAGCTCATCGGCTCGCCCGAGAACCGCGAGTACCTCGAGAAGTTCTTCAGCTGATCAGCCGGCAAACGACCGGCACCGTCACCCGATCGCGGTCTCGGCGAAGGCGAGCGCCTGGGTGAAGTCGGCGACGAGGTCGTCGGTGCCCTCGAGCCCCACCGACACCCGCACCGTGCCCTCGGTGATCCCGTTGGCCGCCAGCTCGTCGGGCGACAGGTTGACGTGCGTCGTCGACGCCGGGTGCGTGACCAGGGTCTCGGGTCCGCCGAGCGACGGGGCCATCTGCGCGATGCGACACGACTCGACGAGGGCCGCACCGCCGTCGCGGCCACCGGCGACCTCGAAGGTGAGGAGCCCGCCCGCCAGCTTCATCTGCCGCTGCGCGAGCTCGTGCTGCGGATGCGAGGCGAGTCCGGGGTAGCGGACGTCGACCACCGCGGGGTGCGCTTCGAGCAGCTCGGCGAGCGCCTGGGCGCTCGCGGTCTGCTGGCGCAGCCGCACCGAGAGCGTGCGCAGGCCCCGCAGGCCGTTGAGGGCGTCGAAGGGGCTCGCGTTCGCCCCCTGGAGCACGGCGAAGTTCCACAACCACGTGACGAGCTCGTCGGCACCCGCGACCACGCCCAGCGTCGCGTCGTTGTGGCCGGCCATCCCCTTGGTCGCCGAGTGCAGGACGAGGTCGACGCCGTGGTCGAGCGGGCGCTGACCCAGCGGCGTGGCGAAGGTCGAGTCGACCACGGTGATCGGCCCCTTGATCGCACCGATCTCGTCGAGGTCGACCAGATCGAGGCGCGGGTTCGCCGGCGTCTCGGCGAGCACGAGCACCGTCTTGCCCGGCACGACCGCGGCAGCGAAGGCGCCCGGCTCGGTGCCGTCGACGAAGGTGACGTCGATGCCGAACCGGGGGGCGACGGCCTGGAGCAACATCTGGGTGCCCGCGTAGATCTGGCGCTGCGCCACGATGTGGTCGCCCGACGAGCAGATGCCCAGGACCACGGCGCTGACCGCCCCCATGCCCGAGGCGAACGCCCGCGCCGACTCGGCGCCTTCGAGTTGGGCCACGGCGTCCTCGAAGGCCTGCACCGTCGGGTTGCCGTAGCGCGAGTAGAACCTGTTGGCGCCCGCCATCGTGGCCATCCGGCGACCGTCCTCGACCGTCGGGGTCACGAAGGTCGTCGACGCCCACAGGATCGGGGCCAGCGCGGTGTCGTTGTCGGCTCGACCGGCACGGATGAGCAGCGTCTCGGGCGACAGCTCCGGCGTGGCCGGATCGGCGGACTCGTCGCCGGTGCGACCGTCGGGGGCATCAGGGATCGGGGCGTCGGGGCTCACGCGTGGTTCTCCAGGTTCTTGTCGAGATCGGTGAGGAAGCCGCTGATGGCGGCACCGACCTGGTCGGTTTCGAGCAGGAACGCATCGTGGCCGTCGCTGCTGTCGATCGTGACGTGCTCGGCGACCAGGCCGTGGGCGTGCAGGCCGTCGATCAGCTCGCGCTGCTGGTACGGCAGGTAGAGCGCGTCGGAATCGATGCTCATCACCAGCGACGACGCCCGGACCCGGCCGAGCGCCGCGGCGACCCCGCCGCGACCTCGCCCGATGTCGTGCAGGTCCATCGCCCGGCAGATCGTGAGGTACGAGTTGGCGTCGAAGCGCCGGGCGAGCTTGGCGCCGTGGTAGTCGAGGTAGCCCTCGACGTCGTAGCGCTGCCACGCGGTGAACCGGTCGTCGGTCTGGTCGAGCTCGGTACGGCCGAACTTCGTGGCGAAGGCCCCCTCGGTGCGATAGGTGGTCTGGGCCAGGGCGCGGGCGATCGCGAGGCCGTCGTGCGGTCCGTCACCCGGTGCCGCGTCGTAGTACCGGCCGCCGCGCCACCTCGGATCGAGCACGATCGTGCTGCGCTGGATGGAGCTGTAGGCGATCTGCTGGGCCGACGCCGCCGCGGTCGTGGCGATGGCGACCATCGATCGGACCCGGAGCGGATACATGACCGCCCACTCGAGCACCTGCATGCCCCCCATCGACCCTCCGACGACCGACAGCCAGCGCGGCACCCGGAGGTGGTCGGCCAGCAGCGACTGCGTGCGCACGATGTCGCGCATGGTGACCGTCGGGAAGTCGGGGCCGAACGGCTCGCCGGTGGTCGGGTCGATCGACGCCGGTCCGGTGGTGCCCTGGCACCCGCCGAGGACGTTGGCGCAGACCACGAAGTAGCGATCGGTGTCGAGGGCCCGGCCCGGGCCGATGAGCGCATCCCACCAGCCCACGGTGGGGTGGCCGGGACCTTGGCGTCCCGCGGCGTGCGAGTCGCCGGTGAGGGCGTGGCACACGAGGATGGCGTTGTCGGCCGCCGGGGCGAGCTCCCCCCAGGTCTCGTAGGCGATGGTGATGCCGCGCAGGACGCCCCCGCCCTCGAGGGCGAAGGTGCGGGTGGCCTCGAGCTCGACGTACTGCCGGGCGCCGGGAGGGTCCCCGGGCTTCCAGGCACCGCTGGCCGGGAGGAGGTCGGCGCTGATCGGTGCACGCGCCGTCAGGTGCTCGTGCGCGGTCGTCATCGCCGGTTCGCCTCCTTCGCTCGCGTCTCGTTCGCTCGCCGGGAGGACACCGCTGGTTGCCTGGTCGGGCCATGCCCGGACACTTCGTTGCCCCCGCCGATGCCGACGGTGACCACATCCCCACACCGACCGAGGCCGAGGCGGGAGGCACCTTGGGTGTCCTATCCCAGGTTGCCGGACCCGGCGAACCGGGCCACTCCTGATGTCTTGGGGAGCAAGGGTACGCCCCGACCGCCGCCGACTCAAACGCTGATGGAGTCGACACCGACGTCCCGGACCACCTCCGTCGAGTGCGTGCCTACGAGCCAGATCGCCCATCGGGTACGCACCCGACCGAAGCGCGCACCCGACCGCAGGGGTCACGCCCGGAACGGGGGGCGGCGCGCCCGCCACCAGGTGTAGACCTCGTCGGCCGTGCCGTAGGCACGGGTCATCGCCCGGCCGAGCCGATCGACCTGCGCCGACCACCCGTAGCCGTCACCCCGGGCGGCGCAGCGCTCGGCGGCCTCGAACGCACCGGCCGCGTCGTCCCACGCCGCGTGGTCGCGTCGTGGCAGGGGGATCGAGCGGACCTGAGCGGCCGACAGCTTCACGGCATCGGCGGACAGCGCCGCGCCCGCGAAGTTCGTCATGGCCCACGCCGACACCGCCGGTGCGAGCAACACGGCGGCGAGGCGCGACAGGTCGTGCTCGGCCGCACAGACCGCGATGACGGGGACGGACGGCCAGCGCGATCCGTCCCGATCGGCGATGACCTCGAGCACCTTCGTCTGGGTGGCCAGGAGGAGCTTGGGACCCGCCAACGACGCACCCCAGTCGGCCACCTCAGGATCTGCCTCGGCCAGCGCGACCACGTCGACGACGGGTCGATCGAAGCGCCGTCCCCCGAAGCGCGTCGTCGTCCGCCCCCATCGTTCGTTGGCGGGGTCGATCAGCCCGCTCGTGATCAGCCGCATGGACGACCGGGCTCGGCCAGGCGCATCCGGTGGTCGATCGTTGGCCCGATCCTCGTCACCGCCACCCCCGTCGTGTCCGTCGTCGTCGCGCACGGGGCCGACGTCGCCGTCACCGGCCTCGCCGACGAACGGGACGAGGCCGTAGAAGTGCTGCCGGAAGCCGGCAGCGACCGACGCGACCGAGCCCACCACGACCGGCGCGCCGCCCCGCCCCGCGGAACCCGCCCCGCCCGGCCGCCCCTCCGGGGCCGGGCCCGCGTGCAGGTCCACGTCCGGCACGCCGCGGAGCCCGGCGAGCAGCGGTGCCCACGTGCCGGCCAGCGACCCGGCGAACGTGGGCGCCGACGCGACGTCCGGTCCGGACCACCGCCGGACCGGGTTCGGTGTGGTCGACGCGCCCGTGGCAGTCGACGCGTCGGCGGGACTCGGCGCATCCGATCCGCTCGCGTCGGCGACCCGGTCGACGACCACGGCACAGACCTGCACGGCGGCATCGAAGTGCGCCCCGTCGTCAGCCCACAGACCGGTCAGGGTGCCCCGGTCCAGGACCGCTCGTCGGACCGGGGCCGCGTCACGGGTCGCGAGGATCGACTGGGGCTGGATGAGCACGACGCGGCCGCCGGGACGGACCAGGTCGAGACCGGAGGGCAGGAACAGGGCCGCCGTGTCGGTGTAGGCCCCGGCGTCGATCCCGAGCCGGCTCCCCACCGCGGTCGTGTAGCCGGCTTCACGTGTGGTCGAGCGGGCGAGCTGGCTCTGGAACGGTGGGTTGCCCACGACCAGGTCGAACGGTGAAGCCTGCCCCCACACCGCCGACCCGGCGACGAGCGAGTCGCCGACGACGACCTGGGCCGCAAGGACCTCGGCGAGCGCAGCACGACGGCGCGGCACCTGTGGCCCGACCCACCGCCGTACCTCCGCCCGCGCCACCTCGACCGCACCGGGGTCGAGGTCGGCTCCCCACAGCCGCGTCGCGATCTCCGGCCGGGGCAGGCCGAACCGCCGCTCGAGCTCCTCGGCGACCGCGATCAGGAAGGAACCGCCACCGCATGAGGGGTCGCAGATGCACATGGTCTCGCGGGCAGACGGCCAGTCGTCGAGCGCGACGCGGACCAGGCCCACCGCCAGGACCGCCGGCGTGTAGAAGATGCCCGAACGGTGCCGGTGCTCCCGATCGAGACCGGCCTGGTAGCTCGGACCGAGACCGAAACCGACGTCGTGCGCTTCGACGCCGTCGCCCTCCATGTCCACGGCCCGCACGCTACCCAACGCCGCGGTCCGCGGACCCACAACCCGCCGGGACCGATCGCGGCGCGTGCATCGACACCCACGTGGCGTTGACGGGGTGCGAACCGTGGGCGGACGCTCCTGCTCAGGACGAGGGGTCGTCGGCAGGGTCCCACCCTGCGAGGTCGGCGAGGCGCTTGTCGTTGGAGAACACCTCGACGATGGGCTGCTCGATGCCGATGCGCCGCATGATGCGCTTGACCTCGAGCTCCTGGTTCCAGATCGACAGGGTGACCACGACGCCCGACTCACCGGCGCGGGCGGTGCGCCCCGAACGGTGGAGGTAGGTCTTGTGGTCGTCGGGAGGATCGACGTGGATCACGACGTCGACGTCGTCGACGTGGATGCCGCGCGCCGCGACGTCGGTGGCGACCAGGACGGGCAGGCTGCCTTCGCCGAACTGCGCCAGGGCCCGCTCGCGGTCCTTCTGGCGAAGGTCGCCGTGGATGGCCCGGGCCTGCACGCCGAGCTCGGACACCTCGGCCGCGAGCTTGTCGGCATAGCGCTTGGTGTTGACGAACATGATGGTGCGGTTGGCGTGCCCGGCGATGGCGGCGGCCACCTTGATCTTGTCCATCTCGTGCACGAGCAGGAAGCGATGCGTCATGGCGTCGACGGTGATGGTGCCCGAATCGACCTCGTGCATGGCCGGGTCGTGCTGGTACCGCTTGATCAGCGTGTCGACGACCCCGTCGAGCGTCGCCGAGAACAACAGCGTCTGGTGGCCCGCCGGCACGTGGCGCAGGATCCACTCGACCTGGGGGAGGAAGCCCATGTCGGCCATGCGGTCGGCCTCGTCGACCACCACATGGGTGACCTGGTCGAGGTTGACCTCGTCGCGACCGATCAGATCGATCATGCGGCCCGGTGTCGCCACCGCGATCTCGACCCCGCGCCGGAACGACTTGATCTGGCTCTCCATGTTGGCGCCGCCGTACACCGCTTCGATGTCGAGTCCCCGGACCTTCACCAGGGGCTCGAGCTCGTCGCGCACCTGCACGGCGAGCTCACGGGTGGGTACCAGGATGAGCCCACGTGGACGGTGTGGTTCGGCCTTCTCGACGAACTCGATGAGCGGCAGGCCGAAGGCCAGCGTCTTGCCCGATCCGGTCTTCGCCTTGCCGCACACGTCGCGTCCCGCGAGCGCTTCGGGGATCGTGAGCTCTTGGATGGGGAACGCGGACTCGATGCCGCGCTCACGAAGCACCGCAGCGATGTCCGCGGCAACGCCGAGTGATTCGAAGGTGGTCATAGTTGGAACGTCACGCTACCGGCGGGTAGGGCAACTCGAAGAATCCCGATGATCCCCAGGAGCAGCGTTGGCGCGCGGACGCGTGCTCCCGGCCCGGACCCGTCGCGGCTCGACGCGGCGCGACGGCATGACGTGGTCCCCTCCGGTGCCCGTGTTCCGCCAGGTCGATCACCGTCGATCACAGGGGTCGGTCTCGCGCCCGACATCGTGCCGTAGCGGTCGTGGGTGGTGGTGCGGGTGGCGGTCGGTTCGGGCCAGGGGGCGGGCTCCGAGCACTTCATGGCGGTTCCGTGGCGGGGCGATCGCCCCGCCGCTGGAGGGGGGCCGGTTGGGTCGCGGGGCGGCGGCGCGCAGAACACGCGATCGTTGCGGATGCGGGTGAGGGTCTGGACGCGGGTGTGGCGTAGCTCCCAGCCGATGGCGATGGGGTCGCATCCGGCGTCGAAGCACCCATACAGGCCCCTCCGGAACGACCGGAGGTCTTACTGGCAGCTCACCCGCAAGCTCGACGGCAAGACCGTCACCCGCCGCCTCACCCCCGCACAGGCCAAGCAGTACCGCGAATGGATCGCCAACGACCGCCACCTCCGTCGCACCATCGACCAGATGCGCACCATCGCCACCAAAGCCAACGAGATCCGCCTCACCCACCCCGAGGTCTAATGCGCCCGGCGCTGGTTGTGCCGGGCATTCGGGGTGTCAGGGGACGAGCGTGAAGGCGTCGGTGTGGGAGGGGCGCACGACTCGGAAGTGGCGGTGGTCGAGCGTGGCGATCCGTTCGACGCGGTGACGTTCCGCGAGGGCGATGAGCGAGGCGTCGGTGACGCCGAGGGGTAGGTCGCCGTAGGTGCGGACCAGTTCGAGAGTGCGCTGCCAGTCCGCTGTGGTGAGCGGCTCGACGATGATGCGTCCTTCGACGATGTCAGCGACGAGTGCGGCTTCGGCGTGTGCTCCGGCTTGCCGGTCGATCAGGAACCCGGCTTCGGCGATGACGAGCGCGTTGGTGACGAGCGGTCCTGGGTCGGTGTCGAGCAGTTCATCGCAGGAACGGTGATCGGCGTCGTCAGCGTCCGCGACCGCGACGAGGGGGCCGGTGTCGACGATCAGCACCTGTGGTGGGCTCAGCTGCGGCCGAAGCCATCAGCGAGCAGTTCGTCCGCGTCAGCGGCCCGGCCGCGTTGTCCGCCCGATGCCCCGATGCCGGAGATGGCGAGCTTGCGGTGCCGGACCGGGGCCTCGTGGGTGGTGTCGTCGGGCAGCGTTTCAGCCAGTTCGGCGATCACGACGTCGATGCCGATCCCGCGGCGCGCGGCTTCGGCCTCGAGGCGGCGCAACGTGGTCGGTGGCAGATCGACGGTGACGGACACGAGGCCAGTGTAGAGCCACCCACGACAGCAGACCCGTCTCACCGATCGCTGGCCCGGTCTTGACCCCAACCCGAAGGGAGCGCCAGCGACCGCAGGGGCGGGAGCCTCCCCCGTGGACGTCAGGACCCGTGTCCCGCTATCCCGGTCTCGGGCCGACCCTGCCATCGGCGGCGAATTGCCGGAACCCTGCCTGGATCGCCGGGGGATCTTCGCCGTACCCGCCAGCGACGAAGGTCTCGCCGTATGCGAGGATCTGCGCCCAGCTCTCCTGGTCCTCGACGGGTGGCTAGCCCCAATACCGTTCAGTTTAGGTACCGATGATGGTGGCGACGGGTGGCC
>CAZGEF010000073.1:0-16668 GCA_964525005.1 uncultured Rhabdothermincola sp.
AGGTCGCCGAGATCGTCGACGGCGTCACCAAGCTCGACCGCATCAAGTTCGACACCAAGGAAGCGCAGCAGTCCGCCACGATGCGCAAGATGCTCGTGGCGATGGCCAAGGACCTGCGCGTCCTCATCATCAAGCTCGCCGACCGCCTGCACAACATGAGGACCATCGCCGCGATGCCGGCGTGGAAGCAGGAGCGCACGGCGCAGGAGACCCTCGACATCTACGCGCCGCTGGCCCACCGTCTCGGGATGCAGGAGGTCAAGCAGCAGCTCGAGGACCTCGCCTTCGCCGCGCTGCACCCCAAGCGCTTCGCCGAGATCGATCACATGGTGGCCACCCGCAGCCCCGAGCGCGACCTCTACCTCACCCAGGTCATCGAGGAGGTGCGCCACCGCCTCAAGGAGCTGCGCATCAGCGCCGAGGTGACCGGACGCCCGAAGCACTACTGGAGCGTGTACGAGAAGATGGTCGTCAAGGGCAAGGAGTTCGACGACATCTTCGATCTCGTCGGCATCCGGGTCACCGTCGACACGGTGAAGGACTGCTACGCCGCGCTCGGCTCCATCCACGCCACGTGGAAGCCGGTGCAGGGTCGGTTCAAGGACTACATCGCCATGCCCAAGTTCAACCTCTACCAGTCGCTGCACACGACCGTGGTCGGGCCGCAGGGCAAGCCGCTCGAGGTGCAGATCCGGACCTGGGAGATGCACACCCGGGCCGAGTTCGGCGTCGCCTCGCACTGGAACTACAAGGACAACCACGAGTCCAGCGCCGATCTCGCCTGGCTGAACCGCATCGTCGACTGGCAGACCGAGACGCAGGATCCCGGCGAGTTCATGGCGAACCTCAAGGTCGACCTCGACCAGGACGAGGTGTTCGTCTTCAGCCCGAAGGGCAAGGTCATCACGCTGCCGAAGGGCTCGACGCCCGTGGACTTCGCCTACGCGATCCACACCGAGGTGGGCCACTCGTGCATCGGGGCTCGGGTCAACGGTCGGCTCGTGCCGCTCGACACCGCGCTCGAGTCGGGTGACAGCGTCGAGATCTTCACGTCGAAGGTCGAAGGTGCCGGCCCGTCACAGGACTGGTTGACGTTCGTGGTCACGCACCGCGCCGCCAACAAGATCCGGCACTGGTACTCGCGCGAACGTCGCGAGGACGCCATCGAGACGGGCTCGGACGAGCTGATCCGCGCCGTGCGGCGCGAAGGGCTGCCCGTGCGCAAGCTGCTCGCGTCGAAGGTGTTCGACGAGGTCGCGGAGAGCCTGAACTACGCGGACCTCGATTCGCTCAAGGCGGCCATCGGCGAGCACCACGTCTCGGCTCAGTCGGTCGCCGAGCGGGTGCGCAAGCACCTCGAGAGCGTCGACCCCACCAAGGAGGAACAACTTCCCGTCACCGCCCGGCGCTCCCGCCGGCCCCCGCGCAGCGGACGGAGCAGCTCGGGCGTGCACGTCGAGGGGCTCGACGACGTCATGGTTCGGCTGTCGCGGTGCTGCACGCCGGTGCCGGGCGACGAGATCATGGGCTTCGTCACCCGGGGCCGCGGGGTCTCGGTCCACCGTGCCGACTGCGCCAACGCGATGTCGCTGGCCCAGGGGCAGAACGATCGCCTCATCGACGTCGAGTGGGACGCCGATGCCGACGGCACGTTCGTCGCTTCGATCGAGGTGAAGGCGCTCGACCGGTCCCGCCTGCTCCGCGACGTCAGCGCCGTGCTCGCCGACCACCACGTCAACATCTTGTCGTGCAACACGATCACCGGATCCGATCGCATCTCGAAGATGCGCTTCGACTTCGAGCTGGGTGACCCGTCGCACCTCGACTCGGTGATCGGCTCCATCAAGCGCATCGACGCCATCTACGACGCCTACCGGGTGCTACCCGGCGTCGGCGACTGACCGACGCGCTCGACTACTGCCGAACTGGCTGGACAGATACGCCGAATGGTCCGGGTCTTCCCAGCCGGTTCGGCGGATTCGTCAACCCGCGGTGGCGGCTTTCGCCTTGATCCTGCGCAGGGGCGGCAGCGTGGGTGGCGGGACCTTGCGGGGCGGGAGCTCGGCGAGGAGCTCGGTGGTGGCCTCGGCGATGCGGGCCACCGCCCGCTCCATGGCGTCCTCGGTTCTGCTCGACGGGGACTGGATGCCCCCGACCTTGCGGACGTACTGGCGGGCGGCAGCCTCGATCTCCTCGGCCGTGGCCCCGGGCTCGAGCCCCCGGAGGGTGGTGATGTTTCGGCACATGCCCGCAGCGTATGGGCGTAGGGTCGCGCCATGTGCTGCCTTCTCGTCGTCATCGCCAGCGGCGCCCCGCGTCTCGCCATCTTCCTCGTGTGGCTCTTCGGGGATCAGATGGAGAAGGCGTACACCTCGTTCATCCTGCCGGCGATCGGCTTCCTGTTCTTGCCGTGGACGACGCTGTTCTACGCCCTGGCCTACGCGGGCAACGCCACCTACGGGATCGGGCCAGGGGTGAGCGGCTTCGGCTGGATCATCGTGGGACTCGGCCTGGTGTTCGACATCATGTCGTACACCGGTGGCGCCAAGCAGCGCGCCCAGCAAGCCGCCTGAACGGTTTCGGGCGGGGAGGTCCGCGTCGCTAACGTGGCCCGGTGCCTGAACCGACCTCTGACGCGCCGCGCCGAGCCCAAGCGTTCACCGCACCGACCGGCACCCGCGACATCCTCCCGCCCGAGTCGTCGCGGTGGGAGGCGCTCATCGCGGCGTTCGCCCGCCACGTCGAGCGGGCCGGGTACGGCCTGATCCAGAACCCGATGTTCGAGGAGATCGGCGTCTTCCAGCGCATGGGGGAGGGCACCGACGTCGTGCGCAAGGAGATGTACGACTTCCTCGACAAGGGCGAACGCCACCTCGCGCTGCGTCCCGAGGGCACGGCGTCGGTCGTGCGTGCGTTCGTGCAGCACCGCCCCAACATTCCCTGGAAGACCTGGTACGCGGCGCCGAGCTTCCGCTACGAGCGGCCCCAGGCCGGCCGGTTCCGCCAGCACCACCAGCTGGGCGTCGAAGCACTGGGCTCGGACGATCCCGACCTCGACGTGGAGATCATCACGCTGCTCTGGGACTTCTACCGCTCGCTCGGACTCCGGCAGGTCGAGCTGGTGCTGAACTCCATGGGCACGGCCGAGAACCGTCGGGCCTACGTCGAGGCGCTGCGCAGCTACCTCGTCGGCCGCATCGGCGAGCTCGCGCCCGCCGACCAGGAGAAGGTCGAGGCGCATCCCATGCGGGTGCTCGACTCCAAGAGCCCGCAGAGCCAGGACGTCACCCGCGACGCCCCGCTCGTCACCGATTCGCTCGACGACGCGTCCCGCGCTCGGTTCGATCGCGTGTTGGCGGGGCTGACCGCCGCCGGGATCCCGTTCCGCATCGAGCCTCGGCTCGTGCGCGGCCTCGACTACTACACCCACACCACCTTCGAGCTCGTCAGCGGCGCACTCGACGCGGCGCAGAGCACCATCGGGGGCGGCGGTCGCTACGACGGGCTCGTCGAGTCCCTCGGCGGGCCACCCACGGCGGGCATCGGCTTCGGATCGGGCATCGAGCGCGTGCTGCTCACGTGCGACGCCGAAGCGGTGTTCCCCGCGCCGGAGCGAGCGGTCGACCTCTACGTCGTCGACGTGACCGGTGGCGCCCACGCCCGTGACCTCACCCGCGACCTCCGCCGGGCGGGCTTCTCGGTCGACCGGGCCTTCGACGGGCGTTCCATGAAGTCCCAGTTCAAGTCGGCTGACCGGTCCGGTGCCCGCCTCGCCCTCGTGATCGGCGAGGACGAGGTCGCCGACGACTCCGTGACCGTCCGCCACCTGCGGGACGACGCCGGCCAGGAGCTCGTGGCGAGCGCCGCGCTCGTCGACCACCTTCGCGCCGCCCTGGCCTCGCCGGCCGACGGCTCCTGATCCCCGTGCCGGCCAACGCCATGCACCGCTCTCACCCACCTCGACCCACGACCATCCGCACCTGGAGCCCTTCTGTGACCACGACCCCGCCGAACGACAGCCGACTCGAGGGAGCAGGTCTGCGGACCGACTACGGCGGCGACCTGCGGTCCGAGGACATCGGGCGCGAGGTCGCGCTGTGCGGCTGGGTGGCGCGTCGCCGCGAGCACGGCGAGCACCTCGCGTTCATCGATCTGCGCGACCACACCGGCCTGGTCCAATGCGTGGTCGACGGAGCGGCCGACCTGCGATCCGAGTACGTCGTGCGCATCACGGGAACGGTGCGCGCTCGCCCGGAGGGAACGGTCAACCCGGGCCTCGCCTCGGGAGAGATCGAGGTCGGGGACTGTGCGGTCGAGGTCCTCAACGTCGCCGAGCCCCCGCCGTTCCCCCTCGAAGACAAGTCCCGCCCGAGCGGCGGAGAGCGGGGTGCCCGCCCGAGCGGTGGAGAGGGGGGTGCGCGCCCGAGCGGTGGAGAGGGGGGTGCGCGCCCGAGCGGTGGAGAGCGGGGTGCGCGCCCGAGCGGCGGAGAGCGGGAAGGAACCGATGGTCCCGCCGTGGACGAGAGCATCCGTCTGCGGCACCGCTACGTCGACCTGCGCTCGGAGCGCATGCAGCGCAACCTGCGCACCCGGGCCAGGGTCAACCACGCCCTGCGCAACTCGATGGATGCCCAGGACTTCGTCGAGGTCGAGACGCCGATGCTCATCGCCTCGACCCCCGAGGGTGCTCGCGACTTCGTGGTGCCGTCGCGCCTGTCACCCGGCGAGTTCTACGCACTGCCGCAGAGCCCGCAGCTGTTCAAGCAGCTGTGCATGGTCGGCGGCCTCGACCGCTACTTCCAGATCGCCCGGTGCCTGCGCGACGAGGACCTGCGGGCCGACCGCCAGTTCGAGTTCATGCAGCTCGACCTCGAGGCCAGCTTCGTCGGCCAGGAGGAGGTCTTGGACTTCACCTCGACCGCCGTCGCGGCAGCTGTCGAGGCCGTGACCGGTGAGGCCATCGGTGAGATTCCGCGCCTGACCTGGATCGAGGCTCGTGAGCGCTTCGGTTCCGACAAGCCCGATGTGCGCTTCGACATGGAGCTGGTCGAGCTCACCGATCTCTTCCTGGCTACCGAGTTCAACGCGTTCAAGGCGGGCGAGGGTTCCCGTGACTTCGCCGTCAAGGGCATCCGCGTACCCGGGGGCGCGTCATCGACGCGCAAGCAGCTCGACGAGCTCACCGACAAGGCCAAGCGGTGGGGGGCGAAGGGCCTCGTGTGGATGCGGGTCGAAGACGGCGGAACCCTCAACTCGCCGGTGGCCAAGTTCCTCTCGGCGTCCGAGCTCGCCTCGCTGGTCACCACGCTCGAAGGTGAGGCCGGCGATCTGCTCCTCCTCGTGGCCGACGAGCGACCCACCACCTGCCACGTGCTGGGCCTGCTCCGCCTCGAGCTCGGCCGCTCGACGGTTCCCGACGATGCCGGTCTCCGGTTCTTGTGGGTCGTCGACTTCCCGCTGTTCGAGGAGATCGCCGATGACGGCAGCCCGATCTCCGCCCACCACCCCTTCACGATGCCGCACCCCGACGACGAGCACCTGCTGCACACCGGTGACCCCTACGACCTGCTGAAGGTCCGCTCGCAGGCCTATGACCTCGTGCTGAACGGGTGGGAGCTCGGCTCGGGCAGCGTTCGTATCCACCGGTCGGACCTCCAGGGTCGGATGTTCCAGCTCCTCGGGATCAGCGAGGAGGAGCAGCGGACCAAGTTCGGGTTCCTGCTCGACGCCTTCCGCTACGGGGCACCCCCGCACGCCGGCTTCGCCTTCGGCATCGACCGGCTCGTCGCCCTGCTGGTCGGCGAGGAGAACATCCGCGAGGTCATCGCCTTCCCCAAGACCCAGTCGGGTGCCGACCTGCTCACCGGCGCCCCGACCCCGATCGACGGCCGCTACCTCGACGAGCTCGGTCTCCGACTGCTGCCCCGCAGCGCGGACTGAACCAGGCGAGATCGGCCGATCGGGCGGATCGGCCAGGGCCGGCCCGGTCCGCCAGGTCCGGTCGGTCAGCTCTGGAAGCGGGCGACCACGGAACCGGTTCCCGCCGTCGGGAAGAGGCTTCGTCCGCCCTCGGTGGCCCGGTCCGGGTCGGGGAAGACCGTCACGACGAGCTCGGCGCCGGTCCGGCTGGCGACGATGCGGTGCGACGAGGGGGTCGCGACCCCGAAGCCGAGTCGGAGGAGCTCGGCTGCCAAGGCGTCGCGGACGTGGTCACCGTCGACGGTGAGGGTGAAGAAGGCCACATCGAACGGGTCGACCCGCACGGCATCGCCCAGGAGCGGCGCGAGGTCGCACGGCATCCGGATCCCGGCGACGGCTTCGGCGACGGGGACCCGGGCGACCCGGCGTTCGTGGGCGGGGAGGTCGCCGGGGGCGAGGGAGCTGGTGGGGTTGGCCGTCGCCGGGGGCCGTGACCGGGCAGCGACCGCGGGTGGCGCGTCCTGCGGTGAGATCGGCACCTCCGCGGACGGGTCGACGGCCGGCGCAACGGGGGGAGCTGCCGGTGGGGAGATGTCCCCCGCGGGCGGGGTGGGCGACGTGGGTCCGGGGTCGAAGCCGGCGACCGGGTTGCGGATGAGACGGGTGGCCGGACCCAGCTTGTCGGGGGTCAGGTTGTCGGGGATCAGGTCGCCGCGTGCCAGGTCGCCGCGTGCCAGGTCGCCGCGTGCCAGGTAGCCGGCCCGTCCGGTGTCGGCCGAGGACCAGGCGTCACGGGCCGTCTTGGGGCCTTGCGTCACGCGCCGGTACAGGCGATAGCCGTAGACGGTCAGGGAGACGGCCAGCCAGAGCAGGAGGATCGCGCCGAGCGGACTCATGCCGCGATCGTGGCACATCGCTCCTGACGGTTGTCGGGTTGGGCCTGGTGCCAACCGGTAGCCTCGCCGACGATGACACCTGCCGGACCGCCGACCGACGACCTGTTCGCCGCGGCGGCCGAGGACCAGCTGGCCCGTCAGGCACCGCTGGCCGCGCGCCTGCGACCGGCGTCGCTCGACGATGTGGTCGGCCAGGAGCACCTGCTCGATGCCGGTCGGCCGCTGCGCACCCTGGTCGACAGCGACCGGCTCACGTCAGTCGTCCTGTGGGGTCCACCGGGCACGGGCAAGACGACCATCTCGCAGCTCATCGCCCGCACGACGTCGAAGGCCTTCGAGCAGCTCTCCGCCGTCTCTGCGACCGTCAAGGACGTGCGCGAGGTCAGCGCACGGGCCCAGGACCGCCTCGGACAGCACGGCCAGGGCACGATCCTCTTCCTCGACGAGGTCCACCGGTTCAACAAGGCCCAGCAGGACGCCCTGCTCCCCGCGGTCGAGTCCGGCCTGCTCGTCCTCATCGGAGCGACGACGGAGAACCCGTACTTCGAGGTCAACCCCCCGTTGCTGTCTCGCTCCACCCTGTTCCGCCTGCACCCGCTCGGAGCGGAGTCGCTGACCACCCTGGTGCAGCGGGGCCTCCAGGCCGAGCAGGCCACGATCGACGACGATGCGCTCACCCTGCTCGTCGAGCGGTCGGCGGGCGACGGGCGCCATGCGCTCACCAGCACCGAGGTGGCCGTTGCCCTCGCCCGGCACCGGGCCGGCCCGGGCAACGTCGCCGAGGTCTCGGTCGACGACGTCGAGGCGGCGCTCGGCAGCAAGACCATCCGCTACGGGCGTGACGACCACTACGACGTCATCAGCGCCTTCATCAAGAGCATCCGGGGCAGCGACGTCGATGCCGGCCTCTACTGGCTCGCTCGGATGCTCGATGCGGGCGAGGACGCCCGCTTCATCGCCCGACGCCTCGTGATCCTGGCGTCCGAGGACGTGGGAATGGCCGACCCGATGGCGCTGCTCGTCGCCGATGCCGCGGCACGGGCGGTGGAGTTCGTCGGCCTGCCCGAGGCGCAGCTGAACCTCGCCCAGGCCGTGGTGCACCTCGCGACCGCGCCGAAGTCGAACCGCGTCTACACCGCGCTGGGTGCGGCGGCATCGGACGTGCGGGGCAGCGGCGGCACCGAGGTGCCGAACCACCTGCGCGACGCGCACTACCAGGGAGCGAAGAGCCTCGGCCACGGCACGGGCTACGTCTATCCTCATGCCGATCGCCGTGGGTGGGTGCCCCAGCGCTACCGCCCCGACGGCGTCGAGGGCAACGTCTACTACGAGCCGACCGAGCACGGCTTCGAGCGCGAGGTGGCCGAGCACATGGACAACCTGCGCCGCGACCGGCCGGACCCGTCACCGGCGGAGCCAACTGCGACCGGGCCGGAGGGCACCGGGTCATGACCGCAGGCGACCTCGCCGCGGTCCTGGTCACCCTGGTCGTGTTCGCGGCGTTCGTCGTGCTCCTGCTCGTCACCCAGGGACTGCTGCGCGCCCTGCGCGACCTTCGCCGCTCGCTCGGCGAGCTCCGGCGTGAGACCGTGCCGCTGCTCGCCGAGCTGCGCCAGACCGTGGCGTCTGCCGGTGCCGAGGTCGAACGGGTCGACGACCTCCTCGATGCCGCCGAGACGATCTCGGCCACCGTCGAGTCCGTGTCGAGGCTCAGCTACCTGGCGTTTCGGGCGCCCGTCATCAAGACCGTGGCCTTCTGGCGGGGCATCGGGCGGTTCCTGCGCCGGCTCACCGGTGGTGGGGCGGCCGCCGAGCACCGCCGGGCCGAACGTCGGGCCGCTCGTCGCGGGGCCTCCGGACCGGGTCGCCCGGTCCGGAGGGCGGGTGCGGGATCCGACCGGGTCGACAAGGGGCGGGCGGCGTGATCCCCACCCGGACCCTCTGGTTCGTCACCGGTGTCGTGACCGGCGCCGCCGGGACGATCTACGGCTACGGGCGCTACCGGGAGGCACGTGGGCGCTTCGCGGCCGACCGGCTGGCCGACACCGTCTCGGAGAGGGCCCTGCGGTCGGCGCGCACGTTGCGGGGGACGGTCCTGGAGGCGCTCGACGAGGGCCGCGACGCGATGGACGAAGCCCACGCTCGCATCGTCGCGGACCTCGACGCACCCGCGGCCGGGGCGACGGACCGGCGCAGGGGATCGCAGTCAGTAGGCTGACGCCCGTCATGAACCCGATGACCTCTCCACCGATCACCGCGGTCCAGCTCCGTCGCTCCTGGCTCGAGTTCTTCGAGCGGAACGGGCACACCGTCGTCCCGTCGTCGGGCCTCATCCCGACGCACCCCACCGCTCCGCTGTTCAGCAACGCCGGCATGAACCAATTCGTGCCCTACTTCCTCGGCGAGCAGCCGGCTCCCTATCCGCGGGCGACGTCGGTGCAGAAGTGCGTGCGCACGGGCGACATCGACATCGTCGGCACCACGACGCGCCACCTCACCTTCTTCGAGATGCTGGGCAACTTCAGCTTCGGCGACTACTTCAAGGAAGATGCCATCAAGCTCGCGTGGGAGATGTCCACCGAGGTCATGGGCTACGACGGCGACCGCATCTGGGCCACCGTCTTCCTCGACGACGACGAGGCCGCCGACATCTGGCGCGACGTCATCGGGCTTCCGGCCGAGCGCATCCAGCGCCTCGGCGAGGAGGACAACTTCTGGGAGATGCAGAAGGGCCGGCCCGGTCCGTGCGCGCCGTGCTCCGAGCTCTACTACGACCGGGGCCCTGAGTACGGGGGCGAGGGCGGGCCCGAGCACGGCGGCGAGGAGCGGTACCTCGAGTACTGGAACCTCGTGTTCATGCAGTACAACCGCCTGGCCGACGGATCGCTGGTCGACCTCCCGAACAAGAACGTCGACACCGGCGCCGGCTTCGAGCGCAACCTCGCTCTGATGCAGGGCGTCGAGACGGTCTTCGAGACCGACGCCCTCTCGCCGCTGCTCGACGTCGCGCAACGGCTCACCGACGTGAGCTACGGCACGGCCGAGCGGTCCGACATCAGCCTGCGGATCATGGCCGACCATGCACGCACCGTCAGCTTCTTGGTGAGCGACGGCGTGTTCCCGTCCAACGAGGGGCGGGGCTACGTCCTGCGGCGGCTCATCCGGCGAGCGGTGCGCCACGCCTACCTGCTCGGCGTCGAGTCCCTCATCACGCCCGAGCTCGTCGACACCACCGTCGAGCTCATGGGCGAGTCCTATCCCGACCTCGCCAAGAACCACACCTTCGTGCGCGATGTCGTGGTGCGCGAAGAGGAGCGCTTCCGCTCCTCGCTCAAGGCCGGCCTCTCCATCCTCGAAGCCGAGATGGCGTCGTTGGCCGAGGGCGACGAGCTGCCCGGCTCGGTCGCCTTCCTCCTCCACGACACCCACGGCTTCCCGTTCGACGTCACCCGCGAGATCGCGGGCGAGCGTGGGATCGGCATCGACGAACCCGGCTTCGACGCCGACATGGCCGAGCAGCGCCGTAGGGCCAAGGAGGCCCGCAAGAGCGAGGGCGCCCAGGCGGGCGATGCCTTCGCCGATGTCCTCGACGAGCTCGGCGAGACCGAGTTCACCGGGCGCGACGAGACCGAGAGCAAGGCGCGCGTGCTCGTCGTCATCGAGACGGGCGACTCGGGGGCCGGCGACGGCGGTGGGCTGAGCCTGGTGCTCGACCGCACGCCGTTCTACGCCGAGTCCGGCGGACAGGTCGGCGACACCGGCCGGCTCGTGTCCGACACGGCATCGGCTCGTGTCGTGAACACGGTGTACGGCGCGCCGGGTCTGCACCGCCATGTGCTCGGCGAGGTGGAGGGCGAGTTCCTGCCCGGTCAAAGCGTCACGGCCTCGATCGACGTCGACCGTCGCAACGCCATCCGGCGGAACCACACGGCCACCCACCTGTTGCACTACGCGCTGCGCGAGGTGCTGGGTGAGCACGTCAAGCAGCAGGGCTCGCTCGTCGCCCCGGACCGTCTGCGGTTCGACTTCAGCCACTACGAGCCGCTCACCGCAGACGAGATCGTCCGCATCGAAGACCTGGTCAACCGGGACATCCTCGACAACGCACCGGCGCGGCACTTCGAGACCACCAAGGAGTTCGCCGAGCAGCTCGGTGCCATCGCCTTCTTCGGCGACAAGTACGGCGACACGGTCCGGGTGCTCGAGGCCGGCCCCCACTCGACCGAGCTGTGCGGCGGCACCCACGTCGGTCGCCTCGGTGACATCGGACCGGTCAAGATCACGTCCGAATCATCGATCGGCTCGAACCTCCGCCGCATCGAGGCCGTCTCGGGCTTCGGTCCGATCGAGCTCCTGCGGGCCGGCGAGGTGAAGATCCTCGACGCCGCCGCCCTCCTCGGTGTCGGCGGCGACGACCTCGTTCGCGCCGTCGAACGACGGGTGGCCGAGAACAAGGAGCTGCGCGACGAGCTCAAGGCGCTCAGGCGCCAGGTGGCCACGGCCGGCTCGGACGACCTGGTCGGCCATGCGGTCGACGGGATCGTGGTCGCCCGCGTCGACGGGCTCGATCGTGAGCACCTGCGCGATCTGGCACTCGTGGTGCGCGACCACCCCGGCATCCGGGCCGTGGTGCTCGGGAGCGCACCCGACGGGGGAGGCGTGTCGATCGTCTCGGCCGTGGTGGCCGATTCGGGGCTGCACGCGTCGGAGCTGATCGTCGATGCCGCGAAGCTCGTCAAGGGCGGCACCGGGAAGAACGCGGAGCTGGCCGTGGCGGGTGGCAAGGACCCGTCGGCCCTCGACGCGGCCCTCGACCAGGTGCGCGCCGCGGCGGGGATCGCGCCTGGTTCGTGAGGGTGCCCCGTCCTGAGGGCGCTCCCGTCGAGCGGGCACGTCCATGAGGGCCCTGGGCGTCGATCTCGGATCGAAGCGCATCGGCATCGCGGTGAGCGACTCCGCGGGTCTCGTGGCGTCTGCGGTCGACACGGTCCACCGCAGCGGTGACCGGGCCCGGGAGCACCGCGAGATCGTGCGGATCGGTCGTGAGTTCGAGGTCGAGGCCTTCGTGGTCGGCGTGCCGTACACGCTCGACGGCGAGGTCGGCCCGGCGGCGAGGGCCATCCTCGAGGAGGTCCGGGAGCTGGCCGCGACCACCGACCTGCCCGTGGAAACCTACGATGAGCGGCTGACGACGGTCAGCGCCGACCGTCTGCTCCAGGATCAGGGCCTCGATGCCAAGGAGCGTCGCAAGGTGGTGGACAAGGTCGCCGCCGCCATCCTCCTGCAGGCGTGGCTCGACCACCGTCACCTCACCGGCGCCGAACCGCCCGACCTGACCTGACCCACCTGACCTGACCCACCTGACCTGACCCACCTGACCTGATTCGACCGAGAGCTGCTCCGTGACTTCGACCGATGTCGACACCGACCCCGACGACCTGTTCATCCCCCTCCCGCGGGAGTCGAGCCGCCGTCGCAAGGTGCTCTGGGTGCTCGGCTCGGCCGCGCTGGTGTTCGTCCTCGTCTTCGTGATCGCCGGCTTCTGGCTCAAGCAGCAGGTGGATCCGGGGAGTCCCGGCGACGAGGTCGCGGTCACGGTCCCGGTCGGTGCCACCACGGCGCAGATCGCCACGATGCTCGAGGACCAGGGGGTCGTCACCAACGCCACGATCTTCCAGCTCTACGTGCGCTGGAAGGGCTATGGGCCCTTCGAGGCCGGCACGTACGACGGGCTCCGCGCCAACTCGTCGATGGGCTCGGTCGCCCAGCGCCTGGAGGAGGGGCCCCTGCCGCCTGCGGTCACCTACCTCAGCGTCCCCGAGGGGTCGTGGCTCGCGGAGACCGCGGCCACGATGCTCGCCACGTTCCCCGAGATGAACGAGCTCGAGCTGTTCACGGCGTTGTCGACGGTGCGGTCCGCCTACCAACCCGAGGGCAACACGAACCTGGAGGGGCTGCTGTTCCCGGCCACCTACGAGGTGGAGGAGGGCGACGAGCTCGACGAGCAGAAGCTCGTGCGCCAGATGGTGGAGAAGTTCGACCAGGTGGGCGACGAGCTCGGTCTCGCCGATGCGTCGACCAGGCTGGCAGTCGTCGCCGGGGACCGGGTGATCACCCCGTACGAGGTCGTCATCGTGGCGTCGCTCATCCAGGCCGAGGCGGGCGTCCCCGAGGACCGGGCCAAGATCGCCCGAGTCATCTACAACCGACTCGCCGCCGGCGAGCAGTTGGGCATCGACGCCACGGTCATGTTCGCCCTCGGCGAGCGGGTCCAGGAGATCACCGCGAACGACCTCAGGATCGATTCGCCGTACAACACCCGCCGGTTCGCCGGGCTCCCGCCGGGTCCGATCAATTCGCCGAGCCGCGAGGCGCTCGAAGCGGCGTTGAACCCGGCCGAGGGCGACTGGAGGTACTACGTGCTCACCGACGAGTCCGGGGCCCACTCGTTCTTCGAGGACTACGACGACTTCCTCGCCGCCGCCGACGATGCCCGTGCCCGGGGTGTGTTCTGACACCCGGGCCTGCGGACGGCTCGGGTTCTCCGGACCCCGGGTGGCAGCCACCGACGTGGTCGCCCGGCGGTTCGACGCGCGTCGGCGCGGTCATCGGATCCCCGGTGCGGCACTCGCTGTCGCCGAGGCTCTTCAACGCCGCCTACCGCGATCTGGGCCTCGACCGGGTCTTCGTGGCGTTCGAGGTCCCCCCGGGCGGTGCCCCCGAGGCGTTGGCATCGATGCACACGCTCGGGATCGATCACCTGGCGGTCACCATGCCGCACAAGACCGATGTGGCCCAGGCCGTCGACGGCCTCAGCGACGAGGCACGTCTGCTCGACGCCGTGAACTGCGTGGTCCGGCGCGACGGCCGGCTCGAAGGGCACAACACCGATGGGGCAGGGCTCCTCGCCGCCCTCGCCCTCCAGAGCGGCTTCGTGGCCGAGGGGCGATCGTGCGCGGTCGTCGGGGCCGGGGGAGCGGCCCGTGCGGTCGTCCTGTCTCTGGCCCGGGCCGGTGCGGCCGAGGTCGTGGTGGTGAACCGCACGCGGGACAAGGCGGAGTCGGCGGCGGCGCTCGCAGGGCCGCACGGTCGGGTCGGCGCGCCGTCGGACCTGGGGGGCGTCGACCTCGTCGTCGACGCCACACCGGCCGGGATGGCCGGCCATCGCGACCTGCCGTTCGACCCCTCGGTGCTGACCGCCCACCAGATCGTCGCCGACCTCGTGTACCACCCCGCCGAGACGCCGCTCGTCGCCGCGGCCCGGCGTCGGGGGATCACGGCGGTGAACGGTCTCGGCATGCTGGTGCACCAGGCCGCCATCCAGTTCGAGCTCGTCACCGGTGTGGATGCTCCCGTGAGCACCATGTGGACGGCCGGGGCGTCCGCGACGTCGTCGACCTAGGCTCGGCCGACGGCACCGACGGTTCGCGAGCCTGACGCTCCGGGCGGGGAGGCAAGCACCGAACGCGGTCGCTCCGCCACGCCACCCGAACACTTGATTGCGGTCGCCGGTCTGCCGATGGAAGATGGCGACCCGTCCGCGCGGACGCCCACACCTATCTGGAGGCAATCGTGGCACTACAGGGCACCATCGAGACCTTCGCCCTTCCGGATGTACTCCGGCTCCTGTCCTCGACGAAGAAGACCGGCTGCCTGCAGCTGACGGGGGGTCGGGGCGACGGCAGCGTCTGGGTCGACAGCGGTCAGGTCGTCGAATCGCGGGTGTCCAGCGCGCCACGGGCCGAGAGCACGACCGAGGCCGTGTTCGAGCTGCTGCGGTTCAAGGACGGCGAGTTCGTGTTCGAGGCAGACGTCACCGCACCCGATGCGGGAGCGCCCGAGGACGTCGAGCCCATCCTCGAGCAGGCCGAAGCCATGCTCGAGGAGTGGAAGGGCATCGAGGTCGTGGTGCCGTCGCTGGGCCACTGGCTCTCGCTGTCCGATGAGCTGCCCGAGGACGAGGTCATCGTCGATCGCGATCGTTGGAAGCTCATCAGCCTGGTCGGTGGAGGCATCACGGTGGGGGCTCTCGGCGATGCCCTCGAGGTAGGAGAGCTGGGCGTCTCGCGCCAGGCGAAGGTGCTCGTCGAGTCGGGACTCATCACCATCGGCGAAGCCCCGGCCGGCGCCGCGGCGTCCGGTGTCGCCGCGGTCGGCGAGCCGGGCGGGAACGAAGACGGGCCGGTGCTGTCGCTGGCGACCGAGGCGGAGGTGATCGACGGCGAGCTCGTCGAGGAGCGCTTCGCCGACGAAGCGTTCGAGTCGTTCGATCCGGCGGGCCTGGTCGTGGACGACGGGGGCGCCGCCACCGATGGCGGGAAGGCCGGTGAGGTCCTCGATGGGGCGGTCGATGTCCCCCCGGTCGAGCCCACGCCGGTTCCCGAGCCCACCGACGCGGCCGAGATCGCTCGGCAGCTCGCCAACCTGAGCCCGAAGGCGGCCAAGGCGGTGGCGGCCGCGGCAAAGGCGACCACGCAGGAGGAGCGCGAGCGGGCCCTCGCCGAGGTCGACGACAGCGAGGACCCGATCAACCGGGAGCTGCTCATCAAGTTCCTCGGCTCGGTCAACAGCTGAGCGACTCCTTCGTGCTGATCCTGATCTGCGCGCTCGTCGCGCTTCCCGCGGGCTGGTTCGCCGGCGTGCTGGTCGACCGCGTCCCCGAGAAGCTCCCGCTGTTCTCGTCGCTGCCCGGTGTCCGGCTCACCGGCAGGTACCTCGTCGTGCACCTCCTGATGGTCGCGTCGTTCGTCGCCGCTGCCGTGCAGCTCGACGAGGTGCCGCGCGGCCAGTTGGTCACGGTGCTCGTGCTGTTCGCCGCGCTCGTGCCGCTGGCGGTGATCGACATCGAGACGTTCCGCCTCCCCGATCGCATCGTGCTTCCCACCATCGTCACGTGCCTCGTGCTGGTCGTCGTGGTGTCGCTGGTGGAAGAGTCACCCGACCGGATCAGCTACGCGCTGCTCGGGGGCGCGTTCTACTTCGGCTTCCTCTTCATCGCCCACCTGATCTCGCCCCGGGGCATGGGGTTCGGCGACGTGAAGCTCGCGGCCGCCATGGGTCTGGTCATCGGTTGGTTCGGCGGCTCCTACGCGGCGAGCCTGGCGCTCGTGCTGTGGGGCATGCTCATCGGCTTCGCCTTCGGCTCGATCGTCGGCATCGCGCTCCTGGCTGCCCGCAAGCGGAGCAAGGCCATCCCGTTCGGACCGTTCCTCGCCCTCGGCTGCGCTGCCGCCATCCTGTTCCACGCCGAGCTCGTCACCTCGACCTGAGCGCTCGGCCCTGAGGCGACGGCGAGCCGCCGACGTGCCTGGGATCGACCGGCCCGGGGTCGTCGACGTCGAAGCCCTCGGACGATCGTCCTACCCGTGCTGCGCGCATGGGGGACCGTTCGGGACCAGGGTGGGATCAGCTGATGTCCCGGCTCGTGGTGCGCGAACGGTCCGCCGAAGCGGTGCGGCTGGCTGACGACGTGATCGCTCTGATGCGCGCGAACCTCGTACGAAGGTACCCGGCCGACTCCGAACCAGAGATCGAAGAGCGCCTCCAGGCCTGGCTGTTGGATCGTCCGATGGACGCACCGGGACGTGTGGTCCCGCAGGCGTTTCCTTGACGAGTCTCGGTGATGCCTGCCGAGTCGTCTCCGACGCGGCGGGACGACTGGGCCGCGGCATCGCGCTCGTCGGCGTCGCGTCGGGGCGTGAGGCCGTCGACGGAGCGATGGGTTCCAGCCGCGTGGGCGCCCGCCGGTAGATTGAGCGGGTGCTGCGCTTCTTGACCGCCGGAGAGTCCCACGGCCGCGCCCTCGTCGTCATCGTCGAGGGTCTGCCCGCCGGGCTCGAGATCACGACGTCGA
>CAZGEF010000074.1:0-16570 GCA_964525005.1 uncultured Rhabdothermincola sp.
CGGGCCACCCGTCGCCACCATCATCGGTACCTAAACTGAACGGTATTGGGGCTAGAGATGTCTTGCGCCCAGAGACGCCTTGGTCATGCCTTCTTGTAGAGCTTGGGCTTGCGGGGCGAGCTCGACGACTCGTCGACGCCGGCCTCGACGATGTAGCCGCTGTCGACCAGGTCTCTGATGTAGTTGACCGCGGTACCTCGGTTGCGGTCGATCGCGTCGGCGTAGGTGGCGAGGGTGAAGGTGCCCTTCGATGGCACGCCCGCCTGCTTCTCGGCATCGGAGAGCCGGGGGGAGCGCGCGCCGCCGCCTCCGCCTCCGCCTCGGCGGCCCGACGAACCTCGTCGGCCACCGCCGGTCAGGCCGGCTTCGCGCAGCGCGGGGATGATCTTGCGGCCGCCGAGCTCGCGCAGCATCTCGGGCGTGGCACCCGACTCGCGCAGGTACTCGCGCACGTTGGCGACGAAGTCGGCCTTGAGGAGCACCCCGGGGTCGTCGACCTTGCTCGCATCCTGGAGCTCCTGGTCGAGCGCGACGCGCTGGTCGAGGTACGCGAGGGGGTCGAGCGTGTCCTTCTTGTCGAGGAGCTGGGCGATCTTGTTGCGGATCGCGACGGCTTCGGAGTCGTCGTTGCTGAATTGCGACGGGTCACGTAGGTATTCGATGTACGTGCGAACAGCATCGGATGGCGACTTGGGTGTCTTTGGCATTGCCAACGTTCCTTTCCCCAGAACGGAGAGCATGTAGCGGAAACGCGAGTATGCCGTGTTCGGACGGTGAATGCACATACTGATCTATGACGTCTGGTTCGCGTCCGGTCTGGTACCAGACGATCTTGCAGATTGCCGACCAGCCGGATCTACGAGCATCCAGATCGCCGAGGAGCCTCCATCGCGATTGGCGACGATCGTCGGCTTCTCGACCCGCCGTGGGTGGGTTCAGGACCCGATAGCGTGCGGGCCATGTCGGAGCAGGAGGCCATCCACCGCGCACTGGGACTGACCGACGAGGAGTACGCCGACATCGAGCGCATCCTCGGCCGGGCCCCCAACCACTTCGAGTTGGCGATGTACTCGGTGATGTGGTCCGAGCACTGCTCGTACAAGTCGTCGCGCGTGCACCTCAAGCGCCTGCCCACCGAGGGCGAGGCCGTGCTCGTCGGCCCCGGTGAGAACGCCGGTGTGCTCGACGTCGGCGACGGCATCGCGGCGGCCATCCGCATCGAGAGCCACAACCACCCCTCGGCCATCGAGCCCTACCAGGGCGCAGCCACCGGTGCCGGCGGCATCCTCCGCGACATCTTCACCATGGGTGCACGTCCCATCGCGCTGATGGACCCGCTGCGCTTCGGTCCGCTCGACGACGCCCGCAGCCGGTGGATCGCCGAGGGCGTCGTCAGCGGCATCTCGGGCTACGGCAACTCGGTCGGCGTGCCCACCGTCGGCGGCGAGACGGTCTTCGACGAGACCTACATGGGCAACCCGCTGGTCAACGTGCTGTGCCTCGGGCTCTTGCCCACCGATCGTCTCGTGCTCGGTCAGGCGTCGGGCATCGGCAACCTCGCCGTGCTCCTCGGCTCGGCCACCGGACGTGACGGCATCGGTGGCGTGTCGGTGCTCGCATCGGCCGGGTTCAGCGATGCCGAGGCCGACGCGGCCAAGCGCCCCAGCGTCCAGGTCGGCGACCCGTTCGAGGAGAAGCGCCTCATCGAGGCGTGCCTCGCCCTGCTCGACGCGGGCCTCGTCGTCGGCATCCAGGACCTCGGAGGTGCCGGGCTCACGTGCGCCACCAGCGAGACCGCGTCGCGCGGTGGTGTGGGCATGGACGTGAACGTCGCCGAGATCCCCACCCGCGAGCCGGGCATGGAGCCCTACGAGATCCTCACCAGCGAGTCGCAGGAGCGCATGCTCGCCATCGTCACACCCGCCAACCTCGACGAGGTGCTCGACATCTGCGCCCGGTGGGAGGTGCGCGCCGACGTCATCGGCAAGGTCACGTCCGGTCCGGCGAACGGCGACGCCGACGGTGGCCGCCTCCGCATGCTCGACGGCTGGGACGGTGAGGTCCTCGCCGACATCCCGGCCGCGTCGCTGCACGAGGACGCCCCCCTCTACCACCGGCCCCTCGAGAAGCCGGCCGACTTCGACGAGGCCACGCGCTCCCGCCCGGTAACCGGCGCGGCCGGCGGTGCCACGGCACCGGACGCCGCCAAGACCTTGCTCGGGCTGCTCGGCGACACCAGTTGGGTCTCGTCGCAGTACGACCACCAGCTGTTCCTCAACACCGTCGTGGGCCCGGAGGGCAACGCCGCGGTGCTGCGGCTCAAGCACCCCACCACGGGTGAGGACACCGGCCGAGGCCTGGCGCTGACCACCGATGGCAACCACCGGTGGTGCGCGGTCGATCCCCGTCAGGGCACGGCGCTCACCATCGCCGAGTCGCTCCTCAACCTCGCCACCGTCGGGGCGCGGCCCCTCGCGGTGGTGAACTGCCTCAACTTCGGCAACCCCGAGCACGGCGAGGTCATGTGGCAGTTCTCCGAAGCGGTCGACGGCATGACCGAGGCCTGCCTCGCCTTCGGCGTGCCCGTCGTCGGCGGCAACGTCAGCTTCTACAACGAGTCGAAGGGCGCCGACATCGACCCCACGCCCGTGGTCGGCATGCTCGGGCTCATCGACGACCTGGTCCGTCGTCCGCCGGCCACCACGTTGGTCGACGGTGGCCGACTCGTGCTCATCGGGGTCACCCAGCCCGAGCTGTCGGGTTCGCTCGTGGCCCAGCGGCGCGGCATCGGGGGCGGCAAGCTCCCGGGTCTCGACTACGCCCACCACGCGGCCGTCGCCGGTGTGGTGCGGGACCTCGTCACCGGGGGACTCGTGGCCGGGGTCCACGACGTGGGCCAGGGCGGCCTCGGCCTGGCGCTGGCCGAGATGGCCGTCCGGTCCGGCATCGGCTTCCAGGCCGCTCGGATCGCCGGTGACGCCGAGCTGTTCAGCGAGTCGCCCTCCCGCGCCGTCGTGTGCGTCGAACCCGACCTGCTCACGACCGTCGAGGCGGTGTGCGAGCAGGCCGGCGTGCCGTTCGCCCGCATCGGTGTCGCCACGGGCGACCGGCTCTCGGTCAAGGGCCTGCTCGACGTCTCGCTCACCGACGCCGCCACGACCTGGCGCGACCGGCTCCCCGAGGCGCTCGGCGCCGGCACCGTACAGGGCTGACGGCGGCCGTGACCCTCGCTCCACCTGCGCCCTGGGGCGCACCTGCCCGTAGACTGCCGGCGTGAGCGACTCGCCGCCCTCGCCCGCTTCGGGACCGTCGTCCGTTCCCGGATCGTCCTCCCCGTCGTCCCCTCCGGGCGAGGTGCTCGTCGAGCACCGCTTCGACGCCACCGAGGAGACCCCCGGCCACGAGTGCGGCGTGTTCGCGGTGTACTCGCCGTCGCACGCGGTGGCGCACCTCACCTACCTCGGGCTCTACGCGCTCCAGCACCGCGGCCAGGAGTCGGCGGGCATGGCGGTCAGCGACGGCGCGACCATCACCATCGTCAAGGACATGGGCCTCGTGTCCAACGTCTTCGACGACCGCAACCTCGTTGCGCTGACCGGCCACCTCGCCATCGGCCACACCCGTTACAGCACCACGGGATCGAGCACGTGGCGCAACGCGCAGCCCTTCTACCGCGACGTGGGCGCCCACTCGTTCGCGCTCGCCCACAACGGCAACCTCGTCAACACCGAGGAGCTCGCCGAGGAGGCCGGGATGTTGCCCGGCACCGTCACCAGCGACAGCGATCTCGTCGCCGAGCTCATCGCCCAGGAGCTGGCCAAGGACCCCATCGAGTCCAGCGACGGCCGGGCGCTCGAGCGGGCGCTGCTCAAGGTCCTGCCCCGGCTCAAGGGCGCCTTCTCGTTCGTGCTCATGGACGAGGGCCACGTCATCGGGGTGCGCGACCCCCACGGCTTCTGGCCGCTGGTCGTGGGCAAGCTCGACAACGGCTGGGTGCTCGCGTCGGAGTCACCGGCGCTCGACGTGTGCGGCGCCCACGTCGTGCGCGATGTCTCGCCCGGCGAGATGATCGTCATCGACGCCACCGGCTGGCGCTCCGAGCGGCCCTTCATGGACGAGGAGGTCGACCCGCACCTCTGCCTCTTCGAGTTCGTCTACTTCTCCCGGCCCGACGGCCGGCTCTACGGCAAGGGCGTCCACGCGGCCCGCGTGCGCATGGGCGAGGAGCTCGCCCAGCAGGCGCCCGTCGAGGCGGACATGGTCATGGGCGTCCCCGAGTCGGGCATCCCCGCCGCCGAGGGGTTCGCCCGCGAGAGCGGCATCCCCTACGGAACCGGCCTGGTGAAGAACCGCTACATCGGCCGCACCTTCATCGCTCCGAACCAGGCCACCCGGGCACTCGGGGTGCGCATGAAGCTCAACCCCCTGCGCGACAACATCGCCGGCAAACGACTTGTCGTCGTCGACGACTCGGTCGTGCGGGGCACCACGACCCGCGCGCTCGTCGGCATGTTGCGCGAGGTCGGTGCTGCCGAGGTGCACATGCGCATCTCGTCACCGCCGTACAAGTGGCCCTGCTACTACGGCATGGACACCGGCACGCGGGGCGAGCTCATCGCCGCCAACATGAGCATCGAGGAGATCCGCGAGTACCTCAACGTGGACACCCTCGCCTACATCGACCTGCCCCGCCTGATCCGAGCTACCGACACCGCGGGTGCCGGGTTCTGCACGGCCTGCCTCACAGGTCGGTACCCGGTCGACGTGCCGATCACGCTGCGCAAGGGCGCGCTCGAAGCCGACGTCGTCGCCGACCCCACCTCTTCCACCCTCGAGCTGCTCTACGCCGGCGAGGCCGATCCCCCCGCTCGGCAGGCCGAGCGCAACGACGCATAGGACCAGCTGGTACCCCATGGGTGAAACCTACGAATCGGCCGGCGTCAGCATCGGCGCCGGCGAGGAAGCTGTCGATCGCATCAAGTCGAAGGTCCGGTCGACTTTCCGTCCCGAGGTCATCGGCGACATCGGTGGCTTCGGCGGGCTGTTCCGCTTCGACACCGCTCGCTATGCCGAGCCGGTGCTGGTGTCGTCGACCGACGGCGTCGGCACCAAGGCGTTGATCGCCCAGAGCGTCGGCACGTTCGACACCATCGGGGTCGACCTCGTCGCGATGTGCGTCGACGACCTGGTGTGCCAGGGCGCCGAGCCGCTCTTCTTCCTCGACTACATAGCGGTCGGTCGCCTCGACCCGGACCACATCGAGCAGCTCGTCGAGGGGGTGGCCGAAGGCTGCCGCCAGGCCGGTTGCGCGCTGGTCGGCGGCGAGATGGCCGAGCACCCGGGTGCCATGGAGCCCGGCGAGTTCGACCTCGTCGGCTTCGCCGTCGGTGTCGCCGACCGGTCCCGTCTGATCACCGGCGAGCGGGTGGCCCCCGGCGATGCGCTCATCGGTCTTCCGTCCACCAACCTGCGCTCGAACGGCTACTCGCTCGCTCGGCGGGTCCTGCTCGACAACGCCGGTCGCCCCCTCGACGGCCCCGCCTACGAAGGTGCCCGTCACTCGCTCGGAGAGGAGCTGCTCAAGCCGTCGGTCATCTTCGCCCCCGCCGTGCTGGCCCTCCAGGACGAGGTCGACGTCCGCGCCGTGGCGCACATCACCGGCGGGGGCATCCCCGGCAACCTCGACCGCGTGCTCCCCAAGGGCACCTCGGCCGTCGTCGAGCGGTCGTCGTGGGAGGTGCCGCGGATCTTCGGCGAGATCCAGGCGCTCGGCGAGATCGACGACGCCGAGATGGCGAAGGTGTTCAACCTCGGGATCGGCATGATCGTCGTGGTCCCCGAGGTCGATGTGTACAAGAGCCTCGACCTGCTCCGTTCGCGAGGCCACCGCGCCGTCCAGCTCGGACACGTCGTCACCGGTCAGGGCGAACCGGTCGTCCAGGTCCGCTGACGAAGCAGGCGCTCGCGGATGGCATCGCGTTCCGGGCGCTGGTCACGGCACCCGAGCTCGGCTTCGACTACGAGGTTGCCTGACGGTGCATCGGCCTGACGGTGCATCAGGTTGGGGAACGCGAGCGGCGCTCCGATAGCGTGGCTGGCCGTGTCTGATACGCCTACCGCCGCCTACTCCCTCCGCCTCCGGGTCCGGCTCGTCAACGAGCCCGGCACCCTGGGGCGCCTCGCCAGCGCGATCGGCGACGCCGGCGGGAACATCTGGTCGCTCAACGCCTTCGAGGCAACCGACGCGAACCTCGACGAGGACGTCGTCGTCAACTGCACGAGCGAGGACCATCAGCAGCGGGTCATCGAGGCGGTGCGCAACCTGCCGGGCTGCGTGGTCCTCACCGCCGAGGACCGTACCTTCGCCATGCACGACGGCGGCAAGATCGAGGTCCTGGCCACGATGCCGGTGGGCGATCGCGACGACCTCTCCATGGCCTACACGCCCGGTGTGGCCCGCGTGTGCAACGCCATCGCGGCCGACCCGGCGCGAGCCCACGAGCTCACCATCAAGAAGAACACCGTGGCCATCGTCTCCGACGGCACCGCGGTGCTGGGCCTGGGCGACATCGGCCCCGAGGCCGCCATGCCGGTCATGGAGGGCAAGGCGCTGCTGTTCAAGGAGTTCGCCGGCGTCGACGGGTTCCCGATCTGCCTCGATGCCGCGACGGCCGACGAGATCGTCGAGGCCGTCGTGCGCATCGCCCCCACCTTCGGGGGCATCAACCTCGAGGACATCGCCGCCCCCGCCTGCTTCGAGGTCGAGGAGCGGCTCAAGGAGCTGCTCGACATCCCGGTCTTCCACGACGACCAGCACGGCACCGCGGTCGTCGTGCTCGCCGCGTTGGAGAACGCGCTGAAGATCGTCGAGAAGAAGATGGTCGACCTCCGCGTGGTCATCGCCGGGGTCGGGGCCGCGGGCGTGGCGTGCGCCAAGATCCTCATGGAGGCCGGTGTCCCGCACGTCATCGGCTCCGATCGCCAGGGTGCCATCTGGGAGGGACGCGACAACCTCAACGCGGCCAAGCAGTGGTTCGCAGAGAACACCAACCCGGACCGCGTCAGCGGTGCCCTGCCCGATCTCATGGCCGGGGCCGACGTGTTCATCGGGGTGAGCGGCCCGAACCTCCTCACCGCCGACCAGTTGCGTCCGATGGGTCGCGACCCGATCGTGTTCGCGCTGGCCAACCCCGATCCGGAGATCCGCCCCGAGGCGGCCCGCGAGGTCGCCGCCGTCGTGGCCACGGGACGCAGCGACTTCCCGAACCAGATCAACAACGTCCTGTGCTTCCCGGGCATCTTCCGGGGCGCGCTCGACGCCGGTGCCACGGCCATCACCGAGAACATGAAGCTCGCCGCGGCCGAAGCGATCGCGTCGGCGGTCGGCGACGACCTGGCACCCGACTTCATCATCCCGTCGGTGTTCGACAAGCGGGTGGGCCACCTCGTGGCCGATGCCGCGGCCAAGGCGGCCGTGCGCGACGGCGTCATCCGCGGTTCTTGATGGAGATAGGAGGTGCGCCGGATGGCGTACCGGCCCAGAAGGTCGCGCCCTGTCCGACCGCAGCGGCGCGACGATCGGACGAGACGTGAGCAACGGCCCCCGTCCGTACCCGCCCGGGTCCCTGCAAGCCGTCACCTTCGACTTCTGGGACACCCTCGTCTGCGCGCCCGATGCGGCCGTGACCATCGACTCGCGCACGGCGCGGGTGGTGCGGTTCCTGGTGGCTGCCGGACACGAAGCCGACCCAGTGCAGATCCAGGCCGCCACGCGCGTCGTGTTCGACACCTACAACCAGCGGTGGCAGGGCAACCAGATCTTCGATGCGAACGACGCGTCGGCGCTGCTGGCCAACGAGCTGGGCATCGTGGTCGCCGACGATCTGATGGTCGAGCTCACCGAGGCCTTCGCCGGCACCCGGTCGCCCTCCGACGTCGACCTGACCCCCAACGTCGCCCCGGTCCTCCGCCAGCTGCGCGATGCCGGACTCCGCATCGGCATCGTCTGCGATGTGGGCATGGCCCCGTCGTCGGTGCTCCGCGGCCACCTCGAGCGCCACGGCATCATCGACCTGTTCGACCACTGGTCCTTCTCCGACGAGGTCGGGTCGTACAAGCCTGATCGACGCATCTTCGAGCACGCGCTTGCGGGGCTCGGCGGTGCCGACCCTCGTCGGGTCGCCCACATCGGCGACCTGCGTCGCACCGACATCGCCGGCGCGCGGGGCATGGAGATGACGGCGATCCGCTATCGCGGGCGCAAGGACGATCCCGCCGCACCCGACCTGCCCGAAGGTCACTTCGTGCTCGACGATCACGCCGATCTTCCGGCGGTCCTCGGCCTCGCCTGAAGAACCGCAGCCTGATCAACCGCAGCCTGAAGAACCGCAGCCTGATCAACCACAGGTCCCGGGCGGTACGGTGTGCCGCTGATCGTCGGACGCGAGACGGCGAACCACGTCGAGGGCCAGGGGAGACATCACATGGACATCGGGCTGTTCGTCCCGATCGGCAACGGCAACGCGACGCCCGAGGTCATGCGCGCCCTGGGCCGCGAGGCCGAGGGTCGTGGCTTCGAGTCGGTGTGGTTCCCCGAGCACGTCGTGCTGTTCGACGACTACGAATCGTCGTACCCGTATGCCGACGACGGCCAGATGCCGGGAGGCGCCGAGATCGGCATGATCGAGCCGCTCACCGGGCTCACCTACATCGCGGCCGTCACCGATCGCCTGCGCCTCGGCACCTCCGTCTGCCTGGTCCCGCAACGCAACCCCGTCTACACCGCCAAGCAGGTCGCCGACCTCGACGCGCTGTCCGGTGGTCGCGTCGAGCTCGGCATCGGCATCGGATGGTTGGAAGAGGAGTTCGACGCACTCAACGTGCCGTTCGCCCAGCGGGGCAAGCGCACCGACGAGCACCTGCAGGTGATGAGGTCGCTGTGGACGAAGGACGTCTCGGAGTTCCACGGCGATCTCTACGACCTGCCGCCGTCGCGCATGTACCCCAAACCGGTGCAGACGCCCCACCCCCCGATCCATGTCGGTGGCGAGAGCGATGCCGCCCTGCGCCGCGTGGCGCGGCACGGTCAGGGCTGGTTCACCTTCGATCGGCTCCCCGGTGACCTCGCTGCGCCGTTGGGTCGACTCGACGGCTTCCTCGCCGAGGAGGGTCGGAGTCGCGATGACGTCGCGCTGACCGTGTCCCCCTACTTCAAGCCGATCTCGCCCGACGACGTGCGGGCCTACGCGGAGGCTGGCGTCGACCGTTTGGTCGTGCTGTGCCTCGCCTTCGACGTCGACACGCTGCGCAGCCAGCTGGACCAGCTCGAGGTCGACGTGCTCCAACCCGCGCGGGGGTAGCCCCGCACGGTCGCACCGGGCTGGTTCGATCGGACGGCCGCCGGGCCCCGATGTTCGGTGGTGCTCACAGGTCGCCGCGGCAGGCACCCCGGCCCAGCGCGTTGAGACCGGTGAGGTCGCCAGGGCCGAACGAGGTGTTCTTCTCACTGGCCTGGGGGTACATCAGCTCGTCCGGGTCGTCGACGTGGTCGAGGCCCACGAGGTGGCCGAGCTCGTGGCGGATGATGGCGAGCGCGATGGCCTGGCCGTTTCCCCACCGCATGAGCTCGGAGAACTCCGGTCCGTCGAGCGCGACCGACCCGGTGACGAGGACCGAGTCGCCGGACCCCTTCAGGATCTCCTGGCTTCCGCCGACGCCCGCGGTCTCGCCGGCGAGGCGGGGCGAGACGACGGGATCGCTCCACGCGACGAGCACCGGCGCCCAGCGGTCGCCGTAGCGCGCCTCGTCGACGGGGGGGCGATGGTCGAACGGCTCCTCGTCGGTCGTGCCGTCGATGACGAAGTGCAGGCCGGTCGCGTCACGGATGTCGTCGAGGGCCTGCTGCAGGATGACGTCTCCGCCCACGGGCATCGTGCGGTCGTTGACCACGACGTGGATCGGCCGGCAGGGGTCGTAGGCGACAGGTCGGTTGCTGCCCGACTGGGTCGAGATGAACCGGTAGGTGCCGGTCGCGGTCGGCGCCGGAGCGGGCGTGCCGATCGGTGCATCCTGCGCCTCGCTGCTCGGTGTCGGGAAGTCGGTGACGACACCTTCGAACCTGAACGCGTCGGCGGAAGGCCCGAGCAGTCCTCCGGTCGCGTCGCCGTCGGACCGCCCGAAGGCGTTCCACGTGAGCAGGGCGGCGATCACGGTGACCGCGAAGATGCCACGCCACGGACGTCGGCGGGCCTCGCTCGGCACGATGCCGTCGGCGAGGTACGAGCTGCTGTCGGTTTGGGCCCAGGAGTCCTTCGCCCGGGGGCGGTGCTGCTTGCGTTGCCACTGCTGAGCGTGTCGTTGCGCCTCGCGGCGCCGTTGCGCGTCGCGTCGGGTCTGCTCGTAGCGCTCCTCTGCGGTGCCCTCCCGGTAGGCCGCGCCATCGACGAAGTCGTCGTCCAGCCTCCAAGCGTCGAACGGGTCGTTCCCCGGTGGTTCAGGCCCCACCCGTGGAACCGTACCGCCGCGGCGTCGGAGTGGTCCGCCGGGGTGTGCTGCCGGAGCGGCGACCGGAGCACCGGGTGGCGGGCGGCGATGGTGAACGGGGATGTCTCTCGGTTGAGTCCGCGTTCAGCACGCGGGTGGGAAGGCCGTAGGATCACGAGGTCGCCCCGTGGCGCGTCGCCGATGCCGCGGGATCCATCGCTAGGTCGAGGAGGTCGTGCCCATGACGGATGTGACGGATGCCGTGGCGTCGACCGCGTCCGGCGCGTCGGTGGGCGATGCGCCCCTGGCGGGTCTCCGAGTGGTCGAGGGGTCGGCCTTCGTCGCCGCTCCGCTCGGGGGGATGACGCTCGCCCAGCTGGGCGCCGACGTCGTCCGCTTCGATGCCATCGGCGGTGGCATCGACTACCACCGCTGGCCCTGCACGCCCGATGGCACCAGCCTGTTCTGGGCGAGCATGAACAAGGGCAAGCGCTCCATCGCCGTCGACGTGCGCAGCCCGGAGGGCCAGGAGCTCGTCGCCGAGCTCATCACGGCGCCCGGCCCGGACAACGGGGTGTTCCTCTCGAACTTCCCCGAAGCTGGCTGGTTGTCCGATGAACGACTTCGATCTCGACGCGAGGACCTGATCTACGTCAACATCCTCGGCAATCCGGACGGGACCACCGCCGTGGACTACACCGTCAACCCGGCGTCGGGCTTCGCCTTCGCCACCGGTCCCGCCGGCGGGGTGCTCCCGACCAACCACGTCCTCCCTGCCTGGGACATGTCCACCGGGGTCCATGCCGCGCTGGCCGTGCTGGCCGCCGAGCGTCGCCGGACCCGCACCGGCGCGGGTGACCTCGTGACGATCTCGCTCGCCGATGTCGCCTTCGCCATGGTGTCCAACCTCGGCTACCTCGCCCAGGCGCAGCTCCTCAGCGAGGACCGGCCTCCCATCGGCAACGACATGTACGGCGCGTTCGGCCGCGACTTCGCCACCGCGGACGGCGGGCGGGTGATGGTCGTCGCCATCAGCCTCCGTCAGTGGCGATCGCTCGTCGACGCCACCGGGATCGGCGAGCACCTCGAGGTGATCGAGAAGGCGTTCGGGGTGAACCTCAAGGACGAGGGCGACAGGTTCCGCGCCCGCGACGGGCTCGCCGCGCTGATCGCTCCGTGGATCAACTCGCGCACCACCGCCGAGGTCGCCGAGCGCTTCGACGAGTTCGGCGTCTGCTGGGGGACCTATCAGACCTTCCGGCAGCTCCTCGACGACGACTGGAGGACCTCACCGGACAACCCGATGTTCAGCGACATCGACCAACCGGGCCTCGGGACGGTGCGGGTCGCCGGTTCACCCCTCACCTTCTCGGCACTCGAGCGCCCCCCGACAGCGCCTGCACCGCTCCTCGGCCAGCACACCGACGCGGTGCTCGCCGACGTGCTCGGGCTCAGCGGCGCGGAGATCGGCAAGATGCACGACGCCGGTCTGGTCGCCGGCCCGGAGGAGGTGAGCTGATGGGCGAGGTCACGATCAGCGATGTGGGCTTCCCCGAGGTCAGCACCTCGCCGGTGAGCGCGCAGCAGACCGGGATCGTCGCCGCCGCCCTCGACGACGACGGGACCTACGAGGACGGCGCGACGTTGCTCCTCCCCTGGCACTGGTCGCACTTCACGCCGAGGGCGTCGACGTCCGAGCTCGGCTTCGACGGGCACCCGCCCACCCCCGAGCACCTGCGTGAGACCTACCCCCGACGCATGTGGGCGGGTGGATCGTTCGACGCGCCGGGCCGGCTCGTGGTCGGCGAGCCCGCCGAGCGGCGCTCGCGGGTGACGAACGAGAAGTCGTCCGATGGGAAGACCGGCCCGCTGCTCATCGTGACCGTCGAGCACACCTACCACCAGCGGGGTGAGGTCCAGATGGTGGAGACCCAGTCGCTGGTGTACCGAACCCAGGGTGTGCCCGTGCCGATGCCCGACGACGTGGACCTCCCTGATGCCTTGGACGGAGCCGAATCCTGGGTCGATCGACGGTGCCCCACCCCGGTCGAGCTCTTCCGGTTCTCGGCGGTGACGTTCAACAGCCACCGCATCCACTACGACGACGCCTATGCCCGTGACGAGGAGGGCTACCCCGCGCTCGTGGTGCACGGTCCGCTCACCGCCACCCGGGTCATCGGGTCGATCGAGCACCACACCGGACGTCGGCTCACCTCGTTTCGCTATCGGGCGACGACCCCCTTGTTCGTCGGCAAACAACTGGCCATCGTCGGGTCCACCGACGGAGACGAGGTCTCCGTGCGGGTGGTGCGCAACGACGGGGCCACCTCCATGGAAGCGTCCGGCATCCTCGGAGAGTCATCGTGACGGATGCAGAGGTGGTGGTCGGGCCGCGCTCGTGGCTCTACGTCCCCGGCGATCGCCCCGAACGGTTCGCCAAGGCGTTGGCGTCGGGTGCTGACGCCGTCATCTTCGACCTCGAGGACGCGGTGGCGGTCCCCGCCAAGGACGACGCACGAGCGGCCGTCGCCGAAGCCGTGGCGAACCCGTTCGCGCCGTGCGAGCGATGGGTGCGGATCAACGTGGGCGATCGAGGTCTCGCCGATCTCGACGCGGTGACCGGCCGGCCAGGGCTCACCGGCATCGTGGTCCCCAAGGCGTCGGCCACGGTGATCGACATCGTGGGCCCGCACCTCGCCGCTCATCCGTTCGTCGCGCTCGTCGAATCAGCCGCGACGGTGCTCGAGCTCCCTGGCCTCGCGGGAGCACACCCCGATCTCCTGGGTCTCGCGATGGGCGAGGTCGACCTCGCCGCCGACCTCGGCATCGAGGTGACGACCGGTGGTGACGAGCTGTGGCCCGTTCGCCTGTCGGCCGTCGTCGCGTCGAGCGCGGCGGGACTCGCTCCTCCCGTGGGGCCGGTGTGGGTGGCGGTCCGCGACCTCGACGGTCTACGCACCTCGACCGTCGAGCTCCGTCGACGCGGCTTCGGGGGCCGCCAGGCCATCCACCCCGACCAGATCCCGGTCATCAACGCCGCGTTCACGCCCACGCCCGAGCAGGTGGATCAGGCCCGGGCGCTGCTCGCCCGCGGCGACGAAGGTGCCGGCGCGTGGCTCGACGAGAACGGCCGCATGGTCGACGAGGCGGTCCTGCGGTCGGCCAGGAGAACCGTGGCCACCGCCGACCAATGGTCCCCGTAGGAGGTCAGCTGTCGCCAGCCGATCCTCGGCGGGGCCGTGGTGGCCACCTGATCTGTCGCCGACCGCGTCGTACGACTCCCGTCAGAGCTGGTCAGCCAGGGTTCGCAACTCGATCCGACCGCTGATGCCGAACTCGTAGAACCCGCAGGTCAAGGGCCGTTTTCGGTGACCGGGGGTAACCGCTATCGACCGGGAAGGTCCGATGCTTGTAGCACGGATGTTGCACGCCGACCGTCCGGACCACCCGGCCAAGCCGCTGACTGCTGGCGGCCCGGCCATGCGAGACTCGGCCCGTGGTTCAAGGCGGGCGTCGCAGGCGCTGGAAGTGGGCGGTGCTGCCCCTTGGCGTCGTCGCCATCTTCGTGCTCTTCGCGCTCGGGGTCTACACCTTGTGGCTTCCGCACTACCGACCTGCGGTACACGTCGACGAGGTGTACGGGATCGACATCTCGAACCACCAGGGCGAGATCGACTGGTCGAAGGTGCGTGAGGCTGACGTCGACTTCGCCTACATCAAGGCGTCCGAGGGCGGCGACTACGTCGACGAGTGGTTCGACGAGAACTGGGCAGGTGCTGAAGCGGCCGGGCTGCAGCGGGGTGCCTACCACTTCTTCACGCTGTGTCGGCCGGGCGCGGAGCAGGCCACCAACTTCCTGCGGACCGTGCCGACTGCCCCCGCCGACCTCCCCATGTCGGTCGATCTGGAGCTCGCGGGGAACTGCGCGGACCGACCGGATTCCGAATGGGTCGACCGCGAGCTCGGCGTGTTCCTCGATCAGGTCGAAGCGGCGACGGGGAAGCCAGTGCTCCTCTATGTCGGCGACGACTTCGAGGGTGTCTATCCGGTTCGTCGCACGCTCGGCCGGCCGGTGTGGTTCCGGAGCATCATCTTCCGGCCGTCGAATCCCGACTGGGCGGTATGGCAGGTTCACGATCGAGCCGACGTTCCCGGGATAGACGGCGGCGTCGACCTCAACGTCGGCAAGACCGACTTCCTTGGGGACAACTGAGCGGTCCTGTCAACCTTTGTCAGCAGGTGGTGATCTCTCGAACACCCGGCAGGGTCCGGAGTTCGATGGGTGCCTGACCACTGGAGGACCAGACGCGGAAGCTAGCCGGCAGCGATGTGGGAGAGGCTTCGTTCAGCATCGCTGGATCGTCGGCGAAGAGGCGTTTGAACTCCTCGTAGGCGGCGCTTCGGTCCATGTAGCTGAGCCGCTCGAAGGCTTCGTCTTGTCGCCGCAGCCAACGGTCGTACCTGCCAAGCCGATGACCAGCACTGCCCAGACCCACCACTTGCACCGCACCTGCCGAACCTACTTCACAGACCGTGATGGGCCCTCGGCGACCAGCCGAAGGAGCCGATCGGCCGGTTGCGTTCGTGTCGTCTACCGTCACGATCGGTGCATGAGCAACGGACGAGGGGGGCGATCCCCAGCTCACCCGCACGGAATCGAACGAGCCGATCGCTCATGAGGTCGAGCTGACGACGCTCGCGCTGGCTTCACCTCCCACGGGCACAGCGTGCCCGAGGCGGGCAACCGTGCCCATCCGCCCCGGCTCCCGGTCGGTGTCGTGCATGCCCATCGTTGGGCCACACATTCGTGTCCGCTCTGGGGCAGCCTGCCGGGCGAATCCGTTCGCGATGTTGCACGTAGGTTGCACGGCCGAGCCGTTGCGGCGCCTCGCCATCCGGCCGAGAAGCAAGAAACCCCTGCTCAGCAGGGGTTTCTCGAGTGGTCGGGACCGGCGTCGATCCGGTGACCTACCGCTTTTCAGATCGATGCTGGCGATTCTGTGACGAGGACTGATCTGGCGTACGTGCAGGTCAGAGGCGGTTTTCGTTGACGGGTGGTGACCGCCGTTGACGGGGAAAGCCCGATGCTTGTTGCACGCCAGGGCGGTGTTCCTACGGCGCGTCGTCGGACTGTCCGTCAGCGAGGGCTCGGGCGACCGACGCCTCCCAGTCCGACCATTGCGCCGGGTCCGAGGTGATCCCATCGGCTTCGATCTGGGTCCAAGCGTGCAGCATCGCGATCGACTCCTTGCGCTCGGCTGGCTCGCGCTCGTTGTACTGCTCGATGAAGCACCGCATGGATTCGAACGCCTCGCACGCCTCCCGCAAGGGCGGACTGTCCGTCCGTACGGCGATGGTCGACTCGGTGAGGACAGCGAGGGCGAGCGCCTCGGCGGAGAGGAAGTTGAGGTTACGGGGCGTGCGAAGGCTCGCCATCATCGGTACGAGTGTTCTGGGGCCGATCAATCCGTAGCGGTCGGGCAGCGACCCGAGGTGGGCACGAACGTGCCGTTGTTCGGCGTCGGCCAGGGATGCGATACGACCAGAGAGCGCACCGGAACCACTGCCGTGATCGGCGGCGCTGGCTACCCGGTAGTACCAGGTGCTCGTCGTGTAGATCGCCGAGCTGGAGGCTTGGGCAGCGAGCCATCCGACCGCTGAGCCGGTCAGCAAGTCGAGCAGGAGGTGGTCGTCGAGGACCGAGGCCATAGCGCGGAGTGCGACCTACTGGGTCGCGATGTCGGGATCGTTCGCGGTGATCTCGGCGACGATGCGGTCGTAGTCGCCGCTCGACACCCATTCGGCCAGAGCTGCCTTCGCCTCAGGCGAGAGGTCATCTCCGGCGATGCCCGACGGCCCGTCGAGAAGTTCGCCCCGCTCGCGAGCCGCGGCGCGAGCACGCTCGACGACTCGTTGCAGCTCGGGATCGAGCTTCAGCTTGGTGGCCATGCGTTCAGGGTAACGGGCAGCCCTGCCGACCGATAGGTCCGAAAGATTTTCGAGATTCCACGCGAGTTTTCCGGCGCTCAGCGGCCTAGGACTGTGCTGAGCAATCGACTTTGGTGGCCTGGGTCGGGATGAGCCGTGG
>CAZGEF010000075.1:0-16094 GCA_964525005.1 uncultured Rhabdothermincola sp.
GTCGTCGTGGCGCTCGCGGGCGAAGAGGTGCTCGTTGGCCTCGGGCTCCCACATCCTGAAGCGCGGGCACGCCCGGGTGCAGGTGGTGCAGCCCTTCTCGCCGTGGACGCAGTTGCTCGGCCCGTACTCGTCGTCCTCGAGGTGGAACGGCTTGTAGCCACCGGCCTCGTGGTCGTAGCCGATGACGTCGTGCGGGCAGGAGATGACGCATCCGGCGCAACCGGTGCACAGCCCCGAGGTGATGACCTCGTCGAACAGCTCCTTCCACTGGAACGACCAGCGCTCCTTCTTGGCGGGCTTGGTCGGCTGGTTACCCGCATCCGGTGCGTCGGCCGGTGGTGCTGCCTCGGTCGTCGACATGGTGCCGAGACTATCGGCGCCCCGCCCGGGGACCGGTACCGAGCGCACCGGCGGAGGTCCACCGACGTCGGGCGGTCCGCGACCCGGGGGCTCACTAGCGTCGAGAGAAGCGCTCGCGCCCCGACACACGGGTCGGCATGGGCGACTGACCTGACATGGACGACGAACGCGAGCATCGGAACCCACCCGGGGGCGTGCCCCGATCGGGGAGGAGCGTCGCCCGATCGGCGACCCGCTACGCCTGGCTCTCGATCGCCGCGGCGATCACGACCATGGCGATGAAGGGCCTCGCCGCGTGGCTCACCGGCTCGGTGGCGCTGCTGTCGGACGCGCTCGAGTCGGGGGTCAACCTGGTGGCGGCGATCGCCGCGCTCATCGCGCTGGTCGTGGCGGCGCGCCCCGCCGACGAGTCCCACGAGTTCGGCCACACCAAGGCCGAGTACTTCTCGGCGGCGCTCGAAGGCCTGATGATCGTCGTCGCCGCGGGCCTGATCGGCTGGCAGGCCATCGGCGCGCTCATCCATCCGCCGGTGCTCGACGACCTCGGCGTGGGCCTGGTCGTCATCGCCGCCGCCTCAGTGGTGAACCTCGTCGTGGCCCTGGTGCTGGGGCGCGCCGGCCGGCGGCTGCGCTCGATCGCGCTCACCGCCGACAGCCGGCACCTGCTGACCGATGTCGTCACCTCGGTCGGCGTCATCGTCGGCGTCGGGCTGGTCGCCGTCACCGGGTGGGACCGCCTCGACCCCGCCGTGGCCCTGCTCGTCGCGGCGAACATCGTGTGGGCGGGCATCGGCCTGCTACGCCAGTCAACCGCCGCACTGATGGACGCGCCGGTGCCCACCTCGGACCGGGCGCGCATCGAGGCGGTGCTCAACCGCCACCGGTCGTTTGACGTGCAGGTCCACGCGCTGCGCACCCGACGGGCGGGCCGGCGGTCGTTCGCCTCGATGCACCTGCTCGTGCCCGGGGACTGGACGGTGCAACGCTCCCACGACCTCGCTGATGTCATCGAGCGCGAGCTGATGCGAGCCGTTCCCGGGCTGCGACCGGTCATACACGTCGAGCCCATCGAGGATCCCACCAGCTTCACCGATGTCGACGTCGATCACCGCCCTGACCCTCCGCCCTGACCCCCGCCCTGACCCCCGCCCTGACCCCCGCCCTGACCCTCGCCCTGGCCCCTGCCGGCCGTGACCTGACGGGGCATCAGTTGGTGCGAGCGTCGGTCAAAGATGACAATGACGCCATGGACCTGAGCTACCCGCCCGAGGCCGAGGCCTTTCGCGTCGAGATCCGCAGCTGGCTGGAGGAGAACCTGCCCGACGGGTGGTTCGACGACGACTTCGTCCTCGAGGGCGAGGCCAAGGCGCAGTTCCAGAAGGAGTGGACCAACACCTTGTTCGAGGGCGGCTGGATCTGCGCGAGCTGGCCCACCGAGTACGGCGGCAAGGGCCTGTCCACGATGGAGAACGTCGTGCTGGCCGAGGAGTTCCACCGCGCCGGCGCCCCGCTGCGGGCTGACTTCTTCGGCGACACCCTCGTCGGCCCCACCATCTTGCAGTGGGGCACCGAGGAGCAGAAGCAGGAGTTCATCCCCAAGATCCGCTCGGGGCAGGTGGCCTGGTGCCAGGGGTTCTCCGAGCCCGATGCCGGTTCCGACCTCGCCTCCCTGGCCACCACCGCGGTGCTCGACGGCGACGAGTGGGTCATCAACGGACAGAAGATCTGGACGACCCAGGGCTTCGAGGCCGACTACATCTTCATCCTCTGCCGGACCGACAAAGACGTGTCCAAGCACAAGGGCATCTCCTACCTGCTGTGCCCCATGAAGCAGGACGGCGTCGAGGTCCGGCCCATCGAGCAGGTCGACGGCTCGGCGGAGTTCTGCGAGGTGTTCTTCACCGATGCCCGTTGCCCGAAGGAGAACGTCCTCGGCGGGGTCAACAACGGCTGGACCGTCGCCATGTCGACGCTCGGCTTCGAGCGCGGCACCTCGGCGACCACCGGGTACCGCCGCTTCGAGAAGGAGCTCGACTCGATCGTCGCTCTGGCCAAGGACAACGGGGCGATCGACGACCCGGTGATCCGGCAGCGCATCGCGAAGTGCTACTCGAAGGTCCAGCTCATGCGCATCGGAGGGCTCCGGTCGCTCAGCGCCGTGGTCCACGGCAAGAAGGACCGGGGCGTTGCCGTGCTCAGCGCCACCAACAAGATGTTCTGGAGCGAGTTCCACCAGGAGCAGATGCTGCTGGCGCTCGACATCTTGGGCATGGAGGGCCAGATCCTCACGGGCAACCCCGAGGTGGACGAGCTCGTTCCCGGCTACGGCACCCGCAAGACCAACCCGAAGTACCCGTCCTCCGCGCTCCAGTCCTCGTTCTTCTTCTCACGATCCGAGACCATCTGGGGCGGGACGTCGCAGATCCAGCGCAACATCGTGGGCGAGCGCGTGCTCGGCCTGCCGAAGGAGCCACGCGAGGCGACGGCCCGCAGCTGACGGTTGGTCCTCGACTGCCCTCGCGGTCGAAGATCGTGGTTTCGCCTGCGTCGCCCACCGGTCGAACGGTCGGCTTCGGGGCAGGTCGCTCGGCGGTGCTCGGTCTCGATCGGTGGTGGTGTCACGGGCCCGCGACCGCTGGAGCACGGTGCGTCGATAGCCTGTACCGGCCATGTCTGACGGTCATCCCCCCCTGTTCCCCGAGCCCGTCGACCCCACCGAGGAGCGGACCTTCGCCCCCCGTCGGCCCCGAAGGCCGGGATCGTCCAGGCCAGGATCGTCCAGGCCGGGATCGTCCAGGTCGGCGGCAGCGCAGGCACCGGCGTCCGCGTCGAGCTCCGCCGGCGGCCCGCCGCCGGTGGGCACGGGCACGCGGACGTGGCGACAGCGCCTCCTGATCGGATCGGGTGCCCTCGTGGTGGTCGCGCTCGTCGCCACCGCCGCGGTCGTGGGCTACGGAGCCTGGCGCTGGAGCCAGATCGGGCGCGAGGACCTTGCGCTCGCCCCGGCCGTCGAAGGTCCGCAGAACTACCTCGTCGTCGGCTCCGACACACGTTCGGTCGTCGAGGCGGACGACGCCGACGCGAGCGCCTTCCTCGACGCCACGACCGACGAGCACGCCGGCCAGCGCAGCGACACGATCATGTTGGTGCGGGTCGACCCGACGGCGCACACGGTCGACATGGTCTCGTTCCCCCGGGATCTGTGGATCGAGATCCCCGGAACCGGTGGCCGCGAGCGGATCAACACGGCCTACGGCCTCGAAGGGGGTCCCCAGCGCCTGGTCGACACCCTCAAGCAGAACTTCGACATCGATGTGAACCACTACGTCGAGGTCGACTTCCGCAGCTTCAAGGGCGTGGTCGACGCGGTGGGCGGCGTGCCGATGTACTTCGATCGCGAGCTGCGAGACGGCAGCTCGGGCCTGGTCGTGGAGAACACGGGTTGCGTCACGCTCGACGGCGAGCAGGCGCTGGCCTTCAGTCGGTCGCGCCACCTCGAGTACTTCGATCAGGACAAGGGCACCTGGGTCGAGGACCCCACGGCGGACCTGGGACGCATCAGTCGCCAGCAGGAGTTCATCCGCAAGATGATCGACCGTTCCGGCGCGGCCACGAAGGGCTTCGACCTCAAGGCGGTCAACGACATCATCGGATCGACGGCCGACAACGTCACGATCGACTCCGGGCTCCAGTTCGACGACGTGGTGTCGCTCGCCCGGCAGTTCAAGTCGTTCTCCGGTGACCAGGTCGTCTCGCACACCTTGCCCGTCGAGCAGTACACGACCGCCGGTGGCGCGTCGGTCCTGCGGCTGGAGGACACGGCGGCCCAACCGGTGCTGAACGTGTTCCGCGGGGTGCCACCCGGCGAGGTCGCGGTCGATCCGGGCAGCATCAGCCTCGCCGTCCAGAACGGCAGCGGAACGGCGGGCCAGGCCGGGGAGGCCAGCGAGGACCTGGCCACCGTCGGCTTCGAGATCATCGGTACGGGCGACGCGTCGACGAACGTGACCCGCAGCGTGGTGCGCTACGCCCCGGGCTCGGCGCTCGCCGCGAACGAGGTGCTCGCCCACCTCTCGGCGGGCGCCACCCTCACGGTCGACCCGTCGCTCGATCCCGGCGAGGTCGTGCTGGTCACCGGGGCGGACTTCTCGGGGGTGAGCGAACGGGCGCTCGACGTCCCCGACATCGCCGACGACTCGTCCTCGACGTCGACCACCTCGACGACGGCGGACCCCGCCGTGGTCGCCGACGCGGTCGGCATCGTACCGGAGGCACCGCCCGACGTCGCCTGCCGCTGAGCGGCCCCGAGGCACGGACGCTGCGGTCGGCGCCGGGTGGTCGCGTTGCCGGGCGGACATCGACGAATCCCGCGGCGGTGCGGGGCGGCGGTCCGCGAGACTGCGACGGTGTCCGGTGATCCCGAGCCAGCAGCGGTCGAGGAGCCCGCGACCGAGCCGGCCGACGGCGAGCGGCGCACCGACAGGTCGAGGTCGCTGGGTCCGTTCGGCCTGCTCGAGGGGGCGACCCTGCTGTCGGCCACCGGCAACGGCGTCGCGCTGGTCGTGCTGCCGTGGCTCGTGCTCGAGCGCACCGGTGACGCCTCGGCGGCCGGCATCGTGGCGGGGGCAACGGCGGTGCCCCTCCTGGCGTCGAGCCTGTTCTCGGGAACCATCGTCGACATGGTCGGTCGGCGCCGCACCGCGATCGGCTCGGACGTGCTGTCGTGCGTCTCGGCGGCGTCCATCCCGATCGCCGACCACCTCCTCGGCCTCGACCTCGGGCTGATCATCGTGCTGGCGGTGATCGGTGCCGTCTTCGATCCCGCCGGGGTCACGGCCCGCGAGACGATGCTGCCCGCCGCGGCCGCCCGGGCGGGGTGGAGCCTCGACCGGGCCAACAGCGTGCACGAGGCCAACTGGGGGGTGGCGTTCCTGGTCGGTCCCGGCGTGGGCGGCGTGCTCATCGCGGTGATCGGCGCGGTGTCCACGTTGTGGGTCACCGCCGTGGGGTTCGCGCTGTCCGCCGTGCTGCTCGCCTTCATCCGACTCGATGGCGCGGGGCGTCCCGTGGACCACCACCGGCCGACCGGGTTGTGGCGCACGACGCGCGAGGGCTTCTCGTTCGTGTGGAACGACCGGCTGCTCCGAGCGGTGACGCTGGTGTCGGCCGTGCTGGTCTCGGCCTACATGCCGACCGAGGGCGTCATCCTGCCGGTGTTCTTCGAGGCCCAGGACGAGCCGGGGAGACTCGGCCTCCTGCTCGTGTCGATCAGCGCAGGTGGTGTGCTCGGCGCGCTGGGCTATGGGTTCCTCGGGTCGAGGTTGCGCCGCAGCACCGTGTTCCGCGGAGCGCTCGTCACGGCAGGGCTGATCGTGCTCGCGATGTCGTTCCTCCCGGCGTACGGGGTGCTCGTCGTGCTCGGGTTCGCGCTCGGGCTGGTGTACGGGCCGGTCGGGCCCTTGCTGAACTACGCCATGCAGACCCGTACGCCTGAGCGACTGCGAGGCCGCGTCATGGGCATCGTCTCGTCGACCGAGTACGCGGCCGGACCGGTTGGCTTCGTCCTCGTCGGGTTCCTGATCGAGGGGTTCGGGCTGCGGCCCGCCTTCATCGGTCTCGCCGTCGTCGTGCTGGGCGCAGGCCTCGCGGCGGTCGTGATCCCCGCCATCGGGTCGTTCGACGACGACATCGACGCCGGCGTGGTCGGTGGGCCCGGTGCGCCGAGCGGGCCCGGATCCCGCGTGGATGCGCACGTCGACGTGGCACTCGGGGTGCCTCCCGTGGCGCTCCCCATCGCCCCACGCGAAGGGATGGACCGCCAACTCGAATAAATCCGATGTTGCAGGTCAGGATTACATGAATAGAGTGGAGTCATGAGCCGATCAGAGAACCCGATCCCCGACGCCCTCCGCCTCGATGCTCACGACACCGATGCCGAGGGCCGAGGGGCCGTGTCGAACCCCTGGGTGAACGCAGCCAGTCGGGCGCTCCACCCGTCGGCGGGACGGATCGAACTGTCCCGGTCTGGCGGGCCGGGAGATCCGGGACCCGAGACGGGAGAGGAATGGGTGTGGGCCATCGCCTCGGGTCTCGCCGAGGTCACCGTCCCCTGGGACCTGCGGGGCGAGGAGAGCCCGTCGCCGGGAGAGCGGCATTGGGAGCTCGCCCTGGCGACACCGGAGTACGAGGTGTGGACGATCTACTGGCCGCCAGGCACCGGCATCGACCTGCACGACCACGGATCGTCGTCGGGTGCCTTCTGCGTCGTCGCCGGCGAGCTCATCGAGACCGTGGTGCTCGAGGGCGGCACCGTGGCCGAGCGCGGGTGGTCGCGTGGCGAGGGCACCCGGTTCGGCGCCGGCCACACCCACCGGGTCGTGAACGCCGGGCGCACCACGGCGACGTCGGTGCACGTCTACGCCCCGCCACTGACCACGATGACCTACTACGACGGAGCGAGCGAGGTCGACCGGTCGACGCTCCGCCACGACGCGGCACCGCGAGAGGTGGCCCGTTCCGCTCTCCCCGCGAGCGCCACCGCAGCGGCCGACGACCGAGATCCGACATGACCTCGGCGATCGACCGCCACCTCGCGTCCGTGCGCCAGCGCATCACGTCGGTGGGCCCCGTCGAGGCGGCCGAGATCGAGGCGAGGGGTGGTCTCCTCGTCGACATCCGGCCGGCCGCGCAGCGCCGTCGGTTCGGCGAGCTCGTCGGCTCGATCGTGATCGAGCGCAACGTCCTCGAGTGGAGGCTCGACCCGACGGGGGACCACGCCGTCGACGGAGTCACGTCGGCGCACGTGCCGATCGTCATCGCCTGCCAGGAGGGCTACGCGTCGGCGCTCGCGGTGGACAGCCTGGGCCAGATCGGGCTCACCGGGGTGTGCGATCTCGCCGGCGGGTTCGTAGCCTGGCGCGACGCCGGTCTTCCGGTCGTCGCTCCGTGGCCCCGGGAGATCACCCTCGGCTCCGGATCCGGTGATCCGCTCGAACCCGAGGTGGTCCGTGTCTGAAACCTCGTCCCCCCGTTCCACCAGCGCCGCGGGCCCCGCCACGGCTGCGCCCCCGGCCCACGCGCCGGGCCATCGGTGGTTCGGCTTCCCCGAGACGGTGAACGAGACCGCCGCCCGCACCGTGGCGGCGGGCGTCGCGCTCATCGCCTGGTCGATCGTGCTGTTCGACCTTCGCTGGCTGGTGGTGGTCCTGGTCTACGGGTTCGTCGCACGGGTGGCGGCCGGTCCCCGCTACAGCCCGCTCGCCCTCTTCGCCTCGAAGGTGGTGGCCCCACGGCTCGGGGGCAGCGTCGTCGCCGGGCCACCCAAGCGGTTCGCCCAGGCGATGGGCGTGGGGTTCTCGGTGACCGCGTCCGGGCTGTTCCTGGCGGGCCACGACACGGCCGGTCGTGTGGTGCTGGCCATGCTGGCCGTCGCGGCCACCCTCGAAGCGGTCCTGGGGCTGTGCCTCGGATGCAAGGTGTTCGCGTTCGGCATGCACATCGGCGTGGTGCCCGAGCGCGTCTGCGTGCAGTGCGCCAACCTCGACCTGCGGGGCTGACGGCTCGACCTGCGGGGCTGACGGCTCGACCTGCGGGCTGACGGCTCGACCTGCGCCTCACGGTGTCGGGAACTCAGATCGGACCGCCGAAGCTGCGCCTCTACGGTGGCGATCCATGCCGAGCGACGACGAAGCGACGACCCCCGAACCGATGCGTACCGAGGCCCGTTCGGCGCGGTCCTCGATCCCGCTGTCGACGACGCCGCCCCTGCGCGACCTGTGGCGCAACGCCGGTCCGCACCGTCGCAAGATCGTGTTCGCGTCGGTGATGTCGGTGCTCAACAAGGCGTGCGACGTCGCCCCCGAGCTGCTCATCGGTGCCGCGGTCGACGTCGTCGTCAACGAGGGCGAGTCGTTCGTCGGCCGGCTCTTCGGCGTCGAGGACCGGTTCGAGCAGCTGAGCATCCTCGCCGTCATCACCGTCGTCGCGTGGCTCGCCGAGTCGGCCACGCAGTACGTTGCCCACGTCACCTGGCGGAACCTGGCCCAGAGCATCGAGCACGAGACCCGCATGGAGGTCTTCGGCCACGTGCAGTCGTTGGAGATGTCGGCCTTCGAGGACCACTCGTCGGGCGGGCTCATGACGGTGCTGAACGACGACGTCAACCAGCTCGAGCGCTTCCTCGACGTCGGCGCCGACGAGATCATCGTCACCGCGGCCAACGTGGTGTTCATCGGCGCGACCTTCGCCATCATCTCGCCGCAGCTGACCGTGCTCGCGTTCCTCCCGATCCCCGTCATCATCGTCGGCTCCCTGTTCTTCCAGAAGCGGCTGCAGCCGCACTACGACGCGGTGCGCGCCGCGACGGGCCGCATCGCCGACACGCTCACCAACAGCCTCGGCGGGATGGCCACCATCAAGGCCTTCAACGGGGAAGAGCGCGAGGTCGCACGCGTCGCCGTCGACAGCGACGACTACCGGGTCGTCAACGGCGAGGCGATCCGCCTGTCGAGCGCGTTCATCCCCCTGATCCGCATCGCCATCCTCGTCGGGTTCACCATGACGCTCGTGGTCGGCGGGCGGGCCGTCATCGAAGGGGACCTCGCGGTCGGCCTCTTCTCCGTGCTCGTGTTCATGACCCAGCGCCTGCTGTGGCCGCTCACCCAGCTCGGGGCGATCCTCGACCTCTACCAGCGGGCCATGGCGTCGTGCCGTCGCATCTTCGGTCTGCTCGAGGTCGAGCCCACGATCGTGCCGGGCACCGCCGAGCTGCCGACCCCGGTTCGGGGCGACATCCGCTTCGACGGCGTCCGGTTCTCGTACGCGGGCCCCGACCGCGAGCTCGGCCCCGACAGCGACAGCGACCTCGACGGCGACCTCGACGAGGACCGGCACGACTCGCCGTCCGCCCTGGTGCTCGACCGCTTCTCGCTCCACGTGCCGGCGGGGGAGACCCATGCCATCGTCGGCGCGACGGGCGCCGGCAAGTCGACGGTCATCAAGCTCCTGTTGCGGCTGTACGAGCCGACCAGCGGTTCGATCACGGTCGACGACCACCCGATCGACGAGCTCACGTTCACCTCGTTGCGGGGTGCCACGGGGTTCGTGTCGCAAGACGTCTTCCTGTTCCACGGCACCGTCCGGGAGAACCTGGCCTACGGGCGGCCGGACGCCACCGACGAGGAGATCTGGGAGGCGGCCGAGCTGGCCGAGGCGGCCGGGTTCATCCGGGCGCTCCCGGGCGGACTCGCCGCCGTCGTGGGGGAGCGGGGCCAGAAGCTCTCGGGCGGCCAGCGCCAGCGGCTGACCATCGCCCGGGCCCTGCTGCGCGATCCAGCCGTCCTCCTGCTCGACGAGGCGACCTCGGCGATCGACAACGAGACCGAGGCCGCCATCCAGCGGTCCCTGGTCAAGGTGTCGACCGGCCGGACGACCCTCGTGATCGCCCACCGCCTCTCCACCATCCGCCACGCGCACCGCATCCACGTGATGGAGGCCGGCCGGGTCATCGAGGCGGGCACCCACGACGAGCTCGTCGCGGCAGGAGGGCTCTACGCCGCCCTGTGGCGGGTCCAGACCGGCGAGGTCGTCGACGTCCAGCTGTGATCACCGCCTTCTGGCAGGGATCGGACGTTGCGGGTGACGGGAGGGCCTGTCGAGCTGCCGATCCGTGGCCCACCGTCCGGGTGGTGGCCAGCTCGCGGTCGCATCGCCCTTCGGAGCCAGCACAATGGGCGCCCATGAACGAGCTCGTGGTCCGGTCGTCGGACATCGCTGGTCGGGGGGTGTTCACCACCGTGGCGTGGTCGAAGGGCGAGGTCGTCGAGACGTGCCCGATGATGGTGCTGCCTGGCGAGCAGCTCCCGCTCATCGACGAGACGGTCCTCTACGGGTACTACTTCGACTGGGACGGCGAGGACGGCGCGCTCGCCCTCGGCCTGGGGTCGCTCTACAACCACGACCCGGCGGGCAACGTCACGTGGGAGCTCGATCAGGACGACGAGGTCCTGCGCATCATCGCGGTGCGCGACATCGGTGCCGACGAGGAGCTCACCGTGGACTACTCGAACGGCGGCACGACCGACCTGTGGTTCGACCCCGTCCAGGGCTGATCACGGCCCTTCTGCAGGGGTCCGACGTTGCGGGAAACGGGGGGTTCCCAGCCAGAAGGCGTTGCTGATCGGCTGGCACGGGGCGAGGGCAAGGCTGGGGAGGCCTCAGGTGCGCCCGCGGGCCAGGGCGACACCGCTGAGGACGGCGGCGATGGCCGCGACGACCAGGGCGGCGATGGCCAGGCCGTTCGAGCTGTCGCTCGTCTCGGACGAGGCCGCGGCGGACGTGCCCGGCTCGCCGGCCGTGCCGTGCCCGCTGTCGGCGTCGCCCGCGATCAGCTCGACCGAGGGGGCCGGGTGCTCGAGCTCGTCGCCGCTCTCACCCGCGGCGGGCACGTCGATCCAGGCCGTCTCGCCGACCTCGCACGTCTGGATCGTGGGGAAGACCAGCGTCTCGCCCGGCAGGTCGGGCATCTTGAACGAGAGCTCGAAGGTGTCGCGCAGGCCGTCGGCCAGCGGGGTCTTCGCGGTGTAGACGACCTGATCCACCCGCTCGGTGATCGTCTGGCCGTGCCCGGCCTCGATGGGGGTGTCGAGGGTGATCTCGGTCGTGGCGACGTCCCAGTTCGGGTTCACCGTCGGCGTCACCTGGGGGACCGACTCGGGCATCTTGATGCGGACCTCGGTGGTGGGCGAGCCCTCGCAGCCGTGGGGTACGCCGAACGTGACCACGCCGTAGGCACCGGCGACCTGCGGCGACGGCCCGGCCGACACGTGCGCGCCGGCGACGGTCGCGGTGGTGATGGCCAGGACGGTGGTTCCGGCCGCGGCGGCGAGGCTGCGACCGAGCCAGCGGCGACCGACCTGACGACGATCGTGCCGACGATCAAGCTGACGTCGAGCGAGCGGGCGGGGGACCTGCATGGAGACTCCTCGGGAGGTGGGCGAGCCATCCGGGCTCGGGGACGCAGGAGTAGTCGTCGCCACCTGCCGGATGGTTCCCGTCCTTTTCGGCTCGCCACCCGACCGCGATGTCGCGGGACCGAGATCCGGTCCGACTTGAGTGGGCGGTCGCCGGCCACGACACTCGACAGGTGGACGAGCTGACCCAACTGGCGCTCGCGGCGTCCGAAGGTGACCGCTCGGCGCTCGAGCGCTTCGTCGAGCGGAGCCAGGCCGACGTCTACCGGTTCTGCATCCACCTCGCGGGGCCGGACGCGGCCGAGGAGCTCACCCAGGACACCTACCTGCGGGCCATCCCGGCCCTGGACCGCTTCCGGGGCGACTCGTCGGCGCGCACCTGGATCCTGTCGATCGCCCGCCGGGCCGCGGTCGACCGGATCCGCCGCGAGGTGCGGTCACGCCGCCTCGTCGAGAAGATCGGATCGACGACCGAGCCTCCGGCGTCGACCGGCGCCGGCTCGTCGGTGGAGGTGACCGATCTGCTCGACCGGTTGGACCTCGACCGGCGTGAGGCGTTCGTCCTCACGCAGCTCCTGGGCTTCCGCTACGCCGAGGCGGCCGACGTGGTGGGCTGCCCGGTCGGCACCGTGCGATCGCGGGTCGCCCGCGCCCGCGCCGACCTCCTGGCGCTCGTCCACGACGGGGACGCGGAGGACGGGGGCTCGGGGGACGGGCACGTGGGCGACGGCGCCGGTCCCGCCGTCCCCGGCCATCGTGGCGGGAACCAGCGAACCGGATCGGACGACTACTGACCGTGGACTGCGAGCTCTGCTGCGAGGCCGTCTCGGCCCGGCTCGACGACGAGGTGCTCCCCGTCGCGGTCCACGACCTCGATGGCCACCTCGCGTCGTGCCGCGACTGCGCGCAGTTCGCCGACGAGATCGCCGCGCTCAACCGGTCGGTGCGCGTGCGCCCAGCCGAACCCGTACCCGACCTGACGGCGTCGATCCTCGCGGCCCCCCGGCCTGGCTCGCTGCTGCGCCCGAGCGACTCGGTCGGTGGGGGACCGACCGACGACGGCTCGGGGTTCGGGTCGCCGTCCGCCCGTGTGCTGGCCGCGGCTGGCATCCCCCACGGCGCCGCGCGCCGTTCCCATCCCCATCGCCATACACGACGCCGGGTGCTGGTCGCGATCAGCGCCGCGGCGTGCGTGGTGCTCGGGGCACTGGTGTGGGCCGGTGCCCGGCCCGGCGAGCCGGCCGACGTGCAGATCGCCGCCGGCTACGTCGCGGTCGACCCGGACGGGAACGCGGCGCGGGTGTACCTGGACGTGACCAACGGCGGCGGTGCCGACGCGATCACCGGAGCGGCCACCACCGCGGCCGATCAGGTGGCGCTGCACGCCACGAGGGTGGAGGACGGCTACGTGCTCATGGGCGACCACGGCCGCATCCCGGTGCCGGCCAAGGGCTCCGTGACGTTCCGACCCGGTGGTGCGCACGTCATGCTCGAAGGCCTGCGCGGTTCGGTGGCGGTCGGCGACACCATCGCGGTCACCGTCGAGCTGGCCGACTCGACGCCGGTGACGGTGGCGGCCCGGGTCGTCGAACCGAGCCACCTCGAAGACCTCGTCGGAGTCGAGTCGGCGGACGGGTAGCGCGATCGGACGTGGCTCCACCGCTCGGTGATCGCGCTACGGTCCCCGCCGATGGACGGACGCTTCCGGCTCGAGCCGCCTGCGCCTCAGATCAGCTGGATCCCCCGACCGCGACTCGTGGGTCGGTTGGCGCGCCGGTTCGAAGTGCCCGTCACCGTGGTGGTCGCACCGGCCGGATACGGCAAGACCAGCGTCCTCAGCCAGGCGCTCGACGGCGAGCGCGGTTCGTCGTCACGGTCGATCCCTGGGTGCAGTGCAACGGAGCAGACGCCGATGCCGACACCCCTGGCGAGGGCGATCCTGCGCTCCGCCGGCTCAGCGACTGCTTCGCCGGTGAGGGTCAGGCCGGATCCATCCCGAGCGTCGCCCGCACGGTGTAGGAGACCGCGGCGTCGATCTCGTGCTGGTCGGGTGAACGCATCTGCGCGGCGCGGTCCATGAGGACGCCGAGGATCTGACGGTGTGCGAGCCATGCGTCGGACTCGACATCGCCCCGAGGGAGCCCCGCGTCGTCGCGTGCCCGTGCCATCGCTTCGACGATCGTGTGCGTCACCTCCGCGGTCATGGCCTCGATCTCGTCCGGGAACCGTTCCAGGAGCCTCGGGCGAGCGAGGAGGTAGGGGCGGTTCGCCGCCAGGAGCTCCGGCGTGCGCAACATGTCGAAGATGGCGCGCACCGCGGCTCGGACCTGATCGAGACCGCCTTCGTGGTGGGAGATCTGGTGGGCGACGTAGGACCGGGTGGTCTCCGCCGCTCCCTGGAGCACCACGAGCAGCAGGTCTTGCTTGGTGGGGTAGTGGCGGTAGAGGGCGGCGGTCGACAGGCCGGCTTCGGTGAGGATGTCGGCGACGGTGGGATCGATCGTCCCTCGTTCCCGCATCACGGTTCGGGTGGCCGCGGTGAGCCGGCGCACCTCGTCCTCGTACTTGAGTCGCTTGCGGGACAGCGAGCGCTCGACACCTCGGGGCGGCGCGACCTCTGCGCCGTGTTCGGCGGCCACAGCGGTCAACCCATCTCGAAGGGTCCACGGCCCATCTGGTCGCGTACCGAGACCACGGGGGGGTTGGTGAGCGACCGGCGCTGCCAGTTGGCCCCGTCGACGACGAGGGTGTGACCGCTGATGAACCGGGCGTAGGGGGAAGCGAGGAACGTGGCGGCCCACCCGAGCTCGCGCAGTCGTCCGGTCCGCAGCGCGGGTTGGCGGTCGCCCTTGTCGTCGAGGGTCTTGAGGTTGCCCCTGATGTCGGCGGTCATGTCCTCGTGGGGGAACAGGCCGGGCACGAGCCCGTTGACCTGGATGCCGTAGGGCCCCCATTCGACGGCGAGTGTCTCGACCATGTTCTTCACACCGGCCTTGGCCGCGGCCGAGTGGGCGAAGCCGGGTCCGCCCGTCCACGCGTACGAGGCACCCACGTTCACGATCGAACCGGGGGTGCCGGCCTCGAGGTGGCGGCGGGCGAACTCACGGGCGCAGAAGAACGTGCCGTTGAGCGTGATGTCGACGACGGTGCGCCAGGCGTTGGGTGACATGTCCTCGGCCGGGACCGGGAAGTTGGCCGCCGCGTTGTTGACGAGCACGCCGGGCAGCGCAAAGGTCGCCTCGGCATCGTCGAAGGCTGCCGCGATGGACTCCGGGTCGCGGATGTCGCAGGTGACGGTGCTGACCGTGCCACCCACCGCCTCGATGCGGGCCTTGCCCTCGTCGAGGTGCTCGGGCTTGCGGCTGGCGATCACGATGTTCGCCCCGAGCCGGGCGAACTCGGTGGCGATGGCAGAGCCCAGGCCCGTGCCGCCGCCGGTGACCAGGACGGTCGTGCCGTCGTAGGTGCCTCCGGGCAGTGCGGTGGCGCCGATCTCCGGGGGCTCTGGCAGCCCGGGGGTCGGTTGCGCTCCGGATCGGCCGGCGTCTGGTGCGTTGGTGTCGGGCATGTCAGCTCCCCGTGTACGTCGGCTCGCGCTGCTCGGCGCGGGCGGCGCGGAACTCGGCGTAGTCGTCGGACTTGTTGATGAAGGTCTGGTAGATCAGCTCGTCCTCCATGGAGGTGCGCAGCGCAGGTCGACTGAGGTGGCCGATCACCCGGCGCGCCATCTTGATGGTGACGGCCGGCGATGCGGCGATCTTCTCGGCCATCTCTCGTACGGTGGCGTCGAGGTCGTCACGAGGGACCACCCGCGAGACGATGCCGTGGGCCAGCGCCTCGTCGGCCTCCATCTTCCGGCCGGTCAGCACGAGGTCGCTCACGACGCCGGGACCGCAGATCTCGTAGAGCGCCCCCATGCCGCCGGTGTCGGGGATGACGCCGTGGCCGGCTTCGGGGAGCATGAAGCGCGCGTCGTCCGATGCGACGCGGATGTCGCACAGGAGCGCCCGCTGGAAGCTGCCGCCGATGGCCCAGCCACCGATGGCGACGATGATCGGTGCCGGGATGTCCCAAACCTGCTGGATGCCCCAGTGCCCCCGGCTCATCAGCTCGTGGTGGCTGAGCGGTTCCTTGCTGTTGCCGATGGTCGAGACGTCTCGGCCCGAGCTCCACGAGTGGCCTTCACCACGCCAGATGACCGCACGGACGGCCTTGTTGGTCTTGAGCTCACCGAGGATGTCGAAGAGCTGCACGTCCATGTCGTCACCGAACGCGTTGCGCTTGGCGGGGTTGTTGTTGGTGATCGTGGCGATGGGGCCGTCGATCTCCAGATCGACGGTGCCCGGGGATGCCGGCGTCTCTTCAGGTTCAGCGGTCATCAGGTCTCTCGATCGGTGGAGGAGAGGCGACTGCGCGGCTCTCAGAGTTCTGATCTGACTTTTCGAAATGGCATTCTTGCGAGATGTGCCGTCGGCTGCAACTGCCGGCCCGTGCGGATGATCGTCGAGCTGAGTTCGGACCCTCGTCTACGTGTCGTCGGTGAGTGCCGCGATCCTCCGGCTGAGGGAGCTGTGGACGTTCCCGAGCAGCCCTCACCGCATCGGCGAGTGGTGAGGGGAGGGTGGCGAGGTCGACGGTCAGGTTCGCGTGGGCTCAACGCGCGTTCCCGGCCGAAATCGGAGGAGCCCAGTCGGGTCTTGGGGGTGAGGCGGAACCTGTCGGTCCCTGCTCACGAGTGGCGTGATCGTCGTCCTGCTCGTTCGG
>CAZGEF010000076.1:0-15620 GCA_964525005.1 uncultured Rhabdothermincola sp.
CGAGGTCGACTGGGTCATCAAGCACAAGCTCATCGAGGCCTACCGCGAGAAGAACCAGCTGGCGTTGAGCTCGCCCAAGGTTTCGTTGCTCGACCTCCAGTACCACGACGTCAGCCGCGAGCGCGGGCTGTTCTACAAGATGCAGGCCCGGGGGCTTGTCGAGCGGGTGTGCACCGACGCCGACATCAACCAGGCGGTCGACCAGCCGCCGCAGACCACTCGGGCCAAGCTCCGCGGCGAGTTCATCCGCCGGGCCAAGGAGCGCAAGCGCGACTACACCGTCGACTGGGTGCACCTGAAGCTCAACGACCAGGCCCAGCGCACCGTGCTGTGCAAGGACCCGTTCAAGTCGAGCGACGACCGCGTCGAGAAGCTCATCGCCAGCCTTTGATGCGAGCGGCCGGGGCCGCACCGGAGCGACTGGAGCCGAACCGGGAGCGGCCGGGGCCGCACCGGGAGCGACTGGAGCCGAACCGGGTGCGGCGGGAGCCGAACCGGGGTCGAACTGGGGTCGCATCGGGGCTGGACCGGGGCCTGGCCCCAGCCGGAACACCTCGTGACTACGATGCCGGCGGTGGACAAGAGCGAGCGGTTGCTCAACCTGACGATCACGCTGCTCGACACGGAGCATCCGCTGCGCGCCGACGAGCTCCGCTCGCGGGTGGCCGGCTACCCCGACCGGGACGAGTCGTTCCGCCGTGCCTTCGAGCGGGACAAGGAGGACCTCCGCGAGCTCGGCGTCCCCATCGCCCGCGAACGCGTCCCCGGGACCGACCCTCCCGCCGAGGGCTACCGCATCCACCCCGAGGACTACTACCTCCAGGACCCCGGACTCGACCCCGACGAGCTGGCCGCGCTGCACCTCGCGGCGCGCAGCGTGCGCATCGGCAACGAGTTCGACCGCGAGGCGCTGTGGAAGCTGGGCGGGGTCGTGGGCGAGGCCCTCGACGGCGGAGTCGTCGTCGAGCTTCCTCCCGATCCGAACCTGTCGGTCCTCTTCGACGCCACGGGATCGCGCCGCCGCGTCCGGTTCCGCTACAACGACGAAGACCGCTCCGTCGACCCGTACCGGGTCGAGCTCCAGCACGGCTGGTGGTACCTGATCGGCTTCGATCACCTCCGCGACGAGGTCCGCAACTTCCGCGTCGACCGCATCGGCGGCGACGTCACGAGCGGTGACGCCCGGGCCTTCGACCAGCCGCAACGACCGACGAGCGGCATGGCCCCCGCCGGTTGGCAGCTGCCCACCGGTGAGGAGGAGGTCGTGGTCGTCGCGGTCGATGCCGACCGGGCGACGCTGTTCCGGGCGGAGCTCGGCACCGACCTCCGACCCACGACCCAACCCGACGGGCGCGCACGCTTCGAGATCCCCATCACCAACTGGGACCCGTTCCGTTCGTTCCTGCTCACCCACCTCGACCACGTCGAGGTCGTCGAACCGGCCCATCGTCGGGCCGACATGGTCGCCTGGCTCGAGGAGGTGGCGTCGTGAGCCGTCCCGCGGCAGGCGACCGCGTGCGGCGGCTGCTGTCCGTGATCCCCTGGGTGGCGAGCCACCCTGAGGGGGTCGCCATCGACGAGGTGTGCGCCCGCTTCCAGATGACCCGATCGCAGCTGGTGGCCGACCTCGGCGACCTGGCGATGATGGTCGGCCCGTTCCCGCGGACCCCCGACACGCTCATCGAGGCATGGGTCGACGACGGCTGGGTGCAGGTGGTGTACCCGAGGGCGTTCGACCGGGCCCTGCGACTCACTCCGAACCAGGCCACCCAACTGGTGGCCGCCGGTGTCGGGCTCCAGTCGGTCCCGGGTTCGGCTGACGACGGGCCGCTGGCACGAGCGCTCGCCAAGCTCGCCGAGGCGCTGGGCTTCGCCCCTGGCACGAACGTCGCGGTCGACGTCGGCCAGGTCTCGCCCGACGTCCTCTCGACGCTGGACCACGCCCGAACCGCCCGCGAGCAGATCGAGATCGACTACTTCAGCTACAACCGCGACGAACGGACGACCCGGGTCGTCGACCCGTTCGCCCTGTTCGCCGACCGGGGGGCCTGGTACCTCCAGGGCTACTGCCACCTGAGCGAGGACCAGCGGGTGTTCCGCCTCGACCGCATCGAGGACATCCGTCTCACCGGCAGTCGTTTCGAGCTGCCCGACGACATCGAGGAGCCCATCCGGTTCCAGGCCGCACCAGACGACCCCCGGGTGCGCCTCCGGCTCGCCCCGTCGGCCGCGTGGGTGATCGAGAGCTATCCGACCGAATCGGTCGACCGGGGCGAGGACGGTCGCATCGAAGCCGTCCTCGCCATCAGCCAACCGTCGTGGTTGTCGCGCCTGCTGCTGCGCCTCGGGCCCGACGTCGAGGTGGTCGATGCTCCCGAGGAGCTCCGACAGGTCGGTCGCACCGCCGCCGCCCGAGTGCTCGAGCGCTATCGCTGACGCGGCCTGGGGTGCGGCCGCGTCCAGGGCCGCCGAACGGGTTGAGCAGATAGATCCACCCGTGTCGGGCCCCACGTCGACCTGCCCGCTCGGGTTCGCTTCGCTCAGGGGCCGCTCGGGTTCGCTTCGCTCACGGGCCGCTCGGGCCCACGGGAGAGCTCCTCGGCCCCGCTGCGCTCCGCCTATCCGCTCGCCCTCCAAGACCCGCGTCGTGCCGGCGCAGGTGCGCCGCTACAGTCAACGGGTCCTGACCGCCACCACGACGAGCGGAACCCGCCGGTGACCACCGAGATGTCGAGCGAGAACGCCTCCGATCCGGAGCAGGGCACCCCGCCGAGGCCGGCACCCGACACGTCCAACTTCGACTTCCCCAGCAAGCGCGTGCTCGGCACGCAGCGGAACAAGGAGACCCGGACCCGGTCGATCGTCGAGTGGATCGTGGTGATCGCCGGCGCGTTGGTGATCGCCCTCCTCATGAAGTTCTTCCTCATCCAGGTGTTCTGGATCCCGTCCGGGTCGATGGAGCACACGCTCGACGTCGGCGACCGGGTGATCGTCAACAAGCTCAGCTACAGGCTCCACGACATCAATCGGGGCGACATCGTCGTCTTCGAACGTCCGGAGGACCAGCAGGAGGAGATCAAGGACCTCATCAAGCGAGTCGTCGCGCTGCCCGGCGAGGAGATCTCCTTCGACGCCGGCAACGTGTACATCGACGGCCAGCTCCTCGACGAGCCCTACCTGGGTGAGGGAACGCGGTCCACCGGTCACACCTACGGTGGCGGGTGCCCACCCGAGCAACCGTGCCAGGTCCCACAGGGCCAGATCTGGGTGATGGGCGACAACCGGAGCAACTCGAAGGACAGCACCTACTTCGGCCCGATCGACGAGGACGACGTCGTCGGGCGGGCCTTCTTCCGGATCTGGCCGCTGGACCGCTTCGGCTTCCTCTGATCTCGGCGGTGCACCACCGCTGCGGTGCACCGAACCGAGGTCGACAACCCCGGGCCCCGACCCCGACCCCTTCGACCGGTACCAGAACTGGTACCGGTACCGGTACCGGTACCAGTGCCGGGGGTCGGTCCGATCAGGTCGACCGGGCGAACGAGTCCACCATGCGATCTACGTGGTCGCTGTAGATCCCGTCGATGCCCTTGTCGAGCAGATCGTCCATGACCCTCGGGAACTGGCAGTCCCACGCGAACGTCACGAGCTCGAAGCGGTGGAACATGGCGATCAGCCCGCCGCTCCAGTCGCTGCGGTGGAGGTTGACCGCGTCGATGCCGTGCTCGACGAGCGCGGCAGCGCGCAGTTCGGGCCCCTCGCGCATCCGCTTGATGCGGGTCGAGTCGACGAGGCGAACCGCGGGGGAGAGGTCGCGCCACGTCGCCACCAACCGGTGGTCCCCATGGCACATCCACAGACGGGACTCGGCATCGTGGTCGCGGGCGACACGGACGACCTCGGCCGCGGCGGCATCGTCCTTGATGTCGAGCGAGAGGTCGAGATCGGTGCCGCACGCGGCGTAGAGCTCGGCGAGCGTGGGGATGTGGGGGGGCAGATCGGCGCGCGCGAACGACCGGATCGGACGCCGCCTGAGGCGCGGGCCGACGACACCGTCGTGATCGAGGACGGCCACGCCGTCGGCGGTCAGCCACACATCGCTCTCGAGGCCGGACGCCCCGAGTCGACGCGCCAACTGGAAGGAATCGATCGTGTTCTCCGGGGCGTGCGCGCGGGCTCCGCGGTGGGCGAACCCGATCGGCGGGTCCAAGAGGGAAGGCAGGCGCGACGGCACCGGCGCATCCTGCCGTCCGTGCCGCCGGCCGGCAACCGGGACCCGGTCGGCCGGTGCGCACCCGGTCGGAGATCCCGTCGATGCAGGCACGGACGCGGGTAGTCCTGTAGGCCGTTCGGCCCGAAATGGGCCGTTCGGCCCATGAGATACCGGTCAAGGTCCCTCGGAGCGGTGCCGATGCTCTCAGCAGGTTTGGTGACTGGAGGAAGCCACATGGCAACCATTCGAGCGAGTTGCAGCGACTGTGGAGATGTCGAGCTGACGACCGCCGATGTTCGCGTCCGGGTGTGCAACGCGGACAACCAGGGCTCCTACTTCTTCCGGTGCCCGTCCTGCACGATGACGGTGGTCAAGACCGCCGAACCTCGCACGATCGACCTGTTGGTGGCATCAGGCGTCGCCTACGAGACGTGGAACCTGCCGCTCGAGCTCGTCGAGCCTCGGGGCACCGGCGACAAGCTCACCCACGACGACCTGATCGACTTCCACGCCTTCCTCGACGACGAGGACCGGCTGTGGGGCGCGCTGTCCTCGCTCGACGGTCTCTGAACCTCCCAGCCCTCTGAACCTGGCAGCCATCTGAACCTGGCACCTCGGATCCTGGAGAGCTCGGATCCTGCCAGCAGGTGGCCCCTGAGGGCCGCGCCGCGGGGCGCACCCTTGGCGCGTAGGGTCGCGTCGTGGATCTGATCTGGCTCCTCCCCGCAGGCGTCCTGGCAACCGGGGGCGTCGCGCTCGCGTGGCGCCTGCGCACGATGGAGCGCCAGGTGGCCGCCGCGATCGAGGCCACGGCGCGCGTCGAGGAACTCGGCGCCGCCGGTCGGGTGCTCACCGACGCGGTGGCCGACACCCACCGCCAGCGCGTCGGCACGGCCCACGCCGTGGCGCGGGCGACGAGTGGCCGGCCCGGCGGCCCCAACCGGTAGGCTGGCGCCATGTTCAACGTCGGTGGTGGGGAGCTGATGCTCATCGCCCTCGTCGCGCTCCTCGTGCTCGGCCCCGACAAGTTGCCCGACTTCGCCCGCAAGTCAGCTCGCATCCTCGGACAGCTGCGGTCGATGTCGCAGGGCTTCCAGAACGAGATGAAGAGCGTCATGGACTTCGACGGCGACGGCACGACTGCCCAGGCCAGCCCGGGACCGCGCCTGGTCGGTCCGATCGACGAGGGCGACGGACCGGCCATCGGCTCCACGCCCGCGACCGGATCCGGTTCGACCAGCGGGTCCACCCCTGCGAGCGACCCCACGCCTGCCTCCGATCAGCCACCCCCATCGGGTTCGGGCCGAGGCGACGAGGGCACATCCAGCGGCACGAGCGCCGCCTGACGCCGCGGTGAGCGCACAACCCCAGGAGCTCGCGGGTGGTCACATGACCATCTGGGAGCACATCGCCGAGCTCCGTTCACGCCTCATCAAGTGCGCCGTCGCGGTCGCGATCGGTGCCGTCATCGGGTGGTTCCTGACCCCCGCCGTGCTCGAATTCATCCGTCAGCCCTACGAAGCGGCGCAGGCGCAGGTCGGCGGCGATTCCCGCTTCCTCGCGCTCGATCCGCTCGAGCCGTTCATGGTTCGCCTCAAGCTGGCCGGCTACCTGGGCATCGCGTTCGCCATGCCGGTCCTGCTGTGGCAGGTGTGGCGGTTCGTGACGCCGGGGTTGTACCCCCACGAGAAGCGCTACGCCATCCCGTTCGTGGCGAGCTCGATCGTCCTCTTCGTCATGGGAGCCTCGATCGCCTTCTACACGCTCGACCCGGCGCTCTCGTTCCTCACCTCGATCGCCGGCGACGCCATCATCACGCAGTACTCGCCGGAGAAGTACGTCACGCTGGTGCTGTACATGATGTTGGCCTTCGGTGCCGGCTTCGAGTTCCCGGTCCTGCTCGTGGCCCTCCAGATGATCGGCATCCTCAAGCCACGGCAGCTCGTGAGCTTCTGGCGCACCGCCACGGTCATCATCGCCGTCGTCGCCGCGGTCATCACGCCCAGCCAGGATCCCATCAGCATGGCGGCGCTCGCCGTGCCCATGGTTGCGCTCTACTGGGCGGCGATCGGGATCGGTGCGCTCTTCTTGAGGATGCGGGCGCGCAAGGGCAAGGCGGGCGACGGGGTCGCCTCGGCCGGAGCGTGATCGAACCACGGCAGCCCGATTCGGACGGTCGCTCCGCCACCGACGGCGGTGTCCAGCCCGACGGGTTCCAGTCCGACGGGTTCCAGTCCGACGGGTTCCAGCTCGACAGGTTCCAGGTCGAGGCGAACGACGCGCTCGATCGTGGCGAGTCCGTGCTGGTCGCGGCGCCCACCGGATCAGGCAAGACGGTGGTCGCCGAGCACGCCGTCGAGCTCGCGCTCGCCGCCGGGACCAAGGCGTTCTACACGACGCCGATCAAAGCTCTTTCGAACCAGAAGTTCCACGACCTCGTCCGGCGCAACGGGGCGGCGAACATCGGCCTGCTGACCGGCGACAGCGCGGTGAACGGCGACGCGCCGGTGGTCGTGATGACCACCGAGGTCCTCCGCAACATGATCTACGCCCGCTCGGGCGCGCTCGAGGGCCTGCAGTTCGTCGTCCTCGACGAGGTGCACTACCTCCAAGACGCCTACCGCGGCCCGGTCTGGGAAGAGGTGATGATCCACCTCCCCGAGCAGGTGCGCCTCGTCTGCCTGTCGGCCACCGTCTCCAACGCCCAGGAGCTCGCCGACTGGATCACGACCGTCCGGGGGCCCACGACGCTCGTCACCGAGACCAAGCGGCCGGTCGAGCTCGAGAACCTCTACGCGGTCGTCGACAAGCGCGAACGCGAGCTCGTGGTGATCCCCACGCTCGTCGACGGCGAGGCGAACCCCGACGGCAGCCACTTCGATGCCGAGCAGACCGTGCGGGGCACGCGACGTCCTCCCGGTGCCCGCTATCGACGCTCGTTCGCCGCACCGCGCCGACTGGAGCTCCTCGAAGCGCTCGACGACGTCGACCTGCTCCCCGCGATCTTCTTCATCTTCAGCCGCGCGGGTTGCGACGATGCCGTCAGGCACGTGATCGACGCCGGGGTGCGGCTCACCACGGCCGAGCAGCGTGACGAGATCCGCGAGACCGCCGAGCGCCACGTGTCGGCGCTGGCCGATCGCGATCTCGAGCTGTTGGGCTACCCCCGCTGGTTGCTGGCCCTCGAGTCCGGGGTCGCCGCACATCACGCCGGGATGGTCCCGCCCTTCAAGGAGGCGGTCGAGGCCTGCTTCGCCCGCGGCCTGATCAAGGTCGTGTTCGCCACAGAGACGCTTGCGCTGGGCATCAACATGCCGGCGCGCACCGTCATCATCGACAAGTTGACGAAGTTCACGGGCGACACCCACGAGTTCCTCACCCCGGCGCAGTACACCCAGCTCACCGGTCGGGCCGGTCGCCGCGGCATCGACGACCACGGCACCGCGGTGGTGCTGTGGTCGCCGTTCGTAACCTTCACCGAGGTGGCCGCGCTCGCCGCCAGCCGGAGCTTCCGGCTCACCTCCGCGTTCCGTCCCACCTACAACATGGCGGCCAACCTCGTCCGCCGGTACTCGGCGTCGGAGGCCCACCACCTGCTCAACCTCTCGCTCGCCCAGTACCAGGCCGACCAGTCGGTCGTCCGTCTCGAGACGCGCCTGGCCCGGCGACGCGACCACCTCGCCGCCATCGAGGCCGACATGCGGTGCGAGCTGGGCGACGTCGCGGAGTACGCCGCGCTGGTCGATGCCGAGCGAGGGGAGTCGTCGCCACGATCCGGTCGGGCCGACGAGCAGCTCGATCGGGCCCTGGCCGAGCTCGTACCGGGTGACGTGTTCCACCTCGAGGGCGGCAAGTCGGCGGGACCTGTCGCGGTGCTGTCGGTGTCGACCCGCAAGAGCGGCCTGACCCGCCTCCGGGTGGTGTCGGTGAGCCGGCGGATCCTCACCCTCGGCGCGGCGAACTTCGAGGAGGCCCCTCGCGTGATCGGCCACGTCGAGCTCCCGACCCCGTTCACGCCGAGCAGCACGTCGTTCCAAAGGGCAGTGGCGCGACAGCTCGCCGACCTGACCCACGGTGACCTCGCCGGGGGCCTGGCGGACCGGGGCCGGGCCGGCCGCGGGGGCTCGGCGGCGCATCCCGTCGATCGGTGCCCCGACCGTGACGCGCACCTCGGTGCGGCCCGCCAGGCGGCCAAGGCCCGCCGCCAGATCGACGAGCTGAAGCGGGAGGTCCGTGGCAACACGGGTTCCCTCGCCCGTACCTTCGACAAGGTCCTCGACCTGCTCGAGCGCTGGCGATACCTCGACGGGTGGGCCCTCACCAGTCGGGGCGAGCAGCTGGCCCGCATCTACCACGAGCGCGACCTGCTCCTCGCCGAGGGGCTCCACAGCCGGGTGTTCGACGACCTGGATGCTCCCGCGCTCGCGGCGCTCGTGTCCTGCCTCACCTACGAGCACCGCTCGAAGGAGCCCGCGCCGCCCCCTCGCTTCCCCGCCCGGGGGGTCCAGGAGGGCTTCGAACGCCTCGGCGAGATCGCCACGACGCTGGCGCGTGACGAGCTCGCCCTCGGGCTCCCACCGACGCGCATGCCGGACCCGGGATTCGTCGCCCATGCCCATGCCTGGGCCGCCGGGGACGATCTCGCCGTCGTGCTGCGCCACGAGGACCTCTCCGGTGGTGACTTCGTCCGCAACGTCCGCCAGCTGATCGACCTCCTCCGCCAGGTCGCCGATGCCGCATCCAGCGCTGACACCCGGCGAGAGGCACGTCGGGCTGCCGAGCAGCTGTTCCGTGGCGTCGTGGCTGCCTCCGCCGCCATCGAGGTCGGCGCCGACGATCCAGATGACCCGGGCACCAGCGACCCGAGCACCAGCGACCCGGGCACCAGCGACCCGCGACGATCCGACGGCGATGATCGACCGTGACGTTCAGGCCGTGACGGCCAGGCCATGACGATCGAGAAGGGCGAGGACTGGGGTCGGGCGGGGCCACTTGCCGACGACGGCGTGATCGTGCGATCCGACGCCGAGGCGCGTCGGATCGTCGAGGCCGCCCGACGATCGGGCACCGAGCCGCCGGCGCTGGGGCTCCTCGGTGGCGACCTGTGCCGGACCCTCGGTGGTCGCGGCGACGAGGCGCGACTTCGCTCCGAACAGGCCATGACCTTCCAGGTCGATGTCGGATCCGTCCTCGTCGACGGTCGGCTCCACTGGTTCGTCGCCCACCTGATCGCCCACCGCCGTTGGTGGGGCGGTCGAGCGGTCGCGGCCATGAACGCCCAGTGGCTCGGCAGCTGGGACCTCGGACCCCGGTCCCACCCCAACGACGGGTTGCTCGACATCTCCGACGGCGCGCTCACCTGGAGCGACCGCCTCAAGGCCCGACGTCGGCTTCCGACCGGGTCTCACCTGCCGCATCCTGCCATCGCCACCCGCCGGGTCGCCGCGTGGCAGACCGAGCTCGATCCGGCGACACCGGTCTGGCTCGACGGTGAACCGCTCGGGGCCGCCCGGTCGCTGTCGATCCGCACCGAACCCGACGCCCTCACCGTCGTCGTGTAGCCGATCCCGAGCGTGGGCCCGGCCCGTGCTCAGCGCCGGGACGACCTGCCAGGCGCTCACGCGCTGACGGGCCATACAGAGAGCCGTTTGACGTTCCAGGATGGGCCGGGTTGCCCAAATCATCTAGAGAGTTCGACAAAACGCTACGGCCGAGGGCGAAACGCGCCGACAGGAGAGGGACAAGGGCCCGAGACGCCAGGCTGCTTCGCGGCATCACGGCGTCCCGGGGTCCGACGCGAGGTGACGGGATCGTCCCGTCTGTCCTGCCGCGGCGCGAGCGGTGGGGGCGTGAGGAGGAGAACAAGACGTGTTCGATTCGATGCGGATCCGCACCAAGTTGGTCGTCGCCCTGGCCATACCGCTCGCGGCGCTCGTCGGCCTGTCGGTCGTCGCCATCTCGAGTTCACAGGACAAGGCCGACGAGGCCCAGGCCCGAGCCGCGACCGTGCAGGACCAGGTCGCCCTGGCCACCTCCACGATCGGTCCGGGCGGTGTGGTCACCGCCATCCAGGACGAACGCAACTCCCAGGCAATCGACCTGCTCGGTCTGGGTGCGATCGGGCGCTCGGTGCCCGAGGCCCGCGCCGCGACCGACGCCGCCACCGCCCAGTTCGTGGCTGCCATCGACGCCGAGTCCCAGTCGGTCCGGGACGCCTACGCTCCCGCGCTCGAGGCCATCGCCCAGGTCCCGACGATCCGCAGCGAGACCGACGCCGCGTTCGTCCCGGGCGGAGACAACAGCGAGCTCTCCTATGAAGCCTTCGACGAGTACACCGACGTCATCACGACCGTCTTCGACGCGAACTCGGCGGTCGCCCTCGCCATCGACGAGCCGGTGCTGCGGTCGGGCGCGCTCTTCCTCGACCAGCTGAACCGCCGCAGCGAGCAGCAGGCCCTCGCCACCCGCGTCGTCGCCAGCCAGCTCTACGCTCCGTCGCCGGGCGGACTGCTCGCCGATGCCGAAGCACTCGGCAGCGCCAACCAGTTCCGGGCCATCGGGTTCTCCTACCAGGAGCAGATGCTCAACGGCACGTCGGACTTCTACCGCGGGCTCGCCGAGGAGATGTTCGGCGACCCCCGTAGCGCGCCACTCGAACGCTTCCTCGACCAGGCGCTGGCCACCGGGCAGGTGGATGCCACCGTCCTCACCGACGGATCGCTCAACGAGACCACCGCCATGGCCGAGGACATCAAGGAGCGGGCGACGGCCCAGCTCACCGCGGACGCCGACGCCGTCGTCGCCGCGGCCAACCAGGCGAGCACCGACGCATCGGACCGGGCTCAGACCGTCACCTGGATCACCCTCGTCGTGCTCGGCCTCGCGGTGGTCGTCACCCTCTTGATCAGTCGTTCGATCACCCGGCCGTTGAGCCGCCTGGTGCGAGACGCCGAGGACATGGCGACCAAGCGCCTGCCCGACACCGTGCAGGACATCCTCGACACGCCGCTGGGCGAGGACGTCCACGTGCCCGAGCTCGCACCCGTCGCGTCGGCAGGCGGCTACGAGATCACCGAGGTGGCGGGTGCCCTGAACACCGTGCAGGCCAGCGCGGCCGACCTCGCCGTCGAGCAGGCGGTGCTGCGCCGCAACATCTCGGACTCGTTCGTGAACCTGGGTCGCCGCAACCAGAACCTGCTCGACCGCCAGCTGGACTCCATCACCCAGATGGAGCGGGAGGAGACCGACCCCGCCGAGCTCCAGAAGCTCTTCACGCTGGACCACCTCGCCACGCGCATGCGACGCAACGCCGAGTCCCTCCTCCTGCTCGCCGGGCTCGAACCGCATCGACAGTGGTCCGGGCCCGTCCCGCTCATCGATGTGGTCCGCGGTTCGCTGGGCGAGGTCGAAGACTACGCCCGGGTCGACATCGAGCGGCTGGACGAGACCTCGGTGAGCGGTTCGGCCGCCGCCGACCTCACGCACCTCCTCGCCGAGCTGCTCGAGAACGCGCTCAACTACTCGCCTCCTGGCCGCAACGTCATCCTGCGGGGCATCGCCGAGGCGGACCGCTACACGCTGCGGATCATCGACAACGGCGTGGGGATGTCCTCGGACGACCTCATCCGGGCGAACCGTCGCCTGTCGGGCGGCGAGGTGTTCACCGTGGCCCCCTCCCGGTACCTGGGCCACTACGTGGTGGGCATCCAGGCGGCACGCCTCGGCGTGAATGCCCATCTCGAGACGACGCCCGACGGTGGCACCACGGCGGTCCTCGACCTCGCCGGGGCTCTGGCCACGGCCGAGACCCAGCCCGAGGTCGAGGCGGACACCCGCGACCTGGCGGGCGAGTCGTTCACCCCGGACCGCTTCAGCCGACCCGACGACACCTCGATGCCCACGGCCGCGGGAGCGGCGAGCACCGAGGCGCCGATCCCGCCGTCGAACGGTTCGACCTCCTCCGGCACCGGCCACGCGCCCACCGCTGATGCTGCGACCGACGACGGATCGAACATCGCTCCCTCCCCGGTTCCGCCGGTTCCGCCGGTTCCACCCTCGCCCCCGCGCCCGCGCAGGCGGCGCCCGCGGGCGCACCCTCGGTGCCGGACGCCGGCACGACGGCCAGCGGCTACAAGAAGCGGGTGCGCGGCGCGAACGTCCCGCGCACCGAGGTCACGCTCGCCCGCGGCGAACAGCCCGACGAGTCCTCGGCCGATGGCGCCGACGTGTCCACCGCAGCCACCCTCGGTGCCATGCTCTCGGGCTTCCAGGCCGGTGCCGAGCGGGCGCAGGCCGAGTCCGATCCCGAGACCGAGGAGGACCGATGACGGTCGCCGAAGACGCCCAGCAGTTCAACTGGATGCTCAACAATTTCGTCAAGGAGACCAGCGGGGTCACCGACGCGGTCGCCGTGTCATCCGACGGCCTGCTCATGGCGAGGTCCAACACCCTCGACGACGCGGGCGCCGACCAGGTCGCCGCCATCATCTCGGGCTTCGTCAGCCTCGGCGACGGAGCGACCCGGTGCTTCGGCTTCGACGAGCTCAACCAGATCATCATCGCCATGCGCGGCGGCTACCTGTTCGTCTCCGCCATGGGCCGATCGGGGTGCCTCGGCGTGGTCGCCACCCCCAAGTGCGACATCGGCAACGTCGGCTACCAGATGGCGCTGCTGGTCGAGAAGGCCGGCACCATGCTCACACCTGAGCTGGTGGACGAGCTCAAGACCCTCGCCCTCGTCCGGTGAGCCCGAAGCCCTCGTCGCCCGGCGGCCACGACTTCGTCCGCCCGTTCATCATGACGGGTGGGCGCACCGCGAGCACCACGCTCGATCTCCGCCTCGAGACCCTGGTCCAGCGCAACCCGGACCGACAGGTCGGCGCCACGATGGCGTCCGAGAAGGTGCTCGTCGTCGGTCTCACCACCCGACCCATCTCGGTGGCCGAGATCGCCGCCGAGCTGCACCTCGTCGTCGGCGTCGTCAAGATCCTGATCGAGGACCTCGTCGACACGGGCCACGTCGAGGTCTTCCTCGACGACGGCGAGATCGACGAAGACGACGAGCTCGACATGCTCACCCGCATCAGCAACAAGATCCGGAGCCTCTGATGTCCTCCCCCCTCTCCACCGCGACCTCCGTGCCCGCGTCGACGCCCCGAGCGAAACGACCGAAGTCGGCGAAGATCGTGATCGCCGGCGGCTTCGGTGTCGGAAAGACGACCCTGGTCGGCAGCCTCTCCGAGATCCCGCCCCTGACGACCGAGGCAGCGATGACCACCGCGAGCCTCGGGGTCGACGACACGTCGCAGGTCGCCTCCAAGACCACCACGACGGTGGCGATGGACTTCGGCCGCATCACCATCGACGAGAGCCTCGTGCTCTACCTCTTCGGCACACCCGGACAGGACCGGTTCGGCTTCATGTGGGACGACCTCGTCGTGGGCGCGCTCGGCGCGGTCGTGCTCGTCGACCTCCGTCGCATCGACGACTGCTTTCCCGCCATCGACTTCTTCGAATCCCGAGACGTCCCGTTCACCGTGGCGATCAACCGGTTCGACACCTCGCACTCGCCGAACCTCACCGAGGTCCGCGAGGCGCTCGACCTCGATGCGTCGCACCCCATCGTCGTGTGCGACGCCCGGTACAAGGAGTCGGTCAAGTCGGTCGTGCTGAGCCTCCTCGAGCTGCTCATCGTCGAGTTCAAGAAGCGCAGCGCCCGGCCGTCGGAGGGCCGCCGGTCGTTCCGCTGACGTCCGGTGGCGGCGCGGCCAGGTCCGGTGCGCCGGTAGGCCGGCTCCGCGCCGCCGGCCTCGGTCCTGGCCGCACGAGCGAGGGTAGTCTTCGCCTCGATGACCACCGCCGACCCCGACCTGCTGGACGCGCACAAGGACCAGATCTGTGCCGCCGTCGACGCGCGGGCGGACCTGCTGATCGAGATCTCCCACGCCATCCACGCGGCGCCCGAGCTGGCCTTCGAGGAGCGCCGGGCCCACGACCTGCTCGCCGCGGCGATCGAGGCCGACGGTGTCGTGGTCGAGCGGTCGGCATACGGCCTCTCGACCGGCTTCGCGGCCCGGATGGGGGAGCGGGGTCCGACCGTCGCGGTGATCTGCGAGTACGACGCCCTCCCGGGCATCGGCCACGCGTGCGGCCACAACGTCATCGCCGCCGCCGGACTGGGCGCGGGCCTCGCCGCGGCCACCGTCGCGGAGGAGCTCGGCGGCACGGTCGTCATCCTCGGCACGCCCGCCGAGGAGGGGGGTGGCGGCAAGATCCTCATGGCCGAGCAGGGCGCGCTCGACGGCGTCGATGTCGCCATGATGGTGCACCCCGCCGCGGCCGACCTGCGGGGCATGGAGACCCTCGCCATCCACCAGCTGCGCGTCGACTACACCGGCGTCGCTGCCCACGCCGCCGCCTTCCCCCATGAGGGCCGCAACGCGCTCGACGCCGCGGTGCTGGGCTACAACAACATCGCCGCGCTCCGCCAGCACATCCGGCCCGAGGAACGCATCCACGGGGTCTTCCTCGACGCGGGCGACAAGCCGAACATCGTACCGGCGCGCGCCTCGGCGCACTGGTACATCCGGGCCGCGACCCTCGGCGGCCTCGCCGAGCTCGAGACGCGGGTCCTGGCCTGCCTCCAGGCGGGGGCCGACGCCGCCGGGTGCTCGATGACCTACCAGTGGCTCGAGCTCCCGTACGCCGACATGGTCGACAACCCACCGCTGCTCGACCTCTACGCCGACAACGCGGCCCGTCTCGGGCGCACGGTCGTCGATCCGCGGGATTCCGCGGTGCGAGTGACCGGCAGCACCGACATGGGCAACGTCAGCCACCTCGTACCGAGCATGCACCCGATGATCGCGGTGACGACCGAGCCCATCGGCATCCACACCCCCGAGTTCGAACGCTGCGCGGGTGCGCCCGGAGGCGACGCGGCGGTGCTCGACGGAGCCAAGGCCATGGCCATGACCATCGCCGACATCTGGGCCGGCTCGGGGGTCTTCGAGCAGGTCACGGCCGCCTTCGAGCGACTCCACGAGTCGTGAGCCGCGGGTGGCGGGGGGTGCGCGGCGGCACCGACCCGATGCCCTACGCTGCCCGTCCGTGAGTGTCTACGTCTCCGAGGAGTTCACCGCAGACGAGGCCGACATCCTGCGTCGCTACTTCACCAACCTCGACGAGCCCGTCTTCGCCCTGGTGAACCTTCCGGAGGTCGTGAAGGGGGCGCTGTTCGCCCGCTACTCGCGATCGCCGAAGAGCCTCCGCCGGCTGTTCCTCGACGAGTTCGTCCACGACCTCGACATCTCGGGCGATGCCACCATCGACGCCACCGTGGGCCTCCGGCGCGCCGAGGAGCTCTACGACCGGGTCTTCTTCGAGTACGGCGACGACTCCGTCGCCC
>CAZGEF010000077.1:0-15327 GCA_964525005.1 uncultured Rhabdothermincola sp.
AGGAGCAGCGCGACGAGTTCCTGCACAACCTCAAGTCGGGCGAGGTCCGCAAGGGTGTCGTGTCCTCGGTCGTCAACTTCGGAGCGTTCGTCGACCTTGGCGGCATGGACGGGCTCATCCACGTGTCCGAGCTGTCGTGGAAGCACGTCGACCACCCGGGTTCGGTGGTCGCCGTGGGCGACGAGGTCGAGGTGCAGGTGCTCGACGTCGATCTCGAACGTGAGCGCATCAGCCTGTCGCTGAAGGCGACGCAGCAGGATCCGTGGCAAGAGTTCGCCAGCAACCACCGGGTGGGCGAGCTCGTGTACGGCCGGGTCACCAAGCTCGTGCCCTTCGGTGCGTTCGTGCAGGTGGGCGAGGGCATCGAGGGACTCGTGCACATCTCGGAGATGTCGGCCCACCACGTCGAGCTCCCCGAGCAGGTCGTCACGCCGGGCGAGGAGCTGTGGGTCAAGATCATCGATCTCGACCTCCAGCGCCGTCGCATCAGCTTGTCGATCAAGCAGGCGGCCGAGGGCGGCGTCGTCGCCGCCGAGTACCAGGAGCACTTCGGCGAGCACGCCTACGACGACGAGGGCAACTACATCGGCAACAGCGAAGGGCAGGAGGCGTGGGAGGAGTACTACGCCGCCGAGGGCACCGAACCCCCTGCCGAGGGCACCGAGCTCGCCACCGAACCCGCCACCGAGGGATCCGAGCCCGTGGAGGACACGCTCGAGGAGACGCTCGAGGCCTCCGGAGACACCGACGCACCGGACGACGGTGCCCCTGACGCCTGACCACGCCCGTCTGGGCAGCTCCCGGTGGAGCGCTCGGGCCTGATCGACGGCACCGGTCGGCTACGACGAGAACGCCGTCCCCCACGGGGACGGCGTTCGTCGCGTGTGTCGACGATCGATGACGACGCAGAGCGATGGCTCCAGCGCGGTGCGTGCTTGCCGCGTTCGGTCCCTGTTCCGGACGCTAACGTTCGCCCCGGTCACGGGTTTCCGTTGGACACCTCTGCACCTCGAACACGGCGGCTGAGCAACTTTCTTGGATGTTCCGCTAAGTGTGCGAGGGGTAGCGACCGAACAATCACTAAGGCCACCTATGGGTCGCTTGGCCCATAGAGGGTACGACGAGGTCCAAATTGATGAGTGGGGGAACGACGCCGGGCGTCGGCAACGTTGGCCGCTTCCGGCCCACGGGCACCGACCGGGCAGTGTCGGTTCGGACCCCATCGAACAGAGAACGAGGCACGAGTGAGTTCACGGAGAACGTTGATTCTGATTGGTGCGGTCATCGTGGGGATCGTCGCCGCAGGCCTCCTGTACAACTACATCCAGGGCATCGAGGACAAGGCTGACGAGGATGCCGTCCTGGTGGAGGTCTACTCGGCCAAGGCCGACATCGTCCGGGGGACCACGGGCCAGAGCGCGTCGGCCGACGGCCTCATCGGTGCCGCGACGATCCCGCAGCAGTTCAAGCCCGCGACCGCGGTCAAGACGCTCGACGAGATCCAGCGGAAGGTCGCCATCTTCGACATCGCCCAGAACACGGTGATCGTCGAAGGGATGTTCGTCGACCCGGCGCAGCAGCAGATCAGCTTCCGGGCACGGCTCAAGGACCCCGAACACGTCGCCATCACGATCTCGGCCGACGAGGTCCACGCGGTCGCCGGCTTCCTCGTCCCCGGCGACGAGGTCAACCTCATGGTCAAGCAAGAGGGTGTCACCGGTGAGGACGAAGGCATGACGCTGCTCAGGTCGACGATGCGCTTCCTCTACCAGAAGGTCCAGATCCTCGCGGTCGGTTCCAACGTGGTCCTCGCCCCCGGAGAATCGGTCGAGACCACCTCGGGGTCGGGTGCCTCGGGCTCGAACCTGATCACCTTCAACGTCCCGCCCGAGGCGTCCCAGTGGATCGCCAGCGCGGCAGAGGCTGGTGGCCTGTACCTGTCGCTCGTCGCCGAGGACTACAAGCCCGGCGTGTACGTCCCGCTTCCGAACCCGGTGGATGTCCTGCCCGGAGAGGACCCGACGAAGCTGACACCCTACGGACCTGATGGGAACCCAGATTGAGCAGTCCATTCTCTGGCCAGCCCGGTGAGGGCATGCCGCATCCCGGGCCGAGCGGGTTCAGTGGCGGAGGAGCGCCGCAGGTCGCCGTCGCCGTCATCGATTCCGATCAAGCCGCTCGCAGCCGGCTCGCCATGCAGCTCGGCCAGGGGGCAACGCCCTTCGCCTCCCTCAACGACCTGGCGGCCCGCCTCACCGGGCAGCCCGTGGTCCTGGTGCTGGGTCCCTCCTACGCCCACGGCGACGAGCTCGCCGTCGCGGAGCAACTGCTCGCGGCTCGGCGTGAGGTCTCCGCGATCATGGTCACCGAGGAGCTGAGCACCGACCTGTTGCAGCGAGCCCTTCGCTCCGGGGTCAAGGACGTGCTGCAAGCGCCGGTGGAGTCGGCGGAGCTGAGCGACGCCGTGGGCCGTGCCGCCGCGACGCTCGTGGTGTCGGCGCCGACGCCCGTCGCGTCGGTCGGTCCGGAGATCGACGGCGAGCTCGGGCGTGTCGTCACGGTCTTCTCCACCAAGGGGGGTGCGGGCAAGTCGGTCATCGCCAGCAACCTCGCCGTGGTGCTCGCCCAGCGGAGCGACAAGCCCGTCGTGCTCGTCGATGCCGACCTCCAGTTCGGCGACATCGCCGTCATGCTCAAGCTGTCGCCGACGCACACCATCGTCGACGCGGTGAGCGCGGTCGATCGGCTCGACGTCGGGTTCCTCCAGAACCTCCTCGTCGAGCACCCGGGTTCCGGGCTCTGGGTGCTGCCCGCGCCCCTGGAACCGGCCTTCGCCGACCAGATCGGCGCGGCGCAGATGGTGCAGATCGTCGAGCTGCTACGGCAGTTCTGCAGCTTCGTGATCATCGACACGCCCGCCTACTTCAACGACGTCGTGCTCGGGCTGATCGAGGTGAGCGACGATGTGCTACTGGTGGCCGGCATGGACATCCCCAACATCAAGAACGTCAAGATCGGCCTGCAGACCCTTCGCCTCCTGAACACCCCGATGGAGAAGCTCAAGCTGATCCTCAACCGGTCGGACTCCAAGGTGAAGCTCGACGTGTCGGAGGTCGAGCGCACGCTCGCCATCGAGGCCGAGGCCCAGATCCCGAGCGATGTCGTGGTCCCGCAGGCGGTCAACCGCGGCGAGCCGGTCGTGCTCAGCGCCCCGAAGTCGGGGGTTGCCCGTTCCATCGAGCGGCTCGCCGACCTGTTCGCCCCGGTGGCGCCGAAGAAGAAGAAGCGTTGACCCCCCTGCAGCTGCGGGTGGGGGTAACCGTGAAGGAGAGCGATGTCCCTCTACAAGCGACTGCATGACGTCCAGGCCGCGCCGGCGGCAGCAGGGGCGGGTCGCCGCGATCCGGTGCTCGACGAGCTGCGCCAGCGGATCCACCACCAGCTCATCGACGAGCTGGGTCCGATCCTCTACGACAAGCGCCTCTCCGAGGACGACCTCCGCCGCAAGGTCAACGACCAGCTGCACCAGGCGCTCGCCCAGGAGCGGGCACCGCTGTCGGCGGCCGACAAGGCGCAGCTCATCCAGGACGTCAGCGACGACATCTTGGGGTACGGCCCGATCGACCGGCTCCTGAAGGAGGAGGAGGTCAGCGAGGTCATGTGCAACGGGCCGTTCGACGTCTACGTCGAACGGGGGGGCAAGCTGGTCAAGTCATCGGCCACCTTCGTCGACGAGACCCACCTGCGTCGCATCATCGACAAGATCGTGGGCGAGGTCGGTCGTCGCATCGACGAGTCGAACCCCCTGTGCGACGCCCGCCTCCCCGACGGCTCCCGGGTCAACGCCGTGGTGCACCCCCTCGCGGTGGGCGGACCTTTCCTCACCATCCGGAAGTTCTCGAAGGAGAAGCTCCAGGTCGACGACCTCATCAAGTTCGGCACGCTCAACGCCCACTCCGCCCGGTTCCTCCAGGCCTGCGTCGTGGGTCGTCTCAACGCCATCGTGTCGGGCGGTACCGGTACCGGCAAGACCACCACGCTCAACGTGCTGTCGTCGTTCATCCCCTCCGACGAGCGCATCGTCACGGTGGAGGACGCCAAAGAGCTCCAGATGCACCAGGATCACGTTCTCAGCCTCGAGGCTCGGCCGGCCAACATCGAGGGACGAGGCGAGGTCACCATCCGCGACCTGGTCAAGAACTGCCTGCGCATGCGGCCGGACCGCATCGTCGTGGGTGAGTGTCGCTCAGGTGAGGCACTCGACATGTTGCAGGCCATGAACACCGGCCACGACGGCTCGCTCACCACGGTGCACTCCAACAGCCCCCGCGACACGCTGGCCCGCCTCGAGACTCTCGTGCTCATGGCCGGCTTCGATCTCCCCATCCGGGCCATCCGCGAGCAGATGGCCTCGGCGCTCGACGTCATCGTCCACCTCAGCCGTCTGCGTGACGGCACCCGCCGCATCACCCACATCACCGAGGTGCAGGGCATGGAGGGCGACGTCATCACCCTCCAGGACATCTTCCTGTTCGACTACGGCATGGGTGTCGACGAACACGGCCGGTTCAAGGGCCACCTCAAGGCGACGGGCGTGCGCCCCAAGTTCGCGGAGAAGCTCGCCGACCTCGGCATCCGCCTGGGCCAAGAGGTCTTCCAGCCCGAGGGCTTCGCCAAGGCGGTGAGCCGCTGATGACCTCGCCTCGACCGCGGACCCGTGTCGCCGTGGCCGTCGTGACGGCCCTCGTGGCTGGCCTGTCACTGGTCTTCGCGTCGTTCGCGTCGGCCCAGGAGAGTGGCGATGACGTCCTCTTCATCCGCGAGGTGAACTCGACCGACCCGAGCGCCACCACGGTGGACTTCGTCTACACCGGCTCGGCGAGCGACGCGGAGCGCGCCGCGTTCTCCGAGGACGGCGCGCCGATCGATCCGGAGTCGCTGACGCCGCTCCCGGCGACGACCGAGGTCAACGTCGCGCTCGTCTTCGACACGTCGGAAGCAGCCGCGGTGTCCAGCACGCTGGTCAACGCCAAGGCTGCCGCGAAGGACCTCATCGCGAGCCGCACCGCCGAGCAGGAGCAGTCGATGCGCTTCGCGGTGTTCCTCGCCGCGGACACCGGGAAGCTGATCCAGAGCTACACCGCCGATCGGCAGCGGCTGTTCGACGCGATCGACCGGGTGGGACCGACGAGCGATCCGAGCGAGGCGGACAAGACCGCCTTGTGGTCCGCGCTGCGCCAGGCGGGTGACACGCTCGACGAGCTCCGTGGTCAGACCAACGTCTTGGTCATGACCGCTCAGAACGACAACGCCAGCGGGGGCGACGAACGGGCCGCCCGGGGTGCGATCGGGAGCGCACACGCCTCGGTCTTCGTCGCAGGCTTCACGGGCGCCGGCTTGCAGATCGCACCGCTTCAGGCGCTCGTCGACGCCAACGGTGGTCAGCTCGCGACGACCGATGACGGCAACGGCTTCGGCGGGGTCGTCGAGACGGCGGGATCGCCGGTCATCGACGGCCAGTACCGATTGACCTACGACAGCTCGGTCGCGCCCGGGGCTGTCGCCAACATGGCGATCGAGGTCGGAGGGCTCTCCGACGAGGCCTCCGCGGTCGTCGGAGGGACCACCTCGGGCGTACCGGCGCTGCACCAAGAGGTGGTCAGCGGCTCATCCGGGGTCGGTGCCCTGCAGAGCAACGTCGTCCTCTACCTCGCCATCGTGCTGGTGCTCGTCGCGGTCGCCGGCATCGTGTACGCCGTCTTCCTCGTCATGTCGAAGGACGACTCGCTCGCCCGCCAGCTGCAGCCGTACTCGGAGTACGGGGTGGCAGCCGACGAGGGCGACGACGACGGGAACCAGAACCTCGCCACGTCGGCGCTCATGCAGCGGGCGGTCGAGATCACCGAACAGGTGGCATCGGACCGCGGGGTGCTCGTGCGGGCGGAGCACGCGCTCGAGCGGGCGAACCTTCCGCTGCGGGCCGGTGAGGCGCTCTTCTTCTACCTCGCGGGTGTCGTCGTCGTGACGGTGCTTCTCCTGGTCCTCACCCGCAGCGTCGTCGGTACCCTCGTCCTCGCTGCCATCGCGTCGATCGTGCCGATCGCCGTCGTGAACTTCATCGCTCGACGCCGTCAGAAGCGCTTCCTCGCACTGCTGCCCGACACCTTGAACCTCCTGTCGGGGACGCTGCGTGCCGGGTACTCGCTCATGCAGGGCATCGAGGCCGTCTCGCAGGAGGTGGACGAGCCGATGGGCCAGGAGCTGCGCCGCGTGGTCACCGAGTCCCGACTGGGGCGTCCGCTCGAGGAGGCCCTCGAGGGGACCGCTGAACGCATGGACAGCCCAGACTTCGCCTGGGCGGTGATGGCGATCCGAATCCAGCGCGAGGTCGGCGGCAATCTCTCCGAGCTCCTGATCACGGTGGCCGACACCATGACAGCACGGGAACGTCTGCGCCGCGACGTCGCGACGCTGACGGCAGAAGGTCGCATGTCGGCGATCGTCCTGGGACTACTCCCGTTGGGCCTAGCCCTCGCCATGTGGACCATGAACCCGGGGTACATGGGTCAGCTCATCAACACTACGACCGGCAACATCCTTCTGGCCGTCGCCGCGGTGGCCATGGGCATCGGCTTCTTCTGGATGAAGAAGATCATCGACATCGAGATCTGAGAGAGACGACTACTCATGGCGATCCAACTGCTCCTCGGACTCCTCCTCATCGGGGGAGCGCTCGGGCTCGTGATCTACACGGTGTTCGCTCAGGCCGACGAGAAGAAGGTCGTGCGCGACTCGCTCCGTCAACTCGACGGCTACGAGGTCGAGAACGTGCGCGACCAGGAGTTGCTTGCGCCGATCTCGGAACGGGCGCTTGTGCCGGTGCTCGCGGGTCTGACGAACGTCGGACGGCGCTTCACCCCGGTTGGCTACGTCGACAAGATGCGGGCCAAGTTCATATCGGCCGGGCAGGGGTCCGCCGACGTCGTTGACCGCTTCCTAGCGGTGCGGGTGATCACCGTCCTCTTCATCCCGGTCGTGTTCTGGTTCTCCTACTTCTGGAACCCGATGGGCCTCGACGGGATGGTGCAGCACCTCGTCTTCGCCCTTCTCGCTCTCGCGCTGATCCTCGGACCGGACGCGATCGTCAACCGGCGGGTGGAGGAGCGCCAGTACGAGTTGCGGGTGAAGCTCCCCGACATCCTCGATCTGCTCACCATCAGCGTGGAGGCCGGACTCGGCTTCGAGCAGGCGCTCGACCGAACGATCAAGGCGGTGCCCGGTGCCTTGTCCGACGAGTTCGCCCGCATGCTCGGCGAGACCCGGGCCGGTGCGTCACGCGCTGATGCCATGCGGGCGCTTGAGCATCGCACCAACGTCCCGGAGATCCGGTCGTTCGTGCTCGCCGTGCTCCAGGCGGACACCTTCGGGGTGTCGATCGGTCGGGTGCTGCGCGGCCAGGCCGAGGAGATGCGCATCAAGCGCCGGCAGATCGCCGAGGAGAAGGCGGGCAAGGCTCCGGTGAAGATGCTCATACCGATGGTGTTCTGCATCTTCCCCGCGCTGTTCGTCATCGTGTTGGGACCCGCGATCATCAACATCCAGAAGTCCTTCTGAGATCGTCGTTCCGCGACGTAGCAACAGAGGTCTGACGATGGATCAGTCCGAGGCGGAGTCCAGAGGGTCGGCGCCCTGGCCGACGCTCGCCACGGTCACGGGCGCGGTCGTCGCGGTATGGGGTGCTTCGATTGGTTGGCGCACCATCGCCGACAACAGCTTCTTCACCCATCTCGCGACAGGGCGGGTGATCCTGGACGGGACCTTTCCTCGCTCGGACATCTACTCGCACACGGCTGCGGGCGAACCATGGGTGGTGCAGAGCTGGCTTCCCTCCATCCTCTACGCCTGGCTCGAGAGCTGGTTCGGCATCGTCGGCATCCAAGTGGTGACCGGCTTCGTCGCCGGTCTCATCGGGCTCCTGGCCTGGCAGCTCACCCGGCCGGCGGCATCGCTGATCGCGCGACTGGGGTGCTGCGCCTTGTTCCTGGCGATCGGGTCGAGCTTGTGGTCGCCCCGCCCGCTGCTCATCGGGCTCCTCTGCCTGGCCGTCACCTTGATGGCCGCCGAACGCCGGCTCGCCCCCGCGGTGCTGCTGCCGCTGTTCTGGGTCTGGGGAAACAGCCACGGGTCGTTCCCGTTGGGCGTGGTCGCGTTGGGCTGCCTCTACGTCGGCGCTCGGCTCGACGGTGCCGACACCGAGGTAGAGCAGCGGTGCCTGGTCTTCGCCGGTTCCGGCTCGTTGCTGGCGATGGTCGGCCCGCTCGGCCTCGATGTCGTGCGGTTCCCGATAGCGCTCCTCAGCCGGGCCGACGTGCTGACGCACGTGGTGGAGTGGAAATCGCCCTCGTTCTCCGAGCCGTGGGCGAGGATCTTCTTGCTCCAGATCGCCATCAGCGTGCTGTTGCTGGTTCGCCGGCCCTCCTATCGCGTGGCTGTGCCGCTCGTGGTGTTCGTCGCTGCCGCCCTCCTCGGTCTCCGCAACGTCCCCATGGCGAGCCTCGTCCTCCTCGTGGGCATGGCAGCGACGGCGAAGGGGCTGGGATCGCTCGAGGGTCGTGAGTCCGGTGCGATCGCTCGCGTGGGGCTGGCACTCGTGGTGTGTGCCGGCCTGGTGCTCGGTGTCGTGAGCCTCGGTCAGGGGCCGGTGGATCTGACGGACTACCCGGTCGACGCCATCGCGTGGATGGACGCCAACGATCTCCCCGGTCCCGGTCAGCGGCTCGTGACACCAGAGACGGTGGGGAACTACCTCGAGCTGGTCAAGGGCACCGACGCCCAGGTGTTCCTCGACGACCGTGTCGACATGTACCCCGACACGGTGATCGAGGACTACCTCGTGCTGCACGAGGGGCGCAGCGGATGGGCGAGCGTGTTGGACCGCAACGAGACGGATCTGGTCCTCTGGCCACGGGACCGCTCGCTCGAGCAACTGCTGCTGCAGGATGCGTCCTGGCAGACCGTCTACCAGGACGGCGAGTGGACGTTGTCCTGCCGGCGTGGGAGTTGCCTGTAGCTCGCCAGACGACGCCGACCACAACAACTGAGCCGACGGCAACCCGTGCGGACGGCGAATGGGGGGAGTGCCGGAGCACTCCCCCCATTCGCTTCTTCATTCCTCACTGCTGGAGCCTCAGGCCCCTCGGACCTTCACGTGCCCGCTTGGATCTGCGATGCCGACCTCGTGAAGCTGCTGGTGACCTGAGACTGGAAGTACACCAGGGCCGATACGCACACCAGTGCGATGAGTGCGACGAGAAGGGCGTATTCGACGAGCGAAGCCCCTACGTCCCCGAACCGGCATGCGTCGCGGCCCGGATCGTCGTCCGGTTCCATGACGTCCGCCTTTGGTCCTGGCGACCCGCGAACCCGGGCTGCCCGCCAACCTGGGCGGGCAGCCCCAGTCCGATCAGGCCCGCCTAGCTGATGGCGGAGCCCACGGAGTCGAACTTGCTCGAGGCGCTACGCCCGAGGAAGGAGACGGCGACGATGCAGACCACGGCGATGAGGGCCACGAGGAGGGCGTACTCGACGAGCGAGGCACCACGGTCGCTCTTGGCGTGGGCCTGGAGCCAGGCGCTTGCGAATTCGTATGAGGTGAGCATTGGTGTTCTCCCTGAACTGGTTCATGTGGACCGGTTCGGCGGTCGCCGCCCGGTTTTCCTGTCGTGAGAAGTATCGACACGACCCTTGGGTTGGCGTATAGGTCATTTGACCTATTTACGGCGCGTTCGCCGACCGTCGGCCGAGCAGTACGACCGGACCCCACGGCGCACGGCCTCACCGGAAGATGTGATGACCGGGAGGTATCGCCGAATTGGATCGTGGGACGCCAAGCGCTCGCGCATCGAGTACGGCCGTGCCCGGTCTCGTGCATGGACGGGCCCACCCCTCGGTCAGGGTGCGGCCTGTAACACGCGCGGCTGTCGGTCGTCAGTCCGCCGTCGTCGTCAGTCCAGGTGGACGATGCCCATGCGCACCGCTTGGAGCACTGCCTGAGTGCGGTCGCGGGCATCGAGCTTCTGGTAGATCGATGCCAGGTGGTTCTTGACCGTCTTCTGACTGATGTAGAGGCGCTCGGCCACCTCGGGTGTCGAGCAGCCGTCGGCGATGAGCTGGAGGACCTCTTCCTCACGCCGGGTGACGACGCGTTCTTCCTCGGTCGCCGGCTGATCCATCCGGCGGACCTCCTCGAGCATGGACGCCGCCAACTGGGGCGACAGCGCGGTCTCGCCGCTGTGGGCCATGCGCACCGCGGAGGCGATCTCCTCCGTGGAGCAGTCCTTGACGAGGTACCCGCTGGCTCCCGCCCGGATGGCCGAGGCGAGCACCTCTTGGTCGGCGTGCATGGTGAGCATGACGATGCGCACGGCGTTGTCGGACTGCTTGATCTGGCGCGTCGCCTCGACGCCGTCCATCTCGGGCATCGTGACGTCCATGAGGATCACGTCGGGACGGAGGTCTTCGGCCAGGCGGACGGCGTCGTCGCCGTCGCAGGCTTCGCCCACGACGTCGAAGCCCTGGTCGGTCATGGATCGGCGAAGACCTTCTCGGAGCATCCGGTGGTCGTCAGCCAGCATGAGACGGATCGTCACGGTCGCACTCCCAAGAGGTGGTCGCTCGGCGGATGAACACTACTCAGGTCGGCGAGCACACGTGGGATATGAGCCCCTGATGGTGACAGTCCCGCCGGTCTCGGAGCGTTGCGCTCCGGCAGGTGTCACGTGGTCAGGTGTCAGCTCGTCGCGTCGTGCGTGCTGCGGATCAGGCTGCATCGCACGCGCGTGCCCTTGCCCGGCTGGCTGGCGACGTCGAGCGTCGCTCCGATCGATGTGGCCCGCTCGCGCATGCCCAGGATGCCGTAGGAATCGAGACGGCCTGCGTTGCCCACCGGGAAGCCCCGTCCGTTGTCGGCGACCTCGAGCGCCGCTGACTCGCCGTTGCAGCGCCACAGCACCCGGGCGCGCGTGGCATCGGCGTGGCGCTCGACGTTGGTGAGCGCCTCCTGTGCGACGCGCCACATCTCGCGCTCCTGCAGGATCGGGAGTCGGGCACCGCGGTCGCAGTGGAGGTCGACCTTGATGCCCGACCGCTCCTCGACCCGTTTGACGTAGGTCTCGAGGATCGCACCCATGTCCTGGCTGTCGGACACATCGGTGCGCAGGTCGTAGAGGGTGTCACGCACCTCGCCGATCACGCCACGCACGTCGTTGCGGAGCTGGTCGAGCGACGGACCCACGGGTTCGTCGCGTTCGTTGCTCGCCACGATGCGGTCGAGCTCGAAGGCGAGGTAGGCGAGCGACTGGCCGATCCGGTCGTGGAGGTCGCGCGCGATGCGGGTGCGTTCCTCGTCGGCACCGACGGTGCGGAGCCGGGCGAACCACCGGGCGTTGTCGATCGCCAGGGCGAGCGGCTCGACCAGCCCCTCCAGGAGCTCGCCGTCGCGGGCGGTGAACTGGCGTTCGGTCGTGCTCTCGACGGCGATCAGGCCGATGATCGATCCGCGGGCGGTCAGCGCCGCGTACATGCCCGATCCGGCGCGGTCGGTCAGGCCCGCCAGGTTGACGGGAGCGAGGGCGTCGATCCGAACGACGGTCGCCGTCGACATGGCTCGCCGGAGAGGCGTCGGCAGTTCGGCATCGGGCAGTCTCGTCGGGATCCGGCCGCTGCCGTCCTTGCGCAGGACGTTCCAGTCGCCGATGGTCTCGTCGAAGCCGAGCACCGCGGCGGAGTCGAAGTCGAACAGGCCCCGGAGGCGGGTGATGGTCGTGTCGAGGACGTCGTCGAGGTCCAACGAGGCCGGCAGCGTCTGGGTGACGCGGTGCAGCGAGAACAGCAGGGAGTTCGCGTCGGCCAGACGCCCGAGGCGATCGAGCGCCAGCGTGTGCTGGCGGTCCGCCTCGCCCGAGATGCGGCGGGCGTACCCGGCGATCAGCGCGACGAGCAGCAGCACCAGAGACCACTGAGCCGAGATGATGACCCGCTCCTCGGTGTAGTCCTCGGTGAGGTAGGGGATGGTCACGGCGAGCGCCGACGCGATCCCGATGCGGATGGCGAAGCCGAAGCCGCGCGCGAAGCCCGCGACGGCGATGGCGGTCAGCACCGTGAAGATGAAGGGCGACTCCCAGAAGCCCGTGGTGCAGAGCGCGGTGACGTGGAGCGCGACCTCGCCGACCACCTCGGCAAGGCTCCGCACGTTGCCGCTGTAGCGGATCGGGGTGATCGAGCGGATGGCGGTGTAGCTCGTGATGACGATGCACCAGAAGACGATCGGCCAGAGCGGATCGGCCCGCTCCTGGCTGGCGAGGGCGATCGATGCGATGGTCGTCCCCCAGCGGAGCGCGAGGATCGCCGGGGCGAAGCTGGCGACGCGGTCGACGTTGTCGGACAGCCCGATGCCGTCCTCGTGCGTCGAACCATCGGTCGTCTCGCCGAACCGGGTCAGACGGTCGCGGATCGAGCGGGCGGCTTCGTTGCCGAGCTCGGGGGCGTCGCGCGTCGGATGGCCGGCGTCGTTCGAAGGCGCGGTCGTGGGTGCAGCCACGTTCGGTGAGGTTTCGACCTCTTCCACGGTGTGCCCAATCGGCCGATGGTGGGGCGCTTTGAAGGAGAACGACCACCGAGCGTGCCGTCGGCTGGGGTCGGGCGGTGAGCTCCGGGCGAGAGAGTACCGTCTGGGGATGCTGCTCTTGGGGCTCACCGGAGGCATCGGGTCCGGCAAGACCACCGTCTCGTCCGATCTCGCCCGACGCGGCGCCATCGTGATCGATGCGGACGCCATCGTCCACGAGGTCCAGCGGCCGGGGACTCCCGTGTTCGCCGCCATGGTCGAACGGTTCGGCGACGTGATCGTCGCGCCGGACGGCTCGCTCGATCGCCAGGGCGTCGCCGACATCGTCTTCAACGATCCGGAGGCGCTGGCCGACCTCGGCAAGATCGTGCACCCCGTGGTGGGACAGGAGATCGCCGACCGTCTGGGGGAGCAGGAGCAGCTCGACAACGTGGTCGTCCTCGACGTGCCGCTCCTGGTCGAATCCGGCCGCGACGACCTGGCCGCGCTGATCGTCGTCGACATCGATCCCGATCTCGCGGTCGAGCGGCTCGTCTCGTTCCGGGGCTTCTCCGAGACCGACGCCCGGGCGCGGATCGCTCGTCAGGCATCTCGTGACCAACGTCTGGCGAAGGCCGACTTCGTGATCGACAACTCTGGATCGATGGACGACCTGGCCGCTCGGCTCGACGAGCTGTGGGCGTGGGTCGAGCAACGGCGATGCGACGTGAGCAGCACGGCAGGCTGATCGCTGCCGCGGCTCCACCCGTCAGCAGAGGCCGAGTCGGCGACCCAGGTCGCTCTGCAGGTCGCCGTTCGGGTCGACCTCGGCGCGCACCCTGCGCCACTCGTCCAGGCGCGGGTACATCGTGGGTAGCAGGTCGGGCCGGAGGCGGCTGTCCTTGGCGAGGTAGACGCGCCCACCGGCCGCGACGACCTGGCGGTCGAGGCGGTCGAGCAGGGGACCGAGGCTGGAGGACCCGACGGGGATGTCGAGGGCGAGCGTCCACCCTGCATCGGGGAACGACAGCATCCCGGAGTTGCCCGGGCCGAAGCGCTTGAGCACGGCGAGGAACGACGTGCAGCCGTTGGCGCTGAGCTGGTTCACGATCGACCGCAGCACGTCCTCGGTGCCGAACGGGATGACGAACTGCCACTGGATGAACCCACGGCGCCCGTAGATGCGGTTCCAGCCGCCGACGAGGTCGAGCGGGTGGAAGAACATGGTGGTGCCCTGGATCTCGCCCTGCTTGCGCACAGGGGCCTTGCGGAACCACAGCTCGTTGAACGCCCGGATGGTCACCTTGTTGAGCACACCCGACGGAACCCAGGGTGGAGCTGGCGAGATCTCGATGGGTGCGAACGCCAGCGGATCGTCGCGCATGGGCTCCGGGAGCTCGTCGACGCGGGCGAACCGGCCGAGCGACAGCACCGATCGGCCCATGTGGCGTCCCCGTGCGACCAGGTCGATCCAGGCTGCGGAGTAGGGGAACTGGTCGTCGGTCTCGGCCATGCGTGCCATGACGGCGTCGAGGTCGTCGAGCCGCTCGGTGTCGACGGACAACCGGCTCGTCTCGATCGGCTTGCACTGGAACGTGGCGTCGAGGACCACGCCGGTCAGGCCCATGCCGCCGGCGGTGGCCCAGAAGAGGTCGGGATGGGAGTCGGGGTCGATGTCGACCACGTCGCCACCCGGGAGCGCGAGGCGCAGGCTGTGGACGTGGTCGCACCACGAGCCGGCGGCGTGGTGGTTCTTGCCGTGGATGTCGGCCGCGACGGCTCCGCCGACGGTGACGTGCCGGGTTCCCGGCGTGACGGGCACGAAGAACCCGCGGGGCATGAGCACGCGCATGAGGGCGTCGAGGCTGACGCCGGCGTCGGCCCGCACGATGCCGGTCTCGCGGTCGAGCTCGAACCGTGCGGCACCGGTGGTGTCGACGACGAGGCCGCCCGCGTTCTGGGCGGCGTCGCCGTAGCCTCGGCCGAGCCCACGGGCGATCGTGCCCCTCGGCGCGCGTGTTCGCACCGAGGTCACGATCTCGTCGGTCCAGACCGGGCGAGCGACGTCCGATGCGGTGGGTGCTGTCCGGCCCCACCCGGTGAGCTCGCGGTGGTCCGTGGGGGGCATGGGCGTCGACGGGCCTCCGGGCGGGCTCACGGCATGGTCGGCTCCGGTCGTTCGGCCACCCGATCCCTGGTCATCGGCCATCGTGGTCATCCGACGTAGACGGCATAGGCGTAGATGATGGCCCAGGCCGCGCCGGCAGCCAGGAGCGGGCGGTCGGCGAGCACGAGCTGCTCGGGCTCGGCGCCCTCGCCCTGGTCGATGAGGAGGGCGTAGCGCAGAATCGCCACGCCGAAGGGGACGATGGACAGCTGGTACCACTGGCCGGCGTCGGGCCAGGTGTCGGCCGAGGTGAACGCCCACAGGCAGTAGCCCACGAGCACGACCCCGGTGAACACGGCTCTCAGGTACATCAGGAAGGCCGGCGTGTACATCCCGAGCGTGGGGCGGAGCGACGCAGCCTCATCCCCGAGCTGGGCTCGTTCGCCTTCCCGCTTGCCGGTGACCATGAGCAGCGCGCCGAAGGACGTGACGATGAAGAACCACTCGGAGATGGGGACCCCGGTCGCGGTCGCTCCGGCGATCGCCCGGAGGACGAAGCCGCCGGCGACGGCGACGATGTCGAGGATCGCCTGGTGCTTGAGCCAGTAGCTGTAGG
>CAZGEF010000078.1:0-15055 GCA_964525005.1 uncultured Rhabdothermincola sp.
CGGGGGGTGCGACCAGCACTCCTGTCGCCGTGAGCTGGATGCCGAGCGGTTCTGCCCGACCTGCGGACGGCGGCTCCGGGTGCTCATCACCCCGGCGGGGCACAGCTCCAGCTGCCGCAACCACGGTCCGCTCCCGGACTGAGCGGTCAACCCGAGTCGCCGGCCCGACCTCCCGAGCCGGATGCCCGGACCTGTCGCCGACACCCGGGACCGGTCCTGCGCCCGAGGCGACCCAGCGGTTCCCGTGGGGGTCCACCGCCGAGGGGGTACGGTCTGGTTGGCTGTTCGTCAGCCGGATGAACCCGCACGGGTCCTTGGGGATGCGGGATCGGCACCACTTTTCGCGCTCCGATCCGTCCCCGAGGTAGGTCCTTCGTGGCAACCAAGCAGCAGAACCGATCCACGAGATCGAAGGCGACCGGCTCCCGGTCCGGCGGGTCGCGTTCGGGGGGATCGAAGTCACCGGCCAGGAAGTCTCCGGCCAGGAAGTCTTCGGCCAAGAAGTCTCCGGCCCGGGGGGCCTCGTCGCGCTCGGGCAGTCGCAAGCCGCCGCCCTCGGCCACGAGCAGGGCGATCGAGGGCGTGCGCGCCACCTTCGACGGTCACTGGCACGACGTGTGGGGCGTGCTGGCCGTCGCGCTCGGCGTCCTCGCCGGGCTCGGCCTCTACGCCGATCTCGCCGGTCCGCTCGGCGAGACCCTGGCCGACGCCCTCGGCTCCGCCCTGGGCCGCTTCTCGCTCGTGGTGCCGGTGGTGCTCGTCGTCGTCGGTGCCGTGCTCATCCGGGGGCCCCGCAGCGATGCCGACGGGACCGAGGGGTCTCGAGACCTCGCGGTCGCCGGTGTGCCGGTGCGCTGGCTGGTCGGCGGCCTGCTCCTTTTCATCGCGGCAGCCGGGCTGTTCCACCTCGGTGGTGGCCAGCCCGACACGTCGGCTCCGGCCGACGACCTGGCCAAGGCCGGCGGCTACCTGGGCATCGGCGTCGGTGGCTCGCTCGCCGACGTGCTCGGCGTGTGGGGGTCCGCCCTCGTGCTGGTCGCCGTCGGTGTCATCGGGCTGGTGGTCGTCACCGGCGTGTCGGTCCGCACCGTCGCCGGCCACACCGCCACGGGGGTCAGGCCGGTCAGCGATGCCGCCAAGCGCTCGGTCGGCTCGCTCTTCCGCCTCGGCTCGTCCGGTGATGACGGCGACGGATCCGACGAGGACGACTTCGGGACCGAAGCCATCGACCTGCGCGACGAGCCGACGCGCTCGACGAAGAAGGCGAAGGTCGATCCCGATGCGGACGGCTCGGTCGAGCCGGGGGCGGAGCCCGGCACCGGGTTCGAACCATCTGCCGGCATCGACAGCTTCGAGGAGCCCAGGGTCTTCATCGCGGGCGAGGACACCCCCTACGACGCGGCGGGCGATCTCGCCGACGTCGACGGTGACGACGACGCCCTCCACGTGCCGACCGCGGACGACGTCCCCTCCGAGGTCGAGCAGATCGCCATGGATCTCGGTCCGGTCACCCGCAAGCAGGTCTGGAAGCTCCCGGCCATGAAGCTGCTCGACCGCGCCGAGGCGGCCGAGGTCGACCGGGCCCTCGTCGAGGAGCAGGGTCGCATCCTCGAGAAGGCGCTCGCCGACCACGGCGTGCAGACCCGGCTGTCGGGCATGGTCGTGGGGCCGACCGTCACCCGCTTCGAGCTCGAGCTCGGCCCTGGCGTCAAGGTCTCCAAGGTCACGAGCCTCAACAAGGACATCGCCTACGCCATGGCGTCGGCCGACGTGCGCATCCTCGCGCCCATCCCGGGCAAGCAGGCCATCGGCGTCGAGGTGCCCAACGTCAAGCGCCAGGTCGTGGCCCTCGGCGACATCCTCGCCTCGGAGGAGGCCCGCAACGCCAAGCATCCGCTCGAGGTCGCGATCGGGCGCGACATCAACGGGCGGGCGATCCTCGCCAACCTCGCGACGATGCCCCACGTCCTCATCGCCGGGGCCACGGGTGCGGGCAAGTCGTCGGGCATCAACTCGCTCATCACGTCGGTGCTCATGCGCACCACACCCGACGAGGTCCGCATGATCCTCATCGACCCCAAGCGGGTCGAGCTCGGCCAGTACAACCGGCTGCCGCACCTGCTCACCCAGGTCGTGACCAACCCCAAGAAGGCCGCCAACGCGCTGGCCTGGGCGGTCAAGGAGATGGAGCGCCGCTACGACCTGCTCTCCGAGCTCGGCTTCCGCGACATCGGTGGCTACAACGACGCCGTCGACCGGGGCGACTTCCGCGGGGACGACCCCGAAGGCGAGCAGCACGAGCGGCTCGCCTTCATCATCATCGTGGTCGACGAGCTCAACGACCTCATGATGGTGGCGGCGCGCGACGTCGAGGAGTCCATCATCCGCATCGCCCAGATGGCCCGAGCCGTGGGGATCCACCTCGTCATCGCCACGCAGCGGCCGTCGGTCAACGTCATCACCGGGGTCATCAAGGCCAACGTGCCGGCTCGCATCGCCTTCGCCGTGTCGAGCCTTGCCGACAGCCGGGTCATCCTCGACCAGCCGGGAGCCGAACGACTCGTGGGCCGGGGCGACATGCTCCTGCTCGGGCCGTCGTCCAGCGTCCCCCAGCGGGTCCAGGGCGCGTGGGTCAACGAGAGCGAGGTGCGCGCCGTGGTGGGTCACTGGCGACGCCAGGCCCCCGAGGTCACCTACGTCGAGGGTGTCGAGGGCTCCGCCGACGAGGGTTCGCCGGGTGCTTCGGGCTCGGGTCGTGGGGGAGCGGCCGGAGGCGACGATGACGACGACCTCCTCGTGCAGGCCATGGAGCTGGTCGTGCGCAGCCAGCTCGGCTCCACGTCGATGCTCCAGCGCAAGCTGCGCGTCGGCTTCGCCCGCGCCGGTCGCATCATGGACCTGCTCGAGCAGCGCGGCGTGGTCGGGCCGTCCGAGGGCTCCAAGGCCCGGGCCGTGCTCATGACGCCCGAGGAGCTCGATGCCGGTGCCGTCGGCGGCACCGCGGTCACCGCCGCGCTCGACGACCTGCCCGACGAGAACGGCAGCTCGTCGGGCGAGGACGCGTTCGACCTCACCTGAGCGCGGCTGGCTCCGGTACGACCTCGGCGCAGCTCGGCGCGCCGATCCTGCTCGACCTCGACGGCCGCTCGATCCGCGAGATCCGCAAGAGCGCGTTCGACGAGTACCGCATCTCGGCGGGCCCCTCCGAGGTGAACAGCACCTGGGCGCTCCACAGGTGGGACGGCGATGCGGCGCATGCCCCGGAGCTCGATCAGTTGCTCCCCGCCGAGAACGACAGTTGAACCATCCGCACAGACGGGATGGATGGGGTGCGCTGGTCGGCAGGGCAGATCTGCTGCCGGCCGGCGCACACCGCTACGGTCCGATCCATGCGATGGACGGTGCACGGCGAGCGGTCGATCTACGAGAGCCCGTGGATGAACCTGCGGATGGTCGACGTGGAGATCCCCGGTGGCGAGCGCTTCGAGCACCATGTGGTCCGCTCGCCGCTGCCCGCCGCGGGCGCGGTGGTGTTCGACCCCGAGCGCGGCGTCCTCCTGCTCTGGCGCCACCGGTTCATCACCGACACCTGGGGCTGGGAGGTCCCGGCCGGTCGCGTCGACGAGGGCGAGACCTTCGAGCAGTGCGCGGCACGCGAGACGCTCGAGGAGACGGGCTGGCGTCCGGGCCCGCTCCGGCATCTGGGGACCTACCATCCCAACAACGGCCAGTCCGACCTGCGCTTCGCCCTGTTCGTCGCCGACGGCGCCACCTACGTGGGGGACCCGACCGACCCGGGCGAGTCCGAGCGCATCGAGTGGATGCCGGTCGAGCGCATCCGGGGCGAGGTCGAGGCCGGACGGGTGCTCGACGGACTCTCGGTCACCGCGCTGCTCTGGTCCCTCGCCTTCGGCCACATCGCCTGATCCGGCCCGACCTGATCCGGCCCGGGCGCTGCGGTCCGATCCGGCCCGATCCGGCCCGATCCGGCCCGAAGCCAGACGACGACCGAGGCCGATGCGGGTCCGGCCTGGTCGCGAAGGAAGGCGCGAGTCCTGGCTCCGGTAGGATCGGCGGCGATGTCTCGGACCTTCTGGGTGGAGACGCTCGGCTGCCCCAAGAACCAGGTCGACTCGGACAAGCTCACCGGCACCCTCCTCGCCGATGGGCTCGTCCCCGCGCCCTCCGCCGATCACGCCGACCTCGTCGTGGTCAACACCTGCGCCTTCGTCGAGGAGGCCCGCCAGGAGTCCATCGACACCGTGCTCGCCATCCGGGCCGACCGGGGTGACGACGCCGAGATCGTCGTCACCGGCTGCCTCGCCGAGCGCTACGGCGACGAGCTCGCCGAGGCCATGCCCGAGGTCGACGCCGTCGCCGGCTTCGGCATACCGGTCTCGCTCACGACCAAGCCCGGATCCCGGACCGACGGCGCGCCGCTTCCGTCGTTCGACCTGCTCAACCTGCCCCGGCCGCGATCGGCCGCGCCGTGGGCCTACGTGAAGGTTGCCGAGGGCTGCGACCGCAACTGCGGCTTCTGCGCCATCCCGTCGTTCCGGGGCAAGCAGCGGTCCCGGACGATCGACGACATCCTCGGCGAGGTCGACGCACTCGGTGCCCGCGAGATCGTGCTCGTCGCCCAGGACCTCGCCGCGTTCGGGCGAGACCAGGGCGTGGGCGAACGGTCGATCGTCCCCCTGGTGCGCGAGGTCGCCGCCCGGGTCGATCGCGTCCGCCTGCTGTACCTGTACCCGAGCGACCTCACCGACGAGCTCATCGGTGCCGTGCTCGACACCGGTGTGCCCTACTTCGACCTCTCGCTCCAGCACGTCTCGCGCCCGCTCATGCGACGTATGCGCCGCTGGGGCGACGGCGAGCGGTTCCTCACCCGCATCGCCGACATCCGGGCGCTCGAACCCGCCTCGGTCTTCCGCTCGAACTTCATCGTCGGCTACCCGGGCGAGACCGAGGACGACCACGACCAGCTCCTCGACTTCGTCGAACAGGCACAGCTCGACTGGTGCGGCTTCTTCTCCTACTCGCCCGAGGACGGCACCTACGGCGCCACGCTCGATGGCCAGGTGCCGGTCGAGCTCGTCGCCGACCGTCTGGCCGAGCTGCGCGAGCGCCAGGACGGCATCACCGCGGCACGCCGCGACCTGCTCATCGGCACCGACCTCGAGGTGCTCGTCGACCGTCCGGGCGAGGCCCGGAGCCATCGCGAGGCCCCTGAGATCGACGGGCTCGTCCTCGTCCCCGAGCACGTGCCGGTCGGCGAGATCGTCCGGGTCCGGGTCACCGATGCCCTCGGGCCCGACCTCGTGGCGGTGCCCGTCGATGCCGGCGACGGGGACGGCGCCGACCCGCTCGTCGACCCGCTCGTCGGGGCGGTGGAGGCGCAGCGGTGAGCGCCCCCGATCAGACCGATCCGCCGCTGGGTGACCGCTCGTCGATCGGCCCCGAGCTTCCCGTGACACCGCCGTTGGGGGCGCCGGCCACCGGATCGCCCCTCGCCGACGCGCCGACCTACGGTCCCTCCGCCTTGGCCACACCGGCCAACTTCGTCACCGTCGTGCGGTTGCTCGCCGCTCCGATCCTCTTCGGCATGATCGCGGATTCCGTGGCGACCTGGCCGAACTTCGTCCTCTGGACGGTGCTCGCCGCCACCGATCTCGTCGACGGCGTGATGGCGCGCCGCCACGGCACGACCCGCAGCGGCGCGTTCCTCGACCCGCTGGCCGACAAGGTCCTCGTGCTCGGCGCGTTGTTCGCGCTCGTCGCCGCCGACACGTTCGCGCTGGTCCCGGTCCTGCTCATCACGGTGCGCGAGTTCGCCATCAGCCTCTTCCGGGTCCACCTCGGCCGCCAGGGGCTGGCGGTTCCGGCCCGCCAGACCGCCAAGATCAAGACGTTCCTCCAGGCGCTCGCCATCGGCGCCGCGCTGCTGCCGCCCATCTCCTCCTACGGCTGGATCGCCAACGCCCTGCTGTGGTCTGCGGTGTTCATGGCCCTGTTCAGCGGTTTCCAGTACCTCGTCGACGGTCGCAGGGCCGCCTCGACCATGGCGCGCTGACGCGATGACCGACCCGTCGACCGGACTCGGCGCGGCCCTCCCCGTGGACGGGGCCCGGCACCTCCGCATCGAGGTGGTCGCCGTGGGCACCGAGCTGCTGCTCGGCCAGATCGTCGACACGAACTCGTCGTGGATCGGCGAGCAGCTCGCCCTCGCCGGCCTCGACTCCTACTTCCAGACCAAGGTCGGCGACAACTGGGGTCGCATCGCCGACGTGCTGCGCATCGCTCTCGGTCGCGCCGATGCCGTCATCGTGTGCGGCGGCCTCGGCCCCACCCAGGACGACATCACGCGCGAGGTCATCGCCGAGGTCATGGGGGTCGACCTCGAGCTCGACGAGGTGGTCGAGGAGCGCATCCGCAACATGTTCGGCGACCGTGGTCGGGCCATGTCGGCCAACAACCTCCGCCAGGCCATGGTTCCCGTAGGTGCGTCGACGATCTCGCAGCAGCCCGGTACCGCGCCGGGGCTCATCTGCCCGCTCACCTGGCCGGACCCCGATGGGGGACCAGATGCCGACAAGGTGGTCTACGCGGTGCCCGGCGTGCCGTACGAGATGAAGGAGATGGTCGCCGGCACGGTCATCGCCGACCTGCAGGCGCGGTCGGGCATCACCGCGGTGATCCGCAGCCGGGTGCTGCGCACGTGGGGCCAGTCCGAGTCCGGACTGGCCGAGCTGCTCACGGACCGCATCGACGAGCTCGATCGCACGGGGTCGGCCACCATTGCCTTCCTCGCCAGCGGGATCGAGGGGCTGAAGGTCCGGGTCACGGCGAAGGCGGCCACGGTCGCCGACGCCGATGCCGTCCTCGATGCCGAGGTGGCGGTGCTCGACGATCTGCTCGGCGACATCGTGTTCAGCGTCGACGACGAGAACATGGAGGCGACCGTGGTGCGGCTCCTGCGCGAGCGCGGCCTCACCATCGGCACCGCTGAGTCGGTCACCGGTGGGCTCATCGCGGCACGGCTCACCGATGCGCCGGGCGCGAGCGAGGTCGTGCGGGGCGGGGTCGTCTCCTACGCCTCAGAGGTGAAGTACGACGTGCTCGACGTGCCGGTCGGCCCGGTCGTGACCCCCGAGGCCGCGGAAGCCATGGCCGCGGGCGCGTGCGCCGTGCTGGGTGCCGACGTCTCGGTGGCGGTCACGGGCGTCGCCGGGCCCGATCCGATGGAGGACCTCCCCGTGGGCACGGTGTTCATCGGCACGAGCGTGGGCGGTGTCGTGGAGTCCACCGCCGTCCGGCTCCCCGGTGGCCGGGGCCAGGTGCGGCAGTTCGCGGTGATCACCGCCCTCGACGTCCTGCGCCGCAGGATCCTCGCGGGCCGCTGACCCGTTGTCGCGAGACGGCTGGTCCGGTGATCGGGGTCATGAGCCGGATCTTCATCGGGATCTATCCGCCGGCCGAGGTGGCTGATGCCATCCGCGAGCTGCCCCGCCCCGAGACGACCGGTGTGCGATGGGTGCCCGAGCACCAGTGGCACATCACGCTTCGGTTCTTCGGCAACGCCGATGAGCCCGACGCGGTCGCGGCGTTCGACCGGATCGACCTGGCCGACTTCGCCGACACGGTCGCCCTGGAGCTCGGTCCCTACGTGAGCCGCCTCGGTCGTGACGTCGTGTGCATCCCGGCTCTGGGGCTCGATGCGCTCGCCGCCCGGGTGGCGGCGACCACCGGCGAGGTCGGCGAACCTCCGAACCCTCGGCCCTTCGCGGGCCACCTCACGTTGGCTCGACTGCGGGGGCGAGGCACCTGCGGGTTGGCCGGGGAGCGGTTCGCGGCGGGCTTCCCGGTGCGCGAGCTGGCCCTGGTGCGCTCGACGCTCGGTCCCGACGGCGCAACCCACGAGACGATCGCCACGCGTGCCGTTCAGCGATGAACGAATCGTGGCCTAGAGGGCGAGCGGATAGGCGGAGCGAAGCGAGGCCGAGGAGCTCGCCCGTGGCCCGAGCGGCCCGTGAGCGAAGCGAACCAGAGCGGGCAGGTCGACATGGTGCCCAACGCGGGTGGACCTAACCGCTCAGCCCCCAAGGCGAAGAAGCGGGATGTCGACGTCCTGGTCACACCTCAGTAGGCTCGAAGTATGACCACGATGAAGAAGCGGAAGGTGTCGGTCTCGCTCGACGACGACCTCGTCACCGAGCTGGAGGCGAGCGACGATCCGGTGTCGACGCAGGTGAACAGCGCAATTCGCGCCGAGCTGGAACGCCGTCGTCGCGGTCGCCTGCTCGACGAGTTCCTCCTCGAGGTCGAGGCAGCACACGGCCCGCCAGACGAAGCCGTGGTGCGGAAGTACATGGACCTCCTCGGGTGAGCCGCGTCCTGGTGCTCGACGCCGAGGCGCTGTCGGTCCTGGCTCGACGACGGGGGGAGAGCTTCGGGGAAGTGCGGGACGCCATCCAGGCGGCACGAAGGTTGCGCCGCGACGTGGTCACGTCGGCGGTGACCCTTGCCGAGTTGTACCGGGGGCCGGGTCGCAACTCGACGGTCGATGCTTGCTTGAGTCGCGAGAGCTTCATCGACGTGCGGAACACGGATCGATCGTTCGCCCGCAGCGTGGGCGGGGTTCTCGGTGCCGCAGGTGTGGGCTCGGAGCTCCTCGCCGACGCCCACGTCGTCGCGGTTGCGGTCGAGGCGGGCGGAGGCGTTGTCCTCACCAGCGACGAGACCGATCTCGGTCGCCTTGCGGCGCCCTATCCGAACGTGCAGGTGATCGGGATCTGATCGGATTCGGGAAGGGTTTCGGTCTCGTCGTCGGTGGACGCGTGGTTCAGGACTCCGGGCCAGGAGCCGGATCGGTGTCCTGGTCGAGGCGGAGCGACGCGGAGTTCATGCAGTAGCGCTCGCCCGTGGGCTGGGGGCCGTCGGGGAAGACGTGGCCGAGGTGGGCACCGCAGCTGGCGCACACCGCTTCGGTGCGGACCATGCCCGCGCTCACGTCGGAGCGGGTCTCCACCGCGTCGTCGTTCACCGGCTTCCAGAAGCTGGGCCAGCCCGAGCCGGACTCGTACTTGGTGTCGGAGCTGAACAGCGGCGCCTCGCAGACGACGCAGCAGAACAGGCCGGCGTCGTGGTTGTCCCAGTAGACGCCGGTGAAGGCCCGCTCGGTGCCCGCCTCCTGGGTGACGTGGTACTGCTCGGGCGTCAGGCGCTCGCGCAGTTCGGCCTCGGTGAACTCGGGAGCCATGTCGGTACCTCCAGGTAGGTGAGCGGCAGGTAGGTGAGCGGCAGGTAGGCCGTGGGACGGGTCGGCGGGTCGACGCGGTGGTCAACGCGGTGGTCAACGCGGTGGTCAACACGGTGACCGCCCGCAACGTTCCCACAGCCGGCGACCGCTCGTCGGCCTCCGGTGGGCCCACGTCGCCTCGCCCCGGCGCGTCCTGTCGCGAGGAACGGCCGTTCGGTCCTTGATCGAACAGTCGTTCGAAGTTACGCTCCTGTGGTTCCAAGCCGGCAGGACTTCCTGGCGGCCGTTCGACCCTCCGGGGTTCCGGTGCCAGGGCGCACATCGTTCCTGTCACACGGCCTCCGTAGGTTCGGTCCCACGAAGACGAGCTGATCTCAGCTCCCAACCTCGTTGCGGGTCAGCCGGTCTCGACCGGCGATCGATCTGACCGGTCGAGACCGCAACCCTCAGACGCACGACGCCGCAGCAGGCGCATCACTACAGGGAGAACACCGTGGAGCGAGACAAGGCACTCGAGATGGCCCTCAGCCAGATCGACAAGCAGTTCGGCACCGGCTCGGTCATGAAGATGGGCGACAAGACCAACATGGCCATCGGCACGGTGCCCACCGGCGCCATGGCCCTCGACATCGCGTTGGGGGTCGGCGGTCTGCCTCGGGGCCGCGTCGTCGAGATCTTCGGCCCGGAGTCCTCCGGCAAGTCCACCCTCGCCATGCACGTGGTGGCCGAGGCCCAGCGCAACGGTGGCATCTGCGCCTACGTCGACGCCGAGCACGCCATGGACCCCATCTACGCCGCGTCCATCGGGGTCGATGTCGACGAGTTGCTCATCTCCCAGCCCGACACCGGCGAGCAGGCCCTCGAGATCACCGACATGCTCATCCGCTCGGGTGCGCTCGACGTCGTGGTCATCGACTCGGTGGCCGCCCTGACGCCCCGGGCCGAGATCGAAGGCGAGATGGGCGACACCCACGTCGGCCTCCAGGCCCGCCTCATGTCCCAGGCCCTGCGCAAGCTCACCGCCAACCTCAACAAGACCGACACCATCTGCATCTTCATCAACCAGCTGCGCGAGAAGATCGGTGTGATGTTCGGCTGCTTTTCCTACAGCACCCGGGTCACGTTGGCTGACGGTACGCAGGAGAAGATCGGCAAGATCGTCAACCAGAAGCTCCCGGTCGAGGTGCTGTCGTACGATCCCGAGCTGGGCAAGGTCGTGCCCAAGAAGGTCGTGAGCTGGTTCGACAACGGCGCCACCGACCAGTTCCTCCGCTTCACGGTGGCCCGGGGCAGCGGCAACGGCCGTTCGCAGTTCGCCTGCACGCCCAACCACCTCATCCGCACCCCCGGTGGATGGCGCGAGGCCGGCGAGCTCATCGAGGGCGACCGGGTCCTCCAGTCGGTCGAGCACCGCCTGTCCGACTTCCAGTGGGAAGTCGTCCTCGGTGGACTGATGGGCGACGGTGCGCTGTCGCCGACCAAGAACGGGAGCAGCGCCCGATTCCGGTGGGGTCATGGGGCCGAGCAGGCCGCGTACGGCGACTGGAAGGCGTCGCTGTTCGCCAACCTGACGGTCAGCCGCTCCACCAACGCCAAGGGCGCGATCTTCCACGATGTCGAGCCGCTCCCCGAACTCGCCGAGCTGCGCGACGCGGTCTACGTCGAGGGTCGCAAGTTCTACGGCTACGACTACCTCAAGGCACTCACGCCGCTGTCGCTGGCCATCTGGTACATGGACGACGGCGGGTTCACGCTGCGCACCGAGGGCAAGCAGGCTCGCACCGCGGGCGGCAGCGGTCGCTCCGAGATCTGCGTTGAGGCCATGGAGTCGACCACCCGGGAGCGGGTGCGGGCCTACCTGGCCGACACGTGGGGCATCGAGGCCAAGCTCACCATGAAGGGCAAGAGGCAGGTGGCCTACTTGGTGTTCAACAAGGACGAGACGGCCAAGCTGCACGCCCTCATCGCCCCGTTCATCCACCCGTCCATGGACTACAAGCTGCTGCCGGTCTACCGGGGCCGCTTCGGGGTCGAGCCGGTGTTCGCTCCGGTCCGCCACGAGCTGGTGCCCATGCCCATCAAGTCGGTCAAGGTGATCGCCCCCGACAAGGGGAAGTCGCACCGCTACGACATCGAGGTCGAGGGCAACCACAACTACTTCGTCGACGGGGTGATGGTGCACAACTCGCCCGAGACCACACCGGGGGGGCGGGCGTTGAAGTTCTACTCGTCGGTGCGGCTCGACATCCGGCGCATCGAGGCGATCAAGGACGGCGTCGAGGTCGTGGGCAACCGCACCCGGGTCAAGGTGGTCAAGAACAAGGTGGCCCCGCCGTTCCGCCAAGCCGAGTTCGACATCATGTACGGCAAGGGCATCAGCCGCGAGGGCTCCATCCTCGACATCGGGGTGGATCTCGGCATCGTCAAGAAGTCGGGGGCCTGGTTCACCTACGAGGGCGAGCAGCTCGGCCAGGGCCGCGAGAACGCCAAGAAGTTCCTGCGCGAGAACCCCGAGATCATGGTGGAGATCTCTGAGCGCGTGCTCGTCGAGTCCGGCATCGGAGACGATCCGAACGCCGAGGTCGACGAGATGACCGACGCTGACGACCTGCCCATCTCCCTCGACGACTGATGGGAGTCGACCGGGTCTTGTAGGACTCGGTTCTGAGCCGATCGCTGTCTGTCAGGCTCACACTGATCGGCGTCACACATCTGCGGGCGGAGTCCTGCACCGGGGGCTGACCCCCGGCGCCCTCCCAAGCTGACCGCTGCTGCCTTCTCGGCCGGCGGTCAGCTGGCGCGCCCGGAGCCAGCACGTTCGGCCAGTGTGCAGGGCGGGGCGGGGCGGGGCGCAGCCGGATCCGCCATGTCGGATCCGGTGTGGCTGGGTCGGGGGGGTGGTCACCCCGCGATGAGGTCCGAGTGGGGGTGTCACGTAACCTTGGCGCCGTGACCAAGCAGTACGTCGTGCGCACCTTCGGGTGCCAGATGAACGAACACGACTCCGAGCGCATCGCGGGGCTCCTCGACGCCGACGGCATGTCGGCCACCGAGAGCCTCGACGACGCCGATGTCGTCGTGCTCAACACGTGCTGCATCCGCGAGAACGCCGACAACAAGCTCTACGGCATGCTCGGCCACCTCAAGGCCACCAAGGCGCAGCGCCGGGCCGAAGGTCGCGATCTGGAGATCGTCGTCGGTGGATGCCTGGCCCAGAAGGACCGCGACCGCATCGCCGAGCGGGCCGGCCACGTCGACGTGGTGTTCGGCACCCACAACGTGCACCGCGCCGTCGACCTGCTCCACCAGTCCCGCTCGACCGGTCGGACGGTCACCGAGATCTGGGACCAGGCCCTCGACGACGCCGAGGCGTTCCCGTCGTCGCTGCCGGTCAAGCGTGAGGTCGACTTCGCCGCGTGGATGACCATCCAGATCGGTTGCGACAACAGCTGCGCCTTCTGCATCGTGCCGTCGGTGCGGGGCAAGGAGATCAGCCGGCCGGTCGACGAGCTGGTCGCCGAGGCCGAGGCGCTCGCCGCCGACGGGGTGGTCGAGATCACCCTGCTCGGCCAGAACGTCAACTCGTACGGGCGTGACCTCACCAAGCGCCGGCCGCTGTTCGCCGAGCTGCTCGGCGCCGTCTCCCAGGTCGACGGCATCCGTCGGGTCCGCTTCACCAGCCCCCACCCCAAGGACCTGCGGCCGGAGACCATCGAGGCGATGGCGACGCACCCCGAGGTGTGCAACCACCTGCATCTGCCCCTCCAGGCGGGGAGCGACCGCGTCCTGGCCCGCATGCACCGGGGCTACAAGGCCGAGCGCTACCTGGAGAAGCTCGCGGCTGCTCGTGCTGCGGTGCCCGATCTGGCCGTCACCACCGACCTGATCGTCGGGTTCCCCGGTGAGACCGACGACGACTTCGAACGCACCCTCGAGGTCGCCGCCGAGGCCCGGTACGACAGCGCCTACACGTTCATCTTCTCGCCGCGCGAGGGCACCGAAGCGGCCGCCATGGGTGACGACTTCGTCGATCCCGAGGTCATCGCGGAGCGCTTCGACCGGCTCCGGGTGGTCATCGAGCGCTCGGCGCTGGCCAAGCACGAGGCCCGGGTCGGCAACGTCGAGGAGATCGTCGTGGAGGGTCCGAGCCGCCGGGACCCGGCCGTCACCACCGGGCGGACGACGCAGAACAAGCTCGTCCACTTCGTGTCGCCCGACCCCCTGCGCCCCGGCACCTTCGCCGAGGTGCGCATCACGAGCGCGGCGCCGCACTTCCTGCGGGGTGACCTCGTCGAGGTCACCGCCAAGCCCCGCCATCGCACGCGCATCGCGGTGGTGGCGGGCTGAGCTCGCCCGCCCGTCTCGTGCGACATGCGGCGATCGTCGGTTGCACCGCGTCGGGCAAGTCGAGGATCGGCCTCGAGCTCGCCCGACGACGGGGCGACATCGAGATCGTGTCGGTCGACTCCATGCAGGTGTACCGGGGTATGGACATCGGCACCGCCAAGCCGACACCCGCCGAGCAGGCAGAGGTTCCCCATCACCTGATCGACCTGGTCGACCCGTGGGACGAGTACTCGATCGCCGAGTTCCAGACCGCATACCGATCGACGATCGCCGACATAGACGATCGCGGGAAGCGAGCGCTGCTGGTCGGGGGCACGGGCCTGTACCTGCAGGCCGTCGTCGACGACATCGACATCCCCGGGCAGTTCCCCGAGGTCCGCGCCGAGCTCGACGCCGAGCGGGACACGATCGCGATGCACCGCCGCCTCGCCGAGCTCGATCCCACCGCGGCGCGCCGCATGGAGCCGACCAACCGGCGGCGGGTGGTGCGCGCGCTCGAGGTCACCCTGGGCGCCGGTCGGCCCTTCTCGTCGTTCGGTCCCGGCCTCGACCAACACCCACCGGTCGACGTGACGTTGATCGGCCTGCGCGTCGAGCGGCCCGAGCTCGATGCCCGCATCGCGGCGCGCTACCAGGCCCAGCTCGCCGCAGGCTTGCTCGACGAGGTCCGGGCCCTGGTCGCGTCGCCCCGTGCCCTGTCGCGGACCGCCGCGCAGGCCCTCGGCTACAAGGAGCTGCTCGCGCACGTCGCGGGCGACGCCAGCCTTGACGATGCGCTCGGGACAGCCCTCGTGCGGACCCGCCAGTTCGCCCGTCGGCAGGAGCGTTGGTTTCGGCGCGATCCGCGGATTACCTGGGTCGATGCGGGTGCCGACGACAATCCCGTCGAAGTGGTCGCCGCTCACCTGCGAAGCTGACCGGCCCCGACTCGATCCCTGACCGAAAGCGAGCACGACCCGTGCACCTCACCAAGCACCACGGCCTGGCCAACGACTTCCTGGTCGCGCTCGACGAGGTGAACGGTCGGGGCCTCGAGATCGCACCGGACGACGCCGTCCGGCTGTGTGATCGGCGCACCGGCATCGGCGCCGACGGGCTGATCCACGGGCAGAGTCCCGATCCCGCCAACCCCGACCACCAGGGCATCGACGTCGTGATGGTCCTGTTCAACGCCGATGGCAGCCGGGCCGAGATGAGCGGCAACGGCATCCGCTGCCTGGCCCAGGCGCTCGCCACGGCCCGCGAGGCCGTCGACGCCACGTTCCACGTCCTCACCGACGCCGGGCTCCGGGTGGCCGAGGTGCGCCAGGACGCGGAGGACCGCCAGGCCACCGTGAGCGTCACCATGGGCGTGGTCCGACCCGGTCCCGCCGTCCCGACGCCCCTTGCCGAGTCGATCGACGGTCGGTTCGACACGGTCGACGTCGGCAACCCGCACCTCGTGGTCCT
>CAZGEF010000079.1:0-14990 GCA_964525005.1 uncultured Rhabdothermincola sp.
CCGAACCGTCGATGTCGATGACGATCTCGATGTCGGTCTCTTTGGTGGTGCGGGACCGAGTGGCTCGGCGGGTTGCGGTGGCGTCTGGACTCATGGGGTGCTCCGGGGCCTGAGGGGCAGATGAGGGGGTCGCGTTGGGTGAGGGTGCCAGGGTGGGGCTGAGGTCTGTCGTCGGTCAACCGAGGGCGATGCCGAGCGCATCGAGGAAGGCGTCGTCTTCGGCGGCGGTCCCGATGGTGACCCGCAGGCATCCCTCGAGGAGGGGCCACGACGAGCAGTTGCGCACGAGCACCGAGTGGTCGAGCAACTCGTTCCACACCGCACCCCCGTCTCTCCTGCGGGGCCGGAACAGGACGAAGTTCGCGCCCGACGGCCAGATGTCGACATCGAGGTCGGTGAGCCGACTCACGAGACGGCCCCGCTCCTCGACCAGTCGGGCGACGCGCTCCTCCATCTCGTCGACGTGGTCGAGTGCGAGCACGCCGGCCGCCTGCTTGAGGGCATCGAGGTGGTAGGGCAGCACGACCTTGAACAGCTGGTCGACGACCCAGGTGGGACCGACCAGGTAGCCGAGGCGCTCAGCGGCCATCGACCACGTCTTGGAGAACGTGCGGGTGACCACGAGCGGCTGGTCGTCGGCGATGAGCTCGGTGGCCGACCACGGAGCGAACTGCCCGTAGGCCTCGTCGACCACGACGAGGCAGTCGCGCTCGCGGGCCAGCTCGAGCACGCGCCGAACGACAGATTCGGGTTCGACGACGCCCGTCGGGTTGTTGGGCGAGCACAGGAACGCCACCGATGGACGGTGACGGTCGAAGATGCGGTCGATCTCGGCGTCGTCGATCTCGAACGCGGCGTCGCGCTCGCCCACGACGACCGACGTGCCGACGACCCTGGCGATGTGGCTGTGCAAGGCGTAGGTGGGCTCCCACACCGCGGCCTCGCGACCGGGACCGCCGTAGGCGAGCAGCACCGACTGCAGCACCTCGTTGGAGCCGTTGGCCGGGAAGATGTGCTCGGGACCGACGTCGTGGAGCCGACCGATGGACTCGCGCAGCTCGATGGCGTCACGGTCGGGATAGCGGTTCCAGTCGATCTTCGCCGCCGCGTCGGCCACCGCGGCGACCCACGCCGCGGGAGGCGAGTCGGGGGCCTCGTTGGTGTTGAGCCGGATATCGACCTGGACCTGCGGCGAGTGGTAGCCGTCCATCAGCGCGACGTCGTCGCGGGGCTGCACGGTCATGGCGCACCGCCAGCGGACAGGTCGGTGGCGCCGACGCGGCGCAGCCGGATGGAGGTGGCGTGGGCGTCGAAGCCTTCGGCCGCCGCGATGGTCTCGACCACGTCGGCCACGTTGTCGAACGCAGCGCGGTCGAGCGTGATCACATGCACCTGCTTGACGAAGTCGGCAACGGTGAGCGCGCTGCCGTAGCGCGCCGACCCATCGGTGGGCAGCACGTGGCTGGGCCCGGCCACGTAGTCGCCGACCGATGCCGGCGAGAGCGGCCCGCAGAACACGGCGCCGGCGTTGCGCACCAGAGGGACGAGCGTGTCGGGTCGTTCGGTCATGAGCTGGAGGTGTTCGGGAGCGACGAGGTTGGCGACCTGGATGGCCTCGACGGGGCCGTCGACGAGGGCGAGGTAGCCACCCGAGCTGAGCGTGGCCTCGATCTCGGCCCGGCGGGGCGCCTCGGCGACGAGGCGGTCGATGGCGGAGTCGACCGCGTCGGCGGCCGACTCGGACCAGGTGATGAGCCAGGCCTTGCCGTCCGGTCCGTGCTCGGCCTGCACGATGACGTCGATGGCGGCGAAGTCGGCCGGGGCGCTGTCGTCGACGACCACCACGATCTCGGACGGCCCGGCGAAGGCCGACGGGATGCCGACGCGCCCGGCGACCTCCCGCTTGGCGACCGCGACGTAGCGGTTGCCCGGCCCGGCGATGACGTCGACCGGACCGATGGACTCGGTCCCATACGCCATGGCGGCGATGGCCTGTGCGCCGCCGACGGCGTACACCTCGTCGACACCGGCCAGGGCTGCGGCCGCGAGCGTGGAGATGGCGACTTCGCCCGTGTCGCGATCGGGCGGCACGCACAGCGCGATCTCCTCCACGCCGGCGACCCGGGCGGGCACCGCCGTCATCAGGACGGTCGACGGGTAGGCGCCCCGGCCTCCCGGCACGTAGAGCCCGGCGCGCTGCACGGGCACGGGGCGGCCCTCGACGACGACGCCGTCGCGCTCGTAGCGGTGATCCTCGGCGCGCTGGGTGAGGTGGAAGTCGGAGATGGCGTCGCGGGCCTCGGTGAGTGCCGCCACGAGGTCGACGGGCGCGGCAGCCAGGGCGCGTGCGATGGCATCGGGCGAGACCCGAACCGCATCGAGCTCGACCCCGTCGAAGCGCTTGGCGTAGTCGCGCAAGGCCACGTCGCCCCGTTCGCGGACGTCGGCGATGATGTCGCGGACGACCTCGGTGACGTCATCGGTCGCGCTCGGCCCGCCCTCGTGGTGCAGGGCGCCCTGGGCGGCGAGCGCCCCTTCGACGTCGGCAACACCTCGGAGATCCAGTCGGTTGAGCACGCCGCAACGCTACCGGTTGGGCTTCGGCGCACCGATTCGAGATCGCGGTCCATCGCCAGGCCCGCGAGATCGTCAGCCCCGTTCGCGCACGGCGCGGCCGAGGCGTCGCTGCGCTCGCCGCAAGGACCGCTCCACCTCGTAGAGGTCGGCGGCCAAGCCCCCTTCACCCGAGTTGCTCGCGAGCGTGGCGGACTCCTCCACCTTGACGACGAGCTCGTCGAGCGTCGAGAGCATCGAGTGCAGGGGCAAGAAGGGCGAGTCCATGGGCCCCAGTGAACCGCGTCGGCGGGCAACCCGGGGAACGAGAGGTGGTCGTGGCTGCCGGCCCACGCCGCCGGGGGCCGACCTTCCGAGCTCGCGGGCGCCACCATCGCCACGGGCCGACCATCGTGTCGGGGCCGCGGGCACCGGCGGCGTGTCGGGCCGGTGGGAACCGGTGGTGTCTGGAACCGCGCGGTGCCGGTGCACCGACCAGCCGTGGTGCGCGGGTTCCGCGCTTCGGGGGAAAAATGGGGCCGGCGCCCCGAAGGGCGCCGGCGGGGCGACACTGGGCGGCGGATCCCAGATGTGTCGCCGGAGCCTCCGGGAGGCGGGATCCCGGGGCTGAGGAAGACCATACCCCCTCCCCCGCGTTTCAAACACAACTTCTCAGGAATTTTTCTTCGCCGCATCCGGGAGAACCGCTCCAGATCAAGGATCTCTTGGCTGACCTGAACGTCAGTCAGATGCGATCGGAATCCGATTTTCGCTGACGATCGGTTGAACGTGGCGCTTCAGGTCCGATCCGGCCCGACGACCCGTCGTGACGCTACGGTCCGGTCACCATGCTGGAGATCCGACCCGAACCTCCCGACACCTCTGCCGCCTTCGCGCTCGACCGCCTCCGCGACGACCTCCTGGCTCTCGGCCATGGCACCGTCGGCATGTACGCACCGGGCATCCTGCACGAAGCGGCGGAGGTCGTCGCCGGCCACGGGGGCTCGGCGCTGGTGGTCGAGATGGAGCCCGTCGACGAAGTCCTCGATGCGACGTTGCTCGCGCTCGGCTTCGATCGCACCAGGGAGCTGCTCCAGCTCCGGCGTTCCCTACCCGTCGAGGCACCCCTCGGCGACGTCACGATCGCAACCCGCCCCTTTCGCGTCGGCCAAGACGAGGAGGCCTGGATCGCCCTCAACAACCGGGCGTTCGACTGGCACCCTGAACAGGGGGGATGGGCACTCGCCGACCTCGTACGCCGCGAGGCCGAGCCGTGGTTCGACCCCGACGGCTTCCTGCTCCACGAGCACGAGGGGCGCCTCCTCGGGTTCTGCTGGACGAAGGTCCACCCGGCCACCGACGACGATCCGCCGCTCGGCGAGATCTACGTCATCGCCTCGGACCCTGGCCTGCACGGGCGCGGCCTGGGGCGCCAGCTCACGCTCGCCGGACTGGCGTGGCTCGCCGATACCGGCATCGGCACCGCCATGCTCTACGTGGAGTCCGACAACTTCGCCGCCCGCCACGTCTACGAGGATGTGCTCGGCTTCCACGTCCATCTCGCCCACCGCTGGTACGCCCGCGCCGTCGACTGACGGTGGACGGCACCACGTCGCCCCGCACCCCGGCCCGGCCCCCGTATCCTCGACCGGTGCCCTCCCGCTACGACCCGAGCCGCGACGAGCTCGCCGACATGCTCGACGGCGAACCGCGCTACCGGCTCGACCAGGTGTGGGACGGCCTCTACCAGCGAGCCCTCGACCCCGACGCGCTCAGCAACGTCCCCAAGGCGCTGCGCGCCCGTCTCGCCGCCGACCTGCCGCTGGCGCTCACCCCGGTGACCCAGTCGGTCAGCCGGGACGGCCAGACCGTCAAGTGGCTGTGGGAGCTCGACGGGGGCTCGCGCATCGAGACGGTGCTCATGCACTACCGGGACCGCTCGACGGTCTGCATCAGCACCCAGGCCGGCTGTGCCATGGCGTGCGGGTTCTGCGCCACGGGCCAGGGCGGGTTCGACCGCCAGCTCTCGATCGGCGAGATCGTCGAGCAGGTCGTCATGGCGATCCGCACCGCGGCGCCCCGACGCGTGTCGAACATCGTGTTCATGGGCATGGGTGAGCCCCTCGCCAACTACGACCGCACGTGGGGTGCGGTCGAGCGCCTCCACGGCGCCATCGGCATCTCGGCCCGGCACCTGACCGTGTCCACGGTCGGCATCGTCCCGGGCATCCGTCGCCTCGCCGCCGAGGGTCTCCCCGTCAACCTGGCCGTCTCGCTGCACGCGGCCAACGACGGGTTGCGAGACGAGCTCGTGCCCATCAACAAGCGCTATCCCCTCGGCGTGCTGGTCGATGCGTGCCAGGACTACCTCCGGGCGAAGAACCGGCGGCTCTCCTTCGAGTGGGCACTCATCGACGGGGTGAACGACCGGCCCAGCGACGCCGTCGAGCTCGCGGCGATCGCCCGCCAGCTCCGGGCCCACGTCAACCTCATCCCCCTGAACCCGACCCCGGGGTACCCGACACGTGGCACACCACCCGAGGGGGTCGCCGCGTTCCGCGACCGACTCGACGCCGCAGGCGCCAACGTGACCGTGCGTCGCAACCGCGGCACCGACATCGATGCCGCGTGCGGACAGCTTCGTGCGTCCCACGCCCCGGCGCCGGCCGCCCGAACAGCACCGGCCACCGCAACCACCCCGGTGACGCTCGGCCGGAGGTGACCACGTCGGCCCCACCTGCCGGCCGCGCCCGTTCGTCGGCGCGCGCTCAGCGGCGGACGAGCACGGTGCGACCCCCGTCGAAGCGAACCGCGTCGACCAGGTGCTCACCCGGGGCCACCTCGCAGCCGTCCCAAACCACCGAACGCGTGACGCACCCGAGCACGGCCGCGCCGGCACCGACGACCGACTGGACCGCTCGGCCCGTGACGACCGCGTCCGGGTCGATGATCGATCGGTGCTCGGCCGGCCCGGCCTCTGTCCGACGAGCGACCTCACCGAGGTTCGCCCGCAGGTAGTCGGCGACGGTGCCGCAGTCGACGAAGGTGCCCCGATGCGCGACCGCCTCGAGCTCGCCGCGCTCGTGGGCCCCACGCCAGCACGTCTCGTACAGGCCCGTCGGGACGGCGTCGAGCAACCGGACCACGGACCAGGGCAGGAGCGAGGCCACGACCTTCGCCCGAGGGTGGAACCCGGCGTCACCGGCGAGCAGGAGCCGGACCGAGCGGCCGTCCCACGTGTCGACGAACCCCGTGAGATCGGCGTCGCACCAGGCATCGGCGTTCTGGACGAGTGCGGGACGACCGTCGATCCACGGTCGCAGCGCGCCGAGCGCCCCCGCGGTGCCGAGCGCGCCTTCGGCCTCGATCGAGACGTGCACGTCAGGCTCGCGTTCGAGACGAGCGACCATCTGCTCACGCCCGGCATGCACGTTGACCGCCACGGCCGGCGTGACCGCACGAGCACGTTCGAGCGCCTGGTCGACGAGCGGTACGCCCCCCACCGGGCACAGCGCCTTGGGGCGGGCGGCCGTCAGCGGACGCAGGCGCGAACCCGCTCCCGCCGCCAGCACGACCGCGGCCACAACCCGCGGGGCGTGAGAACCCGACATCCCTGCCACACTGTCACGTATGGAAACCCGCCGGTGGACGAATCCATCGCAACCGCAGACCCTCTACCTGGCGACCCTGCTGATGTACATCAACGCGGTCATCAACTTGACCTTCGCCCTGATCCTCGGGATCGGGTTCGGTCTCCTCGGGCTGGTCCTCCTGGTCGGAAGCGTCGCCGGGGCCTTCGGCATCGCCAACGAGAAGCGCTGGGGCTACATCCTCGCCGTCGTCGTCGCGTCGATCGGTCTCGGCTTCGCCCTGCTCCCCCTGTTGTTCGACCTGGGGCTGATCTTCAACGTCTCCTACCTGCTGCGCGTGCTGTTCCCGATCGCGCTCTTCGCCCTGCTCGTGCATCCCATGAGCCGCGACTACCAGCGCATCTGGTTCAAGTAGCGCGTTGCCCGCCGGGGCGGCAAGATGCGCCCATGACCACCACGATCGAAGGCATCGCCGGACTCAACGACCTCGTCGGCCAGCACCTCGGCTACAGCGAGTGGCACACCGTGACCCAGGAGCAGGTCAACCTGTTCGCCGACGCAACCGGTGACCACCAGTGGATCCACGTCGATCCCGAGCGCGCCGCCAAGGAGAGCCCGTTCGGCGGTGCCATCGCCCACGGCTACCTCACGCTGTCGCTCGGTCCGACGCTGTTCCCGCAGATCGCCGTGGTGAAGGGCATCTCCATGGCCGTCAACTACGGGTGCGGCAAGGTCCGATTCCCCTCCCCCGTGCCCGTCGGGGCCGACGTCCGCCTCGGCGCGACGCTGGACGTCGTCGAGGAGATCAAGGGTGGCGTGCAGGTGTCGATGACCTTCACCTATGAGGTCAGGGACGCGCCGAAGCCCGCCTGCGTCGCGGAGATCATCTTCCGCTACCTGGCCTGATCCTGCGACGACGGGACGCGCTGCCGGGACGGGCCCGACACCCGGGCCCTACGCTCTCACGATGACGGACCTTCGAACACCCCGGCTCGTGGCCTTGGTCGTGGCCGCGCTCGTGGTCGCGTCCGTCGGGTGCACACGCACCACGGTCGACGACGCGTCGGACCCGACGATCCCGCCGTCGGGCGCGTCCACCGCCGTCCCCCCGCTCGAGTGGCACTCGTGCGCATCCGGCTTCGTGTGCGCCACGATCGAGGTACCGGTCGACCACGACCGTCCCGACGGCGACGCGCTCGCCCTGGAGCTGATCAAGAAGCCGGCGGAACGGCCCGGCGCCCGGATCGGCTCACTGCTCATGAACCCCGGCGGCCCGGGCGCACCGGGCATCGACTTCGTCCAGGGCGCCCCCGTCACCGACGAGGTCGCCGACGCGTTCGACCTCGTCAGCTGGGATCCACGCGGGATCGGGCAGAGCAGCCCGCTGGCGTGCGAGTCGGCCGAGGACGCCGAGGCGTTCCGGCAGCTGGACTCCGACCCCGACGACCCCGACGAACAGGCCGAGCTCGAAGCAGCGGCACGAGCCATCGCCGAAGACTGCCGGGCATCGGACCTGGCCCTGCTCGAGAACATGAGCGTGACCGACACCGCCAAGGACCTCGAGCAGATCCGCATCGCCCTCGGCGAGCCCTCCCTGAACTACCTGGGCTTCTCCTACGGAACGCTCATCGGGCAGGAGTACGCGCGCCTCTACCCCGCGACGGTGCGAGCCATGGTGCTCGACGGCGTCGTCGATCCGTCCGAGACCATCCAGCAGCTCCTGCGGGGCCAGGCCGAGACCATCGAGGACACGTTCAGCGCCACGACCCTCGATCGCTTCGACGAACTGATGGTCCTGGCCGAGCGCGAACCGCTCGACGGGAGCAGCGACACGCAGGTCGGCCCCGCGACGATCACCCTCGCCGCCGTCGCCGCCAGCTACTTCCCCGACGGCGAGCGGTACCTCGACCAGGCGATCACCGCGGCGCTCCGAGGCGACACGCGCGCGGTCGAGCAGCTGGCGGCGGCCTACGCCGGCCAGACCTCGTTCGTCGCCTACCTCGCGACCACCTGCACCGACTCCCCCTTCCCGCCAGGCATCGACGAGTGGAACGCCTTCGCTGCCGAGCTCCGCGCCGCTGCTCCCCGCTTCGGCGCCCCCGTAGCCAACGAGCTCCTCTCGTGCGCCTACTGGCCGGTGTCGTCGCAACGCACCCCCGAGCCACTGACCACCGCCGGCCTGCCGCCGATCCTGGTGATCGGCACCACGGGCGATGCCGCGACCCCCTACGACGACGCCGCCCGGGTGGCCGAGGACCTGCCCGGAGCCGTCCTGCTCACCTTCGACGGCGAGGGCCACACCGCGGCGGGCAAGAGCGGCTGCGTCGGCGACGCGGTGACCGAGTACCTCGTGGAGCTGCAGACCCCACCGCCGGGAACCGTCTGCGAGCCCGACTGACCGACGCGGGCCGGGGTGCCCGGCTCGTCGCGTCAGGCGCTCGCACCGCGCTGGCGGGCGACGGCGGCCGCGGCGTCGACGTAGCCGGCATGGCTCAGGAGGTGCTGGAGCAGCTCGGCGGCCTCCCCTCCCGTCGGGCCCATCGCCACCAGCTCGTGGGCCACGGCCAGCGCCTGGCCCGACCCGGCGGCCGCGACGGCACCGAGGCTCTTGGCCGGGCCCGGAGGGTCGTTGACGAAGGCCCAGGCCATGGTCGTGACCCCCTCGTCGACCTGCCCGGCCGCGAGGCAGCGCGCCGCCCGATAGCTCGACGACGGGCCGCCGACGTGTCCGAAGCGGGCGACGACCTCGTCGGCACCCGCGAGGTCGCCGGTCCACAGGCGGCTCCAGGCACCCAGCTCGGCGGCCCACTGGAGGGTCGGCCCCGACGGGCGCGTGGCGAGGACCTCGTCGGTGACGGCGCGGGCTGTGGCGACGTCGTGGACGAGCAGCGCCCGGTGCGCGTCCTGGAGCCGCTGCGACTGGTCGGCCGCCTTCTGGCGCGACAAGGAGGTGAGGTTCACCCCCGCGAACAGCGCGGCGAGGATGCCCAGGAAGAAGAAGCCCGACACGACCGCGGCGACGACCATCGCCGCGGCGATGGCGATCGACACGATCTCGGCGGGTCGGCGTCCCTTGCCACCGGTGAAGACGTCGAGCACTGCCAGCATCACCGCCCCGCCGTCGAGCGGAAGGATCGGCAGGAGGTTGAGGAGCGAGAAGCCGACGTTGACCCACACGACCTGCGACAGGACGTGCTGGGCATCCGCGCTGGTGACGAGGCTCGAGCTCTCGAGCCACCACGCCGGGAGACCGAGCAGGAGCAGCGCGGAGAGGGGACCGGCCAGGCTCACCACGATGTGACGGGCCGGTGAGAGGTCGCCCTCCCCCGCGGTGAGCCCACCGAAGCCGTGCAAGGTGATGCGAGGACGGATGCCGAAGGCCCGGAAGGCGACGGCGTGGCCCAGCTCGTGCAACAGGATCGACACGAAGACGACCGCCACCCAGGTGGCGATGAAGACGGGGTCGGGCCGGTTCGGGTCGACCCCGAGCAGGGCGATGATGACGAAGAACGCCGGTTCCACGGTGACGGGGATGCCGCCAAGGTGGAAGTGCGGACGCCGTGCCATCCGCTCAGGCTACGCATCCCCAACCGAACTGGCAGGCCGCGCCCGTCGTATGCGACGGATTCTCCCAGCCGGTTCGACAGCACCGGCGAATTCCTGGAGCCCTCGGGCGTCGTCCTACGCTGCAGCGGTGCCGCTGACGATCGATGCCGACGCCCTGCCGGAAGGCGACGAGAAGGCCGCCGCCGTGCGCGAGATGTTCGATGCCATCGCGCCGCGCTACGACCTCGTCAATCGGATCATGACGTTCCGCATGGACGTCGGATGGCGGAGGCGCACCGTCCGCCGCCTCCAGCTCAGGGCGGGGGCAGCCGTCGCCGACCTGGCGTGCGGCACGGGCGACCTGTGCCGCGAGCTCCGGGCCGACCACCTCCGACCGATCGGCTTCGACCTGTCCTACGGGATGCTCGCGTCGGCCCGCACGGATGCTCCGCTCGCCCAGGCCGACATCCTCCGCCTCCCCCTTCCCGACGGTGCGGTGGACGGGGTCACGTGCGGGTTCGCGCTGCGCAACCTCGTCGAGCTCGACACGTTCTTCGCCGAGCTCGCCCGCGTCGTCCGCCCCGGTGGCCGCATCGCCCTGCTCGAGGTGGCCGAACCACCGAACCCGCTCGTGCGCGTCGGGCACGGCGTCTACTTCGGTCGCATCGTGCCCCTCATCGGCGGCCTGTTGTCGGACCCTGCCGCCTACCGGTACCTACCGAAGTCGGTCGCGTACCTCCCCCCGCCCGGCGAGATGCTCGCCATGCTGACCGACGCCGGCTTCACCGCCGTGTCCCGCGAGCTGCTCGCCGGCGGACTCGCGCAACTCGTGAGCGCGACGCGGCCGTGACCGCGCCCTCCGGCCCGGGCGCAGGCCCGCGACCGGGCCGGGGAACAAGTCCGGACCTCGCAGAGCTGCGTTCGGTCACGCGCCGCCTCGATGCCACCGTCGCCGCCGAGCTCGACCTCTTCGCGATGGCGGGCGATCACGGGGCGCTGTGGGTCGCCCCCGGTCTCGGGTTCGCCGGCCACGGGACCGCTGCCACCGTCGAGGTCCCCCGCGACGATCCGGGAGCGGCGGCCCGAGCGGTCCGCGACGCCCTGGACACCATCGACGTCGTCGATGACGAGAGCGGTCGGCCCGGCGGCGGGCCCGTGGCGTTCGGCGCCCTGCCGTTCGACCCGGCCCGACGAGGGACCCTGACCGTGCCCGAGCACCTCACCGTGCGCGCGGGCGACGACGGCTGGATCACCCGCGTGTCGGTCGACGGAGCCGAGCCCGACCTGTCGGTGCTCACCGCGCCCGGGCCCGGTTCCCCCGGTTCCCCCGGTTCCCCCGGTGCCCCCGGCGCCCCCGACAGCCGAGGTCCGAGCGGGTACCGGGTGACGAGCGACCGTGATCCCGACGAGTGGTGCGACGCCCTGGTCGCGGCGCGCGGTGAGCTCGAGACCGGGCGCGCCCGCAAGGTCGTCCTCGCGCGATCGGTCACGGTGTCGTCCGACCAGGCGTTCTCACGGCGAGCGCTGCTCGAGGCGCTCGCCCGGGCCTACCCATCGTGCATGCTGTTCGCCGATGGGTCCTTCGTCGGGGCAAGTCCCGAGCTGCTCGTGGCCCGCGACGGCGACACGGTGCACTCGCAACCGATGGCGGGCACCGCACCCCGGAGCAACGACCCCGACGAGGACGCCCGGCTGGCCGCCGACCTGCTGTCCAGCACCAAGAACCGGGCCGAGCACCGCTACACGATCGACATGGTGCACGACACGCTGCTGCCCTGGTGCTCCTACCTCGATGAGGACGCCGAGCCCCGCATCGTCGCCATGGCCAACGTGCAGCACCTGGCGACGCGGCTCGATGGGCACCTGTCCGCCCCCCCGGCGTCGGTCGTCGAGCTGATGACCGCGCTGCACCCGACGCCTGCCGTCGGTGGCTCCCCCCGGGATGCGGCGCTCGAGATGATCGGCCGGTTCGAGGGCCTCGACCGCGACCGCTACGCGGGACCGGTCGGCTGGGTCGACGCGGCGGGCAACGGCGCGTGGGCGGTCGGGATCCGCAGCGCGCTCGTGGAGGGGAACCAGGCCCGGGTCTTCGCCGGGGTCGGCGTGGTGGCCGATTCGGACCCCGAGGCCGAGCTGGCCGAGACCCGCAGCAAGCTGCAGGCCGTCCTCGGCGCCCTCATCCGCCCCTGACCTGACCGCTCAGACCAAAATTGCGTCGTCCATCGTCGATCCCCGACGAGGATGCACGCCAGAAGCAGGAGAGCGCCGGGTTCGACCCGGAAGGCTGCACAGAAGCGGTGCGCGTCAGGCGAGGGCCTGGGCGACCTGATCGTGGATCCGGCGGTGGACCTCGACGTTGTCGACCCGCTCCGTGCGCGCCACCACGACGTGCACGCCACCGGCGTGGTCGGCATCCTCGACAGCAGCGACGAGATCGGCCCGACCCCTCACCGTGCGGGCGGGCACCCCGTGGACCGCCGCCAACTGGGCGATGTCGACGTCGTGCGGTGTGCCGAAGAGCATCTCGAAGTCCCCTGCGGGCAACGACGTCGCCTGCGGCAGGAACGAGAAGATCCCGCCACCGCGGTTGTCGACCACGACGATCGTGAGATCGACGTCCCGCTCGGCCAACCCGAGCAGCGCGTTGGTGTCGTGCAGCATCGCCACGTCACCCACCAGGACCGCGGTCGGGATCCCGGTCAGGGCGACGCCGACCGCGGTCGACACCACGCCGTCGATGCCGTTCGCCCCCCGGTTGGCCAGCACCCCCACGCCCGACCTCGGCGCGGCGAACCACTCCACGTCGCGCACCGGCATGGACGACGACACCACGAGCGCGGTGCCGTCCGACAACGTGGCGACGACGTCGCGGGCGATGGCCGGTTCGGTCAGCTGGTCCGACGACGCGACCTGTCGATGGATGACCTCCTCGGCGGTGTCGTCGGCGGCGCGCCACGATCGCATCCACTCGATCGGGGCTGCGGCACCCTCCAGGGCCGGGACCACGGCGGCGAGCACCGCGCTCGCCGGGGCCTCGATGCGCCGCTCCACGACTCCCTCGGGATCGGTCCATCGACCGGCTCCCTCCACGAGCACCTGCACCGCGCCGCATCCGGTCAGCCAGCGCGGCAGCAGCTTCGACGCCGGCCACGACCCGAACCGCACGACGACGTCGGGCACCAGGCCGGTCGGCGCGCAGCGGGCGATGGCGTCGGCGTGGGCGACGACGACCTCGTCGGCGACCCGGCAACCGCTGCGCGGATCGGCGAGCACCGGCCAGGCAAGGCGGCGGGCGAGCAGGAGCACACCGCCCGGATCGTCGATGCCGTCGCCGGCGACGATCACACCCCGTCGACCGCGGAGGAGCTCGACGAGGCGCACGGCATCGGTGTCGTCGACGAAGCGATGGACGGCGGCGACCGTGTGCCAGGGCCTGCCCGGCGAACCCGTCCGAGCGGGCGGGAGCACCGTCGGGGTTCCCACCAGCGGCTCGCGGAAGGGCAGGTTGAGGTGGACCGGTCCGGGACCGGTCACCGATGTCGCACCCATCGCCGCCGCGACCGACCGAGCGGCGACCGATCGCCAGGTGTGCGCCGCGGCGAGGTCGGCCACCCCCGGATCGACCTGCCAGCGCACCGACCGGCCGTAGAGGCCGGCCTGGTCGACGGTCTGCGGTGCGCCGACGTCGCGCAGCTCGGGCGGGCGGTCCGCGGTGCACGCGAGCAGCGGGACGCGGTCGTGGTCCGCCTCGACGACGGCGGGGTGCAGCTCGACCGCCGCCGTCCCACTCGTGGTGAGCACGACGGCCGGCACCCCCGAGGCCTTGCCGATGCCGAGGGCGACGAAGGCCGCGGCGCGCTCGTCGTGGTGGACGTGGACCGCGAGGCGATCGTCGGCCAGGAGAGCGATCGCCAGCGGCGTCGAGCGCGACCCGGGCGACACGACCGCGTGGCGCACACCGGACCGCACCCACTCGTCGACGATCGTGGCGCAGAAGGTCGCCTGCACGTCCTCGGGCGAGATGGGCGCGGCGTGCGAGGGCGTCAACGACTGGGCATCAGACACGGGCGACAGCCTACGTTTGGCCGGTGCCCGGCCCCGCCACTCCCGCCCTCCACGCCGAGTGGCACGGTCGGCCCCGGTCCGCCGACACCGGCCCGCCGGTGGTGCTGCTGCACGGCTTCACCCAGAACGCCCGCTGCTGGGGTCCCTTCGGCGAGGCGATCGGGGCGCGGCATGCCACCCTTGCCGTCGACGCCCCGGGCCATGGGGGATCCGCCGCGGTGCGCGCCGACCTCCCGACGACCGCCGGTCTGCTGGCCGCCACGATCGAGACGAAGGTCGGGGGACCCGCCCTCGTCGTCGGGTACTCCATGGGCGGCCGCCTCGCCCTGCACCTGGCGCTGCGCCGACCCGACCTGGTCGAGGGGCTCGTCCTCATCGGGGCGACGGCAGGGATCGACGACGAGGCCGACCGGGCCGCCCGACGCGCCGCCGACGACGCGCTCGCCGACCACCTCCTCGCCATCGGGGTCGATGCCTTCCTCGACGAGTGGTTGGCGCTCCCGCTGTTCTCCGGCCTCACGGCGGCGGCGGCCCGTCGGAGCCAACGATCGGGCAACGACGCCGACGGGTTGGCGTCGAGCCTGCGCCTGGCCGGTACCGGGACGCAGGTGCCCCTGTGGCACCGGCTCGGCTCGCTCACCATGGCCGTGCTCGTGGTGGCGGGCGCCGAGGACGCGAAGTTCCGGGCGCTCGGCCGGCGCCTGGCCGACGCCGTCGGATCGAACGCCACGCTCGCCGTGGTCGACGGCGGAGGCCACGCCGTGCACCTCGAACAGCCCGCCGAGACCGCGACGGTCCTTGAGCACTGGCTCACCACCAGCGGTCTCGGCCGTCGCTGCTGACCCACGCCAGAGATGTGGCGGCCCGCCGGCAGGTCAGAGGAAGGGCTTGAACACCATGTCGATGAGGATGAGCGCGAACAGGAGGTGCAGGATCCCGCCGAACATGGCGGCCTGAGCGAGATCACCAGGCCGACGATGTAGAGGAGGAGCGCGATGGACACCCATGCCTGGGAGAACTTCCAGTACTGGAAGTCGGCGGTCTGCCCGAAGACCACCAAGATGACGCCCGTGGCACCGGCGGAGAGTCGGCACGGACGACAAGCCAGACGACAAGCCGGACGACAGGCCCGGACGACGAGCTCGACGTCGCCGACGGGGCCGTCCAGCCGTCCCTCTTAACCTGGATCCACCGACCCGGTGGGTTGATCTCGTCTGATCTGTGATTGCTGGGTGG
>CAZGEF010000080.1:0-14915 GCA_964525005.1 uncultured Rhabdothermincola sp.
TGCCGTGGTCCTGGATCTCGATGAAGAAGTTGTCGCGCCCGAAGATGTCCTGGAACCGGGCCGCCTTCTCGAGCGCATCCTGCTCCTTGCCCTGCAGCAGCGCCTGGAGCACCTGGCCACCGAGGCAGGCGCTCGTGACGATGAGCCCCTCCTTGTGGGCCTCGAGGAGCTCCCAGTCGACCTTGGGCTTCATGTAGTAGCCCTCCAGGTACGCGCGGCTGGAGAGCTGGATGAGGTTGCGGTACCCGACGTTGTTCTCGGCCAGCGCGATCAGGTGGTAGTAGGCCTTGCGGCCGCCCTCGGCGTCGCCGCCGCCGTCGTCCTGCTTGCCCCGGCGTGCCGGACGCTCGGTGCGGTGCTCGTAGGCCTGGTAGAGCTCGGATCCGATGATGGGCTTGACGCCGTTGTCCTGGCACGCCTTGTAGAAGTCCAGGACGCCGTACATGTTGCCGTGGTCGGTGATGCCGACCGCGGGCTGGCCGTCGGCCGCGGCCTTGGCCACGACGTCGCCGACGCGGGCCGCGCCGTCGAGCATGGAGAACTCGGTGTGCAGGTGCAGGTGGGTGAATGAATCCGGCACCGAGGTCGACTCCCCTTCTCGGGCCCGCCCGGGCCCGTCCTGCGACGACTGCTGCGTGGTGTCTAACACCACGCGCCGAGTGCCCGCCCGTCCGACCCGCGCCGCGAGTCGATGGAGGCCGAGCCGACGGGTTCAGGCGTCCGGTGAGGACGAATGACACCCGTGTAACCCCGGTCCTGTCGACCCTACGGCCCTGCAGGGCGACTCGCAACGGCCAGTTCCGGACGATCAGACTTGGGGCCGATCAGATCTGCGGCCGATCAGAGGTAGGTGCCCGGGCGATCGCCCTCCGATGCCGGAACGGCGCTCGGCGACCCCGGGACCATCCCCGGGACCATCCCCGGACCGCCCGGTCCCCCGGGCCCACCGGCCGCCAACTGGCCCCGCATGCCCTCGAGCTGCTGGCGCGCCGCCAGCTGCTGGGCGAACAACGTCGCCTGGATCCCGTGGAACAGGCCCTCGAGCCAGCCCACGAGCTGGGCCTGGGCCACGCGCAGCTCGATCTCGGTCGGCACCCCCTCATCCGCGAACGGGAAGGCCAGCCGGGAGAGCTCGTTTCGCAGGTCGGGTGACAGCGCCGAGCCGAGCTCGGTGATGGACGTGTCGTAGATCGTCTTGAGGCGCTCGCGCGACGGCTCGTCGAGCTCGGTCTGGCGAACCTCCTCGAGGAGCTGCTTGATCATCGACCCGACCCGCATGACCTTGGCGGGCTCGGACACGTACTCGGCGTCGGCCTCGACCTCGGCCTCGGCGGCATCGCCCGCGTCGACCCCGGGTCCATCGACACCAGGAGGCAGCACCTCGGGACGTTCAGCAGGCGACGGATCAGGAGGCAAGGACGAATCGCTCATCGGAGCAGTATCGCGGTTTCGGGCTCAGAGCACTCGCGGCGAGCGAAGCGAGCGCCCGTCACACCGACTTGCACAGCAGCGGGACGTACATCTCGGCGGGGGTGAGCGAGCCGTGGCGGCCGATGAGCTCGTAGATCCCGCTGTCGACGGGGTCGTGGTACGCGACGTCGTCGCGGGCGACGAGGGCGACGTCGCCGAGCCGGGATCGAGCGGCGTCGGTGACGGTGGGACCGAACCACCCTTCGTCGAGCGTCTGCTCCCGGGTGACCACCCACCCCCGGTCGCTGTGGTGGGCGACCGCGGCGGCGTAGAGCTCCTCGGTACGGCCCGGACGGGCGTGCAGCCACCGGAACCGGCCCTCTCCCGACTGGTGCGCGACCTGGGCCATGACGGCCGAGCCGGGCTCGACGAGGTCGTCGCCGACGTCGACCTGGCCGTGGTCGGCGGTGACGACCAGCGTGGTGCCGGCGGGCAGCGTGGCGAGCAGGAAGCCCACCATCTGGTCGACCGCGAAGAGCTCGGCGTCGTAGTGACCCGCCAGCCCGTACTCGTGGGAGACCTTGTCGATGCCGTCGTAGTACGCGTAGACGAACGGCTCGCCCGCCTTCGCCAGGCGCACGACCTCGGTGACGAGGGTGGATACGACCCGATAGCCGTTGAAGCGCACCGGATCGAGGTGGGCGGTGGTGAACCCGGTGGTGCGGAACTCCGCCCTGGTGACGACCGCCGGACGATGACCGAGGAACGCCGGGTGGTTCTGGATCTTCTCCGGCGGGATGCGATGGCGGACGTCGCGGGAGTCGACCGTCCATCGCAGCACGTTGAGCACCTGGGCGTCGATGTTCATCCGGTAGCCGATGACCCCGTGCTCGCCGGGCGTCATCCCCGTGGTTATGGAGGTCAACGCGGTCGCGGTGGTCGACGGAGCGATGGTGGTGATGGGGCCGCCGTGCATCGCGACGAGGTTCGGCGCGAGCGCGGGCCGGGCCTGGAGCTGCTCCCAGCCGAGGCCATCGAGCACGAGCAGCACCACCTGGTCGGATCCGGCTTCGGCCGGCATCCATGCCGGGAGCTCGTCGGGTGGTTCCAACAGAGCCGGCACCACGTTGCAGACGCACGCACCGGTGTAGTCCGGGAGAAGCGGTTCGTCAGGCAACGGGTTCCTTTCAAGGGGCTGGGCCAGCGAGATGCCGCCCGAGCGGCGGAGAGCGGAGAGAACGGATGCCGCCCGAGCGGCGGAGAGTGCGTGGCGTCCACGGTACCCGAGGCGCGCCAGGGCACCCAGGCCACTCACGCACCGGGGTCGTCCCCTCCCCGTAGACTGCACGGCGTGAAGGTCTCGACCCGTGGTGACTATGCCAGCCGCGCCCTGCTGTCGCTCGCGCTCCAGCCCGACGACAGCGGTCCCACGTCGGTCCGCGACATCGCCGAACGCACCGCGCTGCCCCAGCCCTACCTGGAGCAGATCCTGCTCGCGCTCAAGGGCGCGGGGCTCGTCCGCTCCAAGCGCGGCGTCGGCGGTGGCTACGTGCTCGCCCGGGCCCCGCGGGACATCGCGCTCTCCGAGATCCTCTCGGCGGTCGACGGTCCCATCGTCGCGGGCGACTTCGGCGAGCCGCACACCAACGGGGCGTGCGACCACGAAGGACAGTGCGTGCTGCTCAGCATCTGGGCCGACGTCGGCTCGCAGATGCGGCGCTACCTGGGTGCCGTCTCGCTGGCCGACATCGTCGACATGGCCCGAGGCGAGCGGGCCTGGCCCGATTCCGAGGCCACACCCTCCGCGGTCTGATCCGGCATCAGCGGCGCTCCGACGGGTCCGAGCCCGTCAGGAGATGCGCGACAGCACGTCGCGCAGGTCGTCGGGCAGGGGGGCCTCGAGGTGCAGCACCTCGCCGGTGCGGGGGTGCACGAAGCCCAGCTCGGCGGCGTGCAGGAACATGCGAGGGGTCTCGAGCACCGGCTTGACCCCGCCGTAGCGCTCGTCGCCCACCACGGCGTGGCCGATGGCGGAGGCGTGGACGCGGATCTGATGCGTCCGGCCCGTCTCCAACCGGCATGTGAGCAGCGAGAGCGGCGCGGGATCGGTGAACCTCTGGTCCACCTCGTAGCCGGTGCGGGCCTCACGACCCCGCGCCGACACCGTCATCCTCGTGGCGTCCCGCGCCGAGCGGCCGATCGGAGCGTCGATGAGGCCCCGGTCGTTGTCGAGGTCGCCCCAGACCAGCGTGACGTAGCGCCGCTCGACGTCGCGGGCGCCGAGCAAGGCCACCAGGGCGTCGTAGGCGAACGCCGAGCGGGCGACGACGAGGAGGCCTGACGTGTCCCGATCGAGGCGGTGCACGATGCCGGGCCGGGCCGGATCCCCCACCTCCGCGACCTCCGGGAAGCGCGCCAGCACGGCCTGGGCCAGCGTCCCGAACGCGTTGCCCGCTCCGGGATGCACCACGAGACCCGGCTGCTTGTCGACGACGACGAGGTCGTCGTCGACGTGCACGACGTCGAGGGGAACCTCGGGGGCTGGTTCGAGGGCGACCTCCTCGTCCGTCGTCGGGTCCACGTCGATCCGGAGCTGATCGCCTTCGACGAGCCGGCGGTTCTTCGTCGTGACGATCGCGTCGTTGAGACGGACCGAACCGGCATCGACCAGCGCGGCGGCCCGCGTGCGGGTCACGCCGCCGACCATGGCGACGACGCGGTCGATGCGTTCACCCGCGAGGGCCGCGGGGATCTCCTCGATCACGATGCACCCTTGTCGGACAGGGTTCCGGACACGCCCGGGTCGTCCGTGCCGGCCTCGTGGTCGTCCTTGTCCGACCACAAGAGGAGGCCCACGAGCAGGAGGATGGCCCCGCAGACGATCGCAGCATCGGCGATGTTGAACACGGGCCACCACTGGAGGTCGATGAAGTCCACCACCGCACCGGACATGGGCCCCGCGTCACCGCGACTGGCGCGATCGATGATGTTGCCCACCGCGCCGCCGAGGATCAGCCCGAAGGCGACACCGCCCCACCGGGTGGACACGATCGGGCTGCGCCCCACGACGACGAGCACGACCACGAAGGCACCCACCGCGAGCCAGGCGCCCACCCCGGAGCCGCTTCCGAAGCTGAACGCGGTCCCCTTGTTGAACGCGAGCGCCAGTCGCAGGCTCCCGACGAGGTCGATGACGTCACCGTCCGCGAGCCGGTCGAGCACCCACCACTTGGACAGCTGATCGACGACGATCACCCCCGCGGCGAGCGCGAGCACCAGCAGACGTCTGCGAACCATGCCCAGCAGTATGCCTGCACCCGCGGTCCCGCCGGGCCCGCGACGTCAGTAGCGTGCGAACCCGCTGACCTTGAACTCGACGCGCTCGCGCGCCCACGGGATGGCCTCGAGGCGCTCCTTGGGGATCGCTTGGCCGGACACCTCGCAGATGCCGTAGGTCCCGGCGGAGACCTTGGCGAGCGCGCGATCGATCTCGTCGATCTGGGACCGGAACTGGGCCGAGAGCGCGAGGTCGCGCTCTCGCTCCACCGCGAGCGTGTCCCCCTCGCCGGATTCCTCGTCGAACTGCACATCGCCGGGTTCACGCATCGCGGCGAGCTCGTCGGCCTCGTCCATGAGGGAGGTGACGTCGCGGGTGAGGCGAGCGCGCTCGGACTCGAGCAGCTCGCGCTGGGCCTGGTTGAACTTCTTGTCGTAGGGGGACTTGGTGAGCTTCTTCACAACGGGGGGAGCCTTCTTCGCGACCGCTTTGACCGGAGCCGCCTTCTTCGCCGCGGCTGTCGCCGGGGCTGCCTTCTTCGCCGCCGCCTTCTTGGCGGGAGCCTTCTTCGCCGGAGCCGCCTTCTTCGCCGGAGCCGCCTTCTTGGCGGGAGCCTTCTTCGCCGGAGCCGCCTTCTTGGCGGGAGCCTTCTTGGCCGACGCCTTCTTGGCTGCCGATGACGCTGCTGCTCTGGCCACGTTGGCTCCTTCTGGGCCGACCGGGGCGATCCTGGCCAGGCCTGAGTCTCGTCGGATGTCCCCGTGCCGCCGTTCGGCACTCCCCCCGAAAAGGTGCCGGAGGTTAAGCCGGACGACCCGCGCCGGTCAAGAGCTGCCCCCACCCGCGAGCGACCGATCCGGCCGCGACCGACCGGGCCGCGCCCCGCACGGTCGAGGCGGTCCGAGCATTCGAGTCGCACACGACAGGACCCGTAGGCTTGCCCGATGCCCTTCGGTCCCGTCGACCCCGAATTCGACCTCGTCGCCCTCGAGGAGGGAATCCTCGAGCGGTGGCGCACCGACGACGTCGTCGGCGCCGCCCAGCGGCTGCGCAAGGACGGCGAACCGTGGGTGTTCTACGAAGGCCCCCCCACCGCGAACGGGCGTCCCGGGCTCCACCACGTGTGGGCTCGGGTGTTCAAGGACCTCTATCCCCGGTTCCAGACCATGCGGGGGCGCAGCGTCCCGCGCAAGGGCGGCTGGGACTGCCACGGCCTACCGGTCGAGCTCGAGATCGAGAAGGCGCTCGGGCTCACGTCCAAGAACGACATCGAGGCCTACGGCATCGCCGAGTTCAACGCCAGGTGCCGGGCGTCGGTGCAGCAGTACGTGGCCGACTGGACGGCGCTCACGGAACGGTCTGGCGTGTGGATCGACACCGAGGACGCCTACTGGACCCTCACCAACGACTACATCGAGACGGTGTGGTGGCTCCTCCGTCAGATGTGGGACAAGGAGCTGCTCTACGAGGGACACCGGGTGGTCCCCTACTGCGCCCGCTGCGGCACCGCCCTGTCGTCCCACGAGCTCGGCCAGCCCGACGTGTACCGCGACGTCGAGGACCCGTCGGTCTACGTGCGCTTCCCGGTGGTCGGTCGCGACGTCGACCTGTCGGTGTGGACGACCACGCCGTGGACGCTGATCTCGAACGTCGCGGCAGCCGTCGGCGCCGACATCGACTACGTCCGGGTCCGCTCCACCGACGGCACCCGCGATCTGGTGATGGCGGCATCGCGCGCCCCTGACGATGCCGAGGTCGTCGAGCGCTACCGGGGCGCCGACCTCGTGGGTTGGCGCTACCAGCGTCCGTTCGACCTGATCGATGCGGCGGAGAGCGGGAAGCCCGACGCCCGAGCGGCGGAGAGCGGGAAGCCCGACGCCTGGCGCGTGGTCGCCGCCGACTTCGTGAGCACCGGGGACGGCTCAGGCATCGTGCACCTCGCTCCCGCGTTCGGCGAGGACGACTACCAGGTGGCCAAGGCCGAGGGCCTGCCCATGATCAACCCGGTGAACGCCGCCGGGGCGTTCGACCAGCGGGTGCCGGCATGGCAGGGGCTGTTCGTCAAAGACGCCGACCCGGCCATCATCGACGACCTGCGGTCCCGCGGACTGCTGATCCGCGAGCAGGCCTACGAGCACTCGTATCCCCACTGCTGGCGGTGCAGCACACCGCTCATCTACTGGGCGAAGACGTCGTGGTTCATCCGCACGTCCGAGCAGCGCGCCGCGCTGCTCGAGCAGAACGAGCAGATCAACTGGCAGCCCCCGAACATCAAGCACGGCCGGTTCGGCAAGTGGCTCGAGAACAACGTCGACTGGGCGCTGTCACGCGACCGGTACTGGGGCACACCCCTGCCGATCTGGCGGTGCGACTCGTGTGCCTCGGACACGTGCATCGGTTCGGTCTCCGAGCTCGGTGAGCGCAGCGGCATCGACGTGTCCGACCTCGACCTCCATCGCCCCTACGTCGACGATGTCACCATCGCCTGTGACTGCGGCGGTACCGCCCGACGGCTCGAGCCCGTCCTCGACGCGTGGTTCGACTCGGGGTCGATGCCCGCCGCCCAGCAGCACCACCCCTTCGCGGCCATGAATGGTGCCGGGATCGAGCAGGGAGGGGACGACCCGTTCGACCGGGCGTTCCCCGCCGACTTCATCTGCGAGGCGATCGACCAGACGCGCGGCTGGTTCTACTCGCTGCTCGCCGTCAACACCCTCGTGTTCGGGCAGACGCCGTACCGCAACGTCGTGTGCCTCGCGCTGGTCGTCGACGAGAACGGCCAGAAGATGTCGAAGTCCAAGGGCAACGTCATCGCCCCGTGGGACATCTTCGACTCCGAGGGCGCCGACGCACTCCGCTGGTACTTCTTCTCCCAGGGCCAGCCGTGGACCACCCGCCGCGTCTACCCCGAGGGCATCCGCGAGAGCACCCGCCAGACGCTGCTGACCCTGTGGAACGTCTACTCGTTCTTCGCCACCTACGCCGACCTCGACGGCTGGACACCCGACCAGGTCACCGGAACCCGGCCCGCCCACGTCAACGACCGGTGGATCCTCTCCGAGCTCGACGACACGGTCACCACCGTCACGAACGCGCTCGAGAGCTTCGACGCGCTCGAGGGGGCCACCCGTCTCGCCCGGTTCGTCGACGACCTCTCCAACTGGTACGTCCGTCGGTCACGGCCCCGGTTCTGGAAGAACAGCGACCACGACGCCCACGCCACCCTCTACGAGTGCCTGGTCACGGTGTCGCAGCTGTTCGCGCCCTTCACGCCGTTCCTCGCCGACGCGATCTACACCGGCCTCACCGACGGCACCTCGGTGCACCTGTCGGACTGGCCGGAGCCGCAAGGCCGCCACGACACGGCCCTCGGCGAGCAGGTCGCGGCGTCCCGGCGGCTCGTCGCGCTCGGACGAGCCGCGCGCACCGACGCCAAGGCCAAGGTGCGCCAGCCGCTGCGCCGGGCGCTCCTGCTCCACCCCGGCATCGAGCTCGACCCCGCGGTGGAGGCGGAGATCCTCAGCGAGCTCAACGTCAAGGGCATCGAGGAGATCGACACGCTCTCGGGGCTCCTCTCGTGGACCGTGATCCCCAACTTCAAGGCGTTGGGACCCCGCCTCGGTCCCAAGGTCAACGAGGTCAAGCAGGCGCTCGCGGCCGCGGACGGCTCGGCGCTCCAGATGCAACTCGAGACCGCAGGCTTCATCGAGGTCGCCGGCGAACGCCTCGAGGCCGGCGATGTCGAGACCCGCGCCGAGCGCCACGAGGCGTTCGGCCTCGCCGAGGACGACGGGTGGGCGGTCGCCATCGATCTCGAGATCGACGACGAGCTGCGCGCCGAGGGCCTGGCCCGAGAGCTCGTCCGGGCGCTCAACGACCTCCGCAAGGAGCGGGGCTTGGCCATCGCGGATCGCGTCGAGCTCGTCGTCGAGGCCGACGGGCCGTTGGCCGCCAGCATCGAGACCCATCGGGCGTGGATCGCAGGAGAGGTCCTCGCGACCGAGCTCTTGCTCGGCCGGCCCGGGACCGACGCCAGCGAGCTGACGATCGACGGCTACGCCGTCCGCGTCGCCGTCGATCGGGCCTGAACCTCAGCGCTCAGCGACGCCAACGCGAACGCTTGTCGACCTCCATCGACTCGAAGTCGGTCTCGAAGAAGGCCCGCATGGCCTTGTCCTCGTCCTCGTCGCGGGGTCCTTCGTAGGCGGGGGCGCTCGACGCCGCATCGTCGGCGAAGGGCTGGAACGCCTCGGTGGGCGGACCGGACCGGGCATCGTCGGGCTCGACGACGCCGGGGTCGGCGAACAGCGGCACCGGTGCGTCGCCGTCGGCCTCGGGCGCATCGCTCTCGACGACCTCGACCTCGACCGCATCCTCGACCGCCTCCGCGGCGACATCGGCGACCTCGACCTCGGCGACCTCGACCGCATCCTCGGCGTCAGCGGTGACCGGTTCGTCGACCGCATCGGCGGCTGGCCCCTGCGGTTCCGGTGGCTCGACCGGCTCGTCGTCGATCTCGCCGAGGATCTCGTCGTCGAGCGTGGCCGGGTCGTCGAGCTCGTCGATGGCCTCGACCCCCGCCGCGGGAGCGAGCAACCCCTCGACACCGGGTGTGTCGCCCACGGGCGCCTCGCCGACCCGCAGGGCCGCAGGGTTGTCGACGATCTCGCTGAGGCGGGCGACCGCGGCGCGCAGGTCGGTCCGTTCGCGATCGACATGGCGCTGGAGCGCATCGATGTCGGCCTGGATCGACCCCTTCATCTCCTCGAGCGCGGCGACCTCGGCGCGGGCCGCGGCGCGCTGCTGGTCCACCAGGTCATCGGCGATGCGCTGGGCATCGGTCCGGATGCGGGTCGACTCGGCCTCGGCATCGGCGACCAGCGTCGTCGCGCGGGACCGTGCCTCGGTGAGCGTGGACTCCGCCTCGGCACGCGCCTCGTCGATCGTGGCGTCGGCCGTCTTCTTGGCCATGAGCAACAGCGAGGAAGCGGCTTCGGCATCGGCGGCAGGATCGGTGGCCGGGGCCGCGACGGCCACCGGGGCCGGATCGGTCGCGGCACGCTCCGCGGCCTTCTGGAGCTCGGCCTTGAGCTGATCGACCTGGGCCTCGGCCACGGTCTGGGCCCGCGTGGCCTCGTCGATCCGCGCGTCGGCCTCCTCGGCCTGCGCCGTCGCGTCGCGCAGCTTGTCCTGGAGCTGGGCGACCGCCGAGCTCACCCGCTCGAGGAAGTTGTCGACCTCCTCCGGCGCATACCCCCGACGGCGCTCGGAGAACTTCACATCGGTCAGCAGGTGGGGCGTTCCATCCATGCAGGCGATGGTAGTGCCGACGGCATGCCGATTCGGACACCTGACCCCGGATTCTTGGCTCTTGTGACCCTGTTGCTTGCGGGGTTCAGCTGGACCGGCCCGACTCGTCGCCGGGGTCGTCTCCCGGGCCGAGCGCCCGGCGGCGTTCGATCCGAACCTGCGCGCTGTCGAGCTCCACCAGGGCCGCTTCCAGGAGGTCGGGCCCGAAGGAGCCGGCGTCGCGAGCATCGAGCACCGCATCGCGCTGGGCGTGCACGACCGCCAGCAGGTGCTGGTCTACGACCGGGTCGCTCGCGGCCAGGGCGCGGCTCCGGAGCTCGACGAGGGACCGTTCGGCCGGGTCGAGCCCCGCGAGGACCGTGGCGCGCACCTCGTCGAGCACGCCGGCGAGCTCGGCGCGCTCACGGGGGTCGGCCCGGTCCCCGATGGCGTCCGGATGGACCCGTCGCACCACGGCAGGCAGCGTCGATCCCTGCACGACGAGGGAGCACGCCGCGACGACGAAGGCGATCAGCAGCAGCGTCGGCCGACTCGGCGCGTCGGAGGGCAACGTCTGCGCCGCAGCGACCGTGACGGCACCGCGCATCCCCGCCCACACGATCACGGTGCCGTCGCGCCAGCCGAGCGGCGACGACACGAACCCGCCTGGATCGCCGTGACGGGGACCCGCCCGGCTGTTCGAGTCCCGACGACGCCGACGGCTCGCCCGCCGGAGTCCGAAGAGCAGCGAGGAGACGAAGGCGGCCCGGACGGCGAGCAGCACGACCAAGGCGACGACGGCGACGACGATCGCCGGACCGATGCCCGTGTGCTCGATGCGCACGTCGTCGACGATGGCAGCCAGCTCCAGCCCCATGACCAGGAAGATCCCGCCCTCGAGCACGAGCTCCACCGCCCGCCAGTTCTGGACGTCGGACAGCCGGTGCTGGGGTGGGAGCCAGCGCGGGGCACCGTGGCCTGTGACGAGTCCGGCGACGACCGCCGCGACCAGTCCCGACGCTCCGAGCTGCTCGGCCGGGATCGACGCCAGGAACGGGACCGTGAAGGAGAGGATCGTGTTCACGGTCGGATCGGCGACCCGGGAGCGCACCACGAGGTTGACCCGTCCCACGACCCAGCCGATGGCACCGGCGACCGCAACCGCGTACAGGAAGTCGAGGCCCACGTCGCGCAACGCCATGGTCGCCGCCGTGCCCGCGATGGCCGAGCGCAGCAGCACGAGCGCGGTCGCGTCGTTGAGCAAGCTCTCCCCCGACAGCACCGAGGCGAGTCGCCCCGACACCCCCATCTGGCGGACGATCGAGGTCGCCACCGCATCGGTGGGGCTCACGATCGCGCCCAGCGCGATCCCCCACCACAGATCGAGTCCCGGGATCAACCAGGTGAACAGCACGCCCACGACGACGGCGGAGATCACCACCAGGGCCACCGCCAGGCTCCGGATCGCCGTGAACTCGCGCCGGAACTCGACGGCGGGCATCGAGACGGACGCCGAGTACAGCAGGGGCGGCAACACCCCGGCCAGGATCCACTCGGGGTCCACCTCGACGGGCGGGACGAAGGGCAGGAAGCTGACCCCGATGCCGAGCACGACGAGGATCAGCGGGGCGGCGACGCGCAGGCGCGGGGCGAGCGCCGCCGCGCCCGCGACCGCGAGCAGCGCGCACACGCCGACGACCAGGAGCTCCATCCCGACGCCTCTCGGCTGTCAGCAGCCCATGAGGGCCCGCAGCACCTGGAGGCCGATCAGCAGCACCAGGGGCGACAGGTCGAGGGCGGCCATGCCCATGCGCACCGGAGGCAGGACGGACCGCAGGGGAGCGAGGATGGGTTCGGTCAGCGAGCCGAGGACCCGCTTGACCTGGCCCATGAACCCATCGGTGGCGAGCGGGAACCAGGACAGGACGATGCTCACGATGAGCACCAGGACGTACAGCTGGATGACGTAGCAGATGACCTGCAGCATGGTTCGATGACGGCGATCTGAGAGACGCGGATGGAGGGCGGCGCGGCGGGTGGGGCCCGGTGTGGGTGGTCGAGCCGAACGCTCGCTGAGGCGAGCGGCGACGTCAGGCGTCGAGCAAGCCGCGTTCGGCGAGACGGCGACGCTCGTCGGAGGACACCTCGACGTTGAGCGGTGTGAGCAGGTACACCTGGTTGGCCACCTTCTCCATGTGCCCGCCGAGTCCGTAGCAGAGACCGCTCGAGAAGTCGATGAGCCGCCGCGACAGATCGCGGTCGATCTCGCGCAGGTTCAGGACCACGGGTTGGCTGCCCTTGAACTTGTCGGCGACCTCCTGGGCGTTGTTGAACGAGGTGGGCGACACCAGGTGCGGCTTGGCCGATGCCGTGGCGGGCACCGGACGCACGATGCCCCGCGGCTTCGGCTTGGGGGCGACGTCACCGCTCGGCTGCGCCGGGAGCTGGCGCACCGCCGAGACCTCGGTGTCGACAGGAGGAGACGGCGGGTTGAGCGTCGCCGGCGCCGCCTGCGGACGTGGCCGACTCTGACGGGGCCGCTCGGCCACCGCGGCCGGGGCGGGCGCCGGGGCAGGCCGGGGGGCGACCTCGCGGACGGGAGCGACCGCGGCGGGCTGGTCGTCGACCATGTCGTAGTCGTCGTACTCGTCATCGGGGCCGAGCCCCAGGTAGAGCGACGCCTTTCGCCACATCGAAGCCATGAGATCCTCCTGAGTCGGCGCTGCAGGCGCGCGCCCACCCTCGGTTGCGAACCTGCTCAGGGTAGCGGTTCGACCTGATCTGGATGCACACGGTCGTGGTCGCCATCGGACGAGCGGGCGCGATCTACCCCGCTCACCCGGACGGGCGGTCCCCCGGGACGGACCGAGGTCCGAACAGTCCGGTGCCCACTCGAACCATGGTGGACCCTTCCTCGACCGCGATCTCGAGGTCGCTGCTCATACCGATCGACCGGAGCGGCAGCGAGAGCTGGTCGGCGAGCCCGACGAGCTCGCGGAACCCGGGCCGGGCGTCGGCGGGATCGCCGGAGGGGGCGACACCCATGAGCCCGAGCACGTCGAGGCCGATGGCGCGGGCGTGACCGACGAGCGATGCTCCCTCGTCCAGCGGCGCGCCACCGCGCTGGCGCTCACCGGACAGGTTGAGCTGGACGCAGATCTGTGCGCCCGGCGCACGTCGAGCGATCTCGTCGGCGAGCGCGGGCCGGTCCACCGACTGCCACACGGACACGACAGGGGCGAGCTGACGCACCTTGTTGCGTTGGAGCTGCCCGATGAAGTGCCAGACGGGTACGCCGCCGTAGGGGTGCTGCGCCTTGGCGATGAGCTCCTGGGCGTAGTTCTCGCCCACCGCCGCGAGGCCGGCCGCCAACGCGGCCTCGACCGCGTCCGGTCCGAACCCCTTGGTCACGGCGAGGATCGACACCGCGTGACCGCCGTGGCGCTCGAGGCGACCACGGAGCTCGCCCAGGCGCCGGGCGACCGCCGCCGGATCGATGTCGCTCATCGAGGATCGCTCGTCTGCCAGATGACCGAGGCCATGCGCCCGGTCTCGCTCCGCATCCGGTTCGAGTACCACCGACCCCGCGTGTCGCAGCCCGTGCACGACGGGTCGCGACGGTCGACGACGACGTCGGCTTCGCGCAGCACGGCGTCGAGCGCGCCGTCGATGTCGAAGGCCGGGGTGCCCCACGACGTCGTGGAACCGACCGCGGGGCCGAACCGCGCCACCAGCCGATCCAGGTCGGCCGCCCCGAACTCGTTGCACCCGGCGCGCAGGTGAGGACCCACGACCGCGTGCACCGTGCCCGTGCCGATCTCGCGCAGCGAGCGAACGGTCGCGTCGACGACGCCCGCCTCCAGGCCCCGCCAGCCGGCGTGGGCGGCGCCGACGGCATCGTCGTTCCACAAGAGCACCGGCACGCAGTCGGCGGTGCGGACCTCCAGCACCACGTCGGACCTCGTGGTGGCCAGCGCGTCGCCGTCGACGCCGCGCACGGCATCGAGGTCGCGCTCGTCGTCGAGGACGATCACCTCTGCGCCGTGGACCTGACGCAGCCACACCCAGGGCAGGTCGACGGTGCGACGGCGCAGCTCGGCCCGCTCGACGGCCGGTCGTCCGAGCGCGAAGTCGCCCGCCTGTCGCTCGGTGGTGAGGAGGTGGAGATCAGGTCGCGGCATGGCCGGTCTTCTGGTGGCCGGGTTCCGGACGGCTCGCGGGAGGAGAGCGTGCCGCTACTTGAGGAAGGAGGGCACGTCGAAGTCGTCGTCGTCCCCGCCGATGTCGAGGTCCTCGTCGTCGTCGGTGGCGAACACGTCGGTGACCACGCCGAGATCCTTGGCCCGTGCCGGACGGGCACCGCCCTCGTCGCCGGGCTTGCGCCCGTTGTCCCAACGGTCGAAGCCCGCAGCGATGACCGTCACCCGGACCTCGTCGCCCATCTCGTCGTCGATGACCGTGCCGAAGATGATGTTGGCGTCGGGGTGGGCGACCGAGTGGATGACCTCGGCCGCCTCGTTGACCTCGAACAGGCCGAGGTCGCTGCCACCGGCGATGGTGAGCAGGATGCCCCGGGCGCCCTCGATGCTGGCTTCGAGCAACGGGCTGGAGATCGCGGCGCGCGCCGCGTTGAGCGCCCGGCCCTCCCCCGAGCCGTAGCCGATGCCCATGAGGGCCGAGCCGGCATCGCTCATGACCATCTTGACGTCGGCGAAGTCGGTGTTGATCAGGCCCGGCGTGGTGATGAGGTCGGTGATGCCCTGGACGCCCTGGAGCAGGACCTCGTCGGCCATCTTGAACGCGTTGAGCACCGACGTCTTGTCGTTGCTGACCGTGAGCAACCGGTCGTTCGGGATGACGATGAGGGTGTCGACCTTCTCCTTGAGGGTCTGGATGCCGCTCTCGGCCTGCACGGCACGGCGGCGACCCTCGAAGCCGA
>CAZGEF010000081.1:0-14523 GCA_964525005.1 uncultured Rhabdothermincola sp.
CCCACAACCGCGACGAGGAGAAGGAGCACGCGGCGATGGTCATCGAGTGGCTCCGCCGCAACGATCCCGTCTTCGACGAGCAGCTCCGCACCTACCTGTTCTCCGACGGCGACATCGTCGCCGCCGAGGGGCAGGCCGAGTCCGGGGTCCGGGGATCGGGCCCCGCACCGGCGCCCGGGAGCCTCGGCATCGGCAGCCTTCGGTCCGCGCCCTGATCCTTCTGGCCGAGACCGTCGACACGACGACCTGCACGACGACCACACGACCCCACGGAACGAAAGAGACACCGATGAACCACCTGCTCCGCGAGAAGGCCCCCATCAGCGACAAGGGCTGGGCTGAGATCGAGGAAGAGGCGTCGCGCACGCTCAAGAACTTCCTCGCGGGCCGCAAGCTCATCGAGCTGTCCGGTCCCCACGGGTGGGAGAAGTCCTCGGTGCCCACCGGTCGCTCCCAGGCCGTCGGAACACTGCAGGACGGCGCCGTGCGCGCCCGCGTCCGCAAGGTGCAGCCCCTCATCGAGTTGCGCACGCCGTTCACGCTGTCTCGCGAGGAGCTCGAGGCCATCGACCTGGGTGCCTGCGACGCCGATCTCGATCCGGTGGTCGATGCCGCCAAAGCGGCCGCCCTCGCCGAGGACACCACGGTGTTCCACGGCTTCGCCGAGGGCGGCATCGTCGGCATCGTCGAGGCGTCGCCCCACGAGCCCGTGCCGATCACCAGCGACTACGAGCACTACCCGCGCTTCGTGGCCCAGGCCATGGCTCGCCTCCAAGACGCTGGTGTCGAGGGGCCGTTCGCCATCGCCCTCGGCCCGCGGTGCTACACCGGCGTGATCGAGGAGTCCGAGATGGGCGGCTACCCCGTGTTGGAGCACCTGCGGCTCATCCTCGGCGGTCAGGTGCTGCGGGCACCGGCGGTCGACGGCGCCGTCGTCATCAGCCTGCGCGGCGGCGACTTCGAGATCGTCAGCGGCCAGGACTTCTCCATCGGCTACCTCGACCACAGCACCGAGACGGTCGACCTCTACATCGAGGAGACCGTCACCGTCCAGGTCTGCTCACCAGAAGCCGCAGTTCACCTCAAGTACTGAGGGCACCAGGCGCGAGTTGCCTCTGGGGAGGGCTTGCCCGTATCGTTGCCGGTCGCCTCAGCGCCCACTTGCGCGAGGAAGCACCGCTCGAACTCTCTTCCAGCAAAGGCCCGCGCCGTGAGCACGTTCACTCCCAAACCCGACGACATCACCCGCACCTGGTACGTCGTCGACGCCGAAGGCCTGGTGCTCGGCCGCGTCGCCACCGAGGTGGCCCGCATCCTTCGGGGCAAGCACAAGCCCATCTTCGCCCCGCACGTCGACACCGGCGACCACGTCGTGGTCATCAACGCCGACAAGGTGGTGCTCACCTCCAACAAGGCCGACAAGGTGTTCGTGCACCGTCACTCGGGCTACCCGGGTGGCATCACCAGCCAGTCGTACGGCGACCTGCTCGATCGCACCCCGGACGAAGCCGTCCGCCGTGCCATCCGCGGCATGCTGCCCAAGAACCGTCTCGGCCGCCAGATGCTCAAGAAGCTCAAGGTGTACGCCGGCCCCACCCACCCCCACGCCGCGCAGAGCCCCCAGCCCCTCGTGCTGGACCAGGCCAAGGCCCGCTGAGATCGATCACAGGGAACGCTGACATGTCGAAGCCGCTCACCCAAACCACCGGTCGCCGCAAGCGCGCCGTCGCCCGCGTCCGGGTCCGTCCCGGCACCGGCGTCATCACCGTCAACGGCCGCACCGTCGAGGACTACTTCCCGTCCGAGACCCACCGCATGATCCTCACCGAGCCGCTGCGCATCACGAGCACCGACGAGGCCTATGACGTCGACGCCACCCTCGGCGGCGGCGGTCCGTCGGGCCAGGCCGGCGCCCTGCGCCACGGCATCGCCCGCTCGCTCATCGAGCTCGACCCCGAGCTGCGCGACGAGCTCAAGCGAGCCGGTTTCCTCACCCGCGACGACCGCAAGAAGGAATCCAAGAAGTACGGCCTCAAGAAGGCCCGCAAGGCTCCGCAGTACTCCAAGCGCTGATCCCGGTTCTGTTCGGGCCGGAGCGAACGGACGGGCGCATGACCCTGCGCTTCGGCACCGACGGCGTTCGGGGCCACGAGGACGAGTTCACCGACGAGGTCGTCAAGACCATCGGTCGCGCCGCGGCGCGACTGCTCGGCGATCCGCTCAAGCCGTTCGTCGTCGGACGCGACCCGCGCCGGTCGGGACCGACCATCCAGCGAGCGCTCGTCGCCGGCCTGGAGGCCGAGGGGCTCACCGTGGAGCTGCTCGAGGTGGCGCCCACGCCTGCGGTCGCGTGGGTGGCGGCCGACCGCTCCCTCGCGGGGGCCATGATTTCGGCGTCGCACAACCCGGCGCACGACAACGGCATCAAGTTCTTCGCTGCCGGGGGCCGCAAGCTGAGCGACGACGTCGAAGCACGCTTCGAGGACGAGATCGACGCGTTGTCGGGCACCTTCCACGAGGGTGTGGTGCCTCCGGTGTCCTCCGGCATCGAGTCGGGCGTGGCGAGCGGGGCGGCGCATGCCGACCTCGACCGCTACGCCGCCGCTGTCGCCGCGTCGCTCGACGGTCGGCGGCTCGACGGGCTGTCCGTGGTGCTCGACTGCGCCAACGGTTCGGCGTCGGACTTCGCCGGCCCGATCGTCGCCGGCCTGGGGGCCGAGGTCCACGTCATCGCCGATCGGCCCGACGGCGAGAACATCAACCGCAGCTGCGGATCCACGCATCCCGAGGGTCTTGTGGTCGCCGTGACCGAACGTGGCGCCGACGTGGGCCTGGCCTTCGACGGCGACGCCGATCGGGTGCTCGCCGTCGACGCGACGGGTGCCCTCGTCGATGGCGACCACCTCATCGCCATGCTGGCCATCGACCGGTCCCAGCGCGGGGTGCTCACGAACGACACCGTCGTGGTCACCGTCATGACCAACCTGGGCTTCCACCTCGCCATGCGCGAGCGGGGCATCACCGTGGCGCAGACGGCCGTGGGTGATCGCTACGTCCTCGAAGCCCTCGAGGCCGGCGGGCACTCGCTGGGCGGCGAGCAGTCCGGCCACGTCATCCTCGCGGAGCTGGCCACGACCGGTGACGGGATGTTGACCGGCGTGCAGGTGCTCGACCTCATGGCCCGGTCGGGTCGTGGTCTCGCCGACCTGGCCGCGTCGGCCATGACCCGACTGCCGCAGGTGCTCGAGAACGTGCGGGTGGCTCGCCCGGTGGCCGACATCGCGACGCTCGTCGCGGCCGACATCGCGGCCGTCGAGGCCGACCTGGGCGACACCGGTCGGGTGCTCGTGCGGCCGAGCGGGACCGAGCCGGTCGTCCGTGTCATGGTCGAGGCGGCCGATCCGGCGCTGGCAGGCCGCGCCGTCGAGCGCCTGGTGGCGGCGGTCGCCCGCGCCTGCGGGCCCTGACCGATACGCACCGGCGTACACTGACGCCCTCATGTGCGGCATCATCGCGGTCGTCCGACGGCCCAGCACCCGAGCTGTCCCGTCCGCCGAGGCGGTGCGATCGCTCGTCGAGCTCGGCCTCGACGCCCTCGTCGCGGCGGTCGACGGCACGCGCGCCATCGATGACGGGGTCACCGACGCGGCCGGTGCGCTGCACGACGCCGACCTGCTGCTGCGCGGTGTCGCAGGCGTCACGGTGCTCCTCGCCGACCGGGGCCTGCTGATCCGGCTCGACCAGCTCACCGCCGTGATCGAGGACGCCATCGCCGACATCGAGGCCGTCCTCGACGCGGACACGAGCATCGACGCCGATCGCCTCGAGGTGCTCAACGCCGAGATGGTCCGGCTCAAGGACGCGGCCTGGGCGGTCCGTCACGACCGGCTCCGCACGGCGAGGGCGGTGGAGGACCTCGCGGGTCCCGATGCCGGTCCCGCCGCGATCGCGGCGTACCTCTCGATCCAGCAGGCGCTCAGCGCGCTCGACCGCCTCGAGGTGCGCGGTCGTGACTCGGCCGGCCTCCAGGTGCTGGTGCGCGACCATCACCTCGACCTCGACGGCTCCGACCTGAGGCCCGTCGTCGAGCAGCGCGGGTCCGATCCACTTCTCACCTCGATGAGCGTCCGTCGCCCCAACGGCTCCTTGAGCTTCGTGTACAAGGCGTCGGCCGAGATCGGTGAGCTGGGTGACAACACGCGCGAGCTGCGTACCGCCATCCGTGCCGACTCGCTGTTGCGGCTCGCGCTCGAGGGCGAGCGAGCGCAGGCACTCGTGCTCGGGCACACCCGCTGGGCCAGCGTCGGCATCATCTCGCAGGCCAACGCGCATCCCCTGGACTCGGACGAAGTGAAAGTCGACTCCGACGAAGTGAAGGTCGACTCGCACGGGGTGAAGGTCGACCCCGAGGTCGTCCCGTACGTCACCGCGGTGCTCAACGGGGACGTCGACAACTTCGCCGACCTCAAGGCCACCGAGGGCCTGGCCATCGCAGCGGAGATCACGACCGACGCCAAGGTCATCCCCACCCTGACGTCGCGCCGCCTCGCCGCCGGTGACGAGCTCGACGAGGCGTTCCGCTCGACGGTCACCGAGCTCGAAGGGTCCGTCGCCATCGCGGCCAGCGCGGCGTCGCATCCCGACGATCTGCTGCTGGCCCTGCGCGGCAGCGGGCAGGCGCTCTACGTCGGCCTCGCCGAGGATGCCTACATCGTCGCCAGCGAACCCTACGGGGTGGTCGAGGAGGCTCGCTCGTACCTCCGCATGGACGGCGAGACGACGAACGATCCCGACAACCCGGCATCCCGCGGCCAGATCCTCCACCTGCGGGGGAGCGCGGCGGGCGACGTCGCCGGCATCGACCGGTGGAGCTACGACGGCGTGGCGCATCCCGTCGACCGGGACGAGCTCGCCACGGCACCCATCACCACGCGCGACATCGACCGTGGCGAGTACCCCCACTTCCTGCTCAAGGAGATCTCCGAGGCGCCGGCGTCGGTCCGCAAGACGTTGCGCGGCAAGCTCGTCGAGGTCGACGGCACGCTCCGCGTGCGACTTCCGAGCGAGGCCTTCCCCCTCGACATCGGCACCCGACTGGCGGATCGCTCGATCAGGCGGGTGCTCGTCATCGGCCAGGGAACGGCTGCGGTCGCGGGTCAGAGCCTGGCCGCCGCGCTCCGCGCCGTGGCACCCGACGCCATCGAGGTGCTCCCGGTGCTCGCCACCGAGCTGTCGGGCTTCTCGCTCCAGTCGGACATGAGCGACACCCTCGTCGTCGCCATCAGCCAGTCGGGCACGACCACCGACACCAACCGCACCGTCGACCTCGTGCGAGGCCGGGGCGCCGCCGTCATCGCCATCGTGAACCGGCGGGGCAGCGACCTCACCGACAAGTCCGACGGCGTCCTCTACACCTCTGATGGGCGCGACGTGGAGATGAGCGTCGCGTCCACCAAGGCGTTCTACGCGCAGATCGCCGCGTCGTTCCTCCTGGCCATCGCCATCGCCGACGAGCTCGGCGTCGAACCGCCACCCGACCGGGCCGATCTGCTCGCCTCGCTGCGCGAGCTCCCCGAGGTCATGCAGGCCACGCTGGCCAAGCGACCGGAGCTCGCGGACGCCGCCCGTCGGCTGGCTCCCAGCCGGCGCTACTGGGCCATCGTGGGCAACGGGGCCAACCGCATCGCCGCCGAGGAGATCCGGATCAAGCTCTCGGAGCTCTGCTACAAGGCCATCGCCTGCGACAGCACCGAGGACAAGAAGCACATCGACCTGTCGTCGGAGCCGATGATCCTCGTGTGCGCCGCGGGGCTGTCCGGCTCGACCGCCGACGACGTGGCCAAGGAGGTGGCCATCTACCGGGCCCACAAGGCCGCCCCCATCGTGATCGCCAGCGAGGGCGACGAGCGGTTCTCCGCCGCGCTGCAAGCCGTGCTCGTCCCGGCCACCCATCCCGCGCTGGCCTTCGTGCTGTGCGCCGTGGCCGGCCACCTGTTCGGCTACGAGGCGGCCCTCGCCATCGACGCGCAGGCCAAGCCGCTGCGCTCGGCCCGTGCCGCGGTGGAAGAAGCCATCTCGACGACGTCCGCGACGAGCCTCGTCGGCGGGCACCTCCTCGACGGGCTCCGTCCCGCGCTCACCCCGCTGGCCACTCGCTTCTTCGACGAGCTGCGCGGCGGTCAGCTCGACGGCCACCTCGAGGCCAGCTCGGCGGTGCGGCTCGCGTCGATGTTCCGCTACGCGCTCGGGGTGACACCTCTCGATGCGTACCAGATCGAGTTCGGCAAGGTCGGCACGCCCAGCGTCGTCATCGAGGACTTCGTCGCCGCGCTCACCGGTGCCATCGAGGAGCTCACCCGCCCGGTCGACGCCATCAAGCACCAGGCCAAGACGGTCACGGTGGGCATCTCCCGCTCCGACGAGACCCTGCTCCAGGTGCCGCTCGTGCGAGCCGTCATCGATGCCGGCGCCGGCCGGGATCGGCTCAGCTACCAGACGCTGCGGACCCTCGGTGCGCTCGAGCCGGTCGTCGCCGAGGTGCTCGGCTACACCCGCTACGTCATCGAAGGCTCGGTCGACGACGACGAGGCCACGATCGTCGTCACCGACCGGGGCGGACTGGGCCGCGAGCTGAGGAGCCGCACCGACACCAACCCCGCGCTGCGGGGAACCAAGCGGCTCGTGGCCGGCGAGCGCCAGGTCGTGCTGGCCCAGGGTCGCAGCGACGGCCGCACCGTGCTGCTGGTCCCACTCGTCAAGGACGCGCAGACCACCGGGCTCGTGCTCCTGCACGTCGGCCTCGCCGAAGCGCTCCCGCTCGCCACGTTGCGCTCGGTGCTCGGTGGCTACCGGGGCCGCTACCAGGCGCTCAAGGACATCGTCACCGAGACCGAGCCCACCTTCCGCGACGACGTGCTGACGACGATCCCGCTCGTCGAGCTGATGACCGACCCCATCAGCGAGCTCGCCGACCGCTGGCGAACGTGATTTCGGACTCGGTCAGCTCGGTCGCTTCGCTCCCTGGCTGACCTCCCCCGAGTTTTCTTCTGGGGCTCGCTCAGCGACCGCTCTTGTTGGTCGAGTCGGAACAAGTTCCTCGTTCGACGGCGCGGCCAAGCCCCTGCACCGCGCTATGGGGCTCCGCCCCAAACCCCGCCATGGGCTGCCGCCCCTGGACCCCGCGCCTCGTCTTTCGTGCGCGGACCGTTTCGGGGGCTACCTAGGACGTCACACGGCCGACGGCGTAGGCGAGCGTGACTGCAGCGCTCACTCCAGCCAGCATCGTCGTGATGGTCCACGTCATGAGCCGGTTGGACATCTCCGCCAGTTCGGCACGGAGGAACTCCTTGGTGACGAGCTCATCGGCTTCGGAAGCAGGGAATTCGTTCATCAGAGCGTTCGCATCGTCTTCCCCGAGGTGGGGGAGCAGCTTGTTGTAGATCGAGCTGCGGTGCTTGGTATCGAGGGCCATGTTGCTTCTCCTGCTCGGGCAGCACGTTCGAGGGATCGGACGGGCCGATCGAGCGCGGGGAAGGCCTGATCAGGGTAGTGCCCGAGGTTGTGGGCAACAATGGATCGGTGCCCGATCTCGACCTGGACATCGACCTCCTCGCCTCGGAACTCGTCGCGACCGCGGGGTCTGGTCTGGTGGTGGCGATCGGGACCGACCTGGTCGAGCTCGATCGGTTCCGGAGCACGCTCGACCGCACCCCGACGATCGTCGACCGGCTGTTCACCGACGACGAGCAGGCCTACGCCCGCAGGCGCAACGACCCCACCGAACGGTTCGCGGTGCGCTTCGCCGCCAAGGAGGCAGCGATGAAGGCGATGGGCGTCGGGGTGGGCGAGGTGCGGTTCCGCGACATCGAGGTGGTCCGAGCCGACTCCGGTGAACCGTCGGTCGTGCTGCACGGCTCTGCGCTCGAACGCGCCGAGGAGCTGGGCATCGAGCGCGTCCTGCTGACCATGACCCACAGCGAGGCTTCTGCTGTGGCGTTCGTCGTCGCCGTGGGAGCATCCCCGTCGTGATCCCCGTCGTCACACCGGAGGAGATGAACGCCGTCGACGCGGCTGCACCGGAACCGGTCGAGGTGCTCATCGATCGCGCCGCCCGCGCCGTTGCCCGCAAAGCCGTCTCGATGCTGGGCGGCACCTACGGGCGTCGGGTCACCGTGCTGGCCGGCAAGGGCAACAACGGCAACGACGGGCGCGTGGCCGCCGACCACCTCCGGGCGCGCGGCGTGCGGGTCTCGGTCCTCCACGCCGCCGATGCGCCGGCCGCGCTGGCTCCCGTCGACCTCGTGATCGATGCGGCGTACGGCACCGGGTTCCGCGGCGCCTACGAGGCGCCGGCACTCGCCGCGGGCCAGCGGGTGCTCGCGGTCGACATCCCGTCCGGGGTCGATGGGCTCACGGGCGAGACCGCCGATCGGGTCCTCGCTGCCGAGTCGACCGTCACGTTCGCCGCGCTCAAGCCGGGCCTGCTGCTCGAGCCGGGTGCCGGTCTGGTGGGGGAGATCGACGTCGCCGACATCGGGCTCGACGTGTCGTCCGCGACGGTCCACCTGGTCGAGGCCTCCGATGTCGCCGCCTGGCTCCCGGACCGCCCCGCCACCGCCCACAAGTGGCAATCGGCCGTGTGGATCGTTGCCGGGAGCCCCGGCATGGGCGGGGCGGCCACGCTCGCCTGCGAAGGAGCCCAGCGCGCCGGTGCCGGTTACGTCCGTCTGAGCACGCCGGGTGGGCTGGCAGCCGGCATCCCCGTCGAGATCGTGCAGCACGCGGTTGGTGAGGACTGGTCTTGCGAGGTGCTCGACGACACAGATCGCTTCGCCGCGCTCGTCATCGGCAACGGCCTCGGCACCGACCCGGGACCTGCCGCCGCCGTGCGTGCCATCGTGACCCGGTCGTCGACGCCGACCGTCGTCGACGCCGACGGCCTGACCGCGCTCGCCGAGGTCGGCGACGCCTGCTTCCCGCTGGGCGACCACGTCGTGCTCACCCCGCACGACGGCGAGTTCGCCCGGCTCGCCGGCGCGAAGCCCGGATCCGACCGCATCGCCGAGACCCGCTCGCTCGCGACGCGCACGGGTGCGGTCGTCCTGCTGAAGGGGCACCTCACCGTGGTCGCTCACCCCGACGGCCGCTGCCTGCTGACCGACAGCGCCGGTGCCCGCCTCGCCACCGCGGGCACCGGCGACGTGCTCGCGGGGGTCATCGGGGCGCTGCTCGCCCAGGGTCTCGAGCCCCTTCACGCCGCGGCCGCCGGAGCGTTCATCCACGGCCGGGCCGGAGACCTAGGCTGGCGCCACGGCCTGGTGGCTGGCGACCTGCCGGCACTCGTTCCCGAGGTGCTGGAACGACTCGGCCTGTCACCGTCGCCGCCCACCGCCCGAACACCGCCGGCCCCGACAGCGAGGGCCTGAAAGAGGATCGATGCTTCGCGAGATGCCCGTTCGATCGGTGATGACGACCGAAGTCGTGTCGTTCACCCCCGAGCAGAACGTCCAGGACGCCATGCAGCAGCTGAGCGAACGAGAGATCGACGCCGGTCCGGTCGTCGACGGCGACGGCACCGTGGTCGGCATGCTCTCCACCGGTGACCTCATCGTGGGCGAGGCACGGGTGCACTTCCCGACGGTCACCAACTTCTTCGGCGTGAACGTCGCCTGGCCGTTCAAGGACAAGGAGTTCAACGAGACGCTCGACAAGGCGCTCGGCGCGTCGGTCGGCGAGGTGATGACGGCCAAGCCCCACACGGTGGGCCCCGACGACAGCATCGAGGACGCGGCGACGCTCATGCACGACCACAACGTGTCGCGCCTCCCGGTCGTCGAGGGCGGCAGACTCGTGGGACTCATCGCCCGGGGCGACATCGTCAAGGCCATCGTCGCGGGCGTGGGCGACACGGGCCCGTCAGGAGACACGGGCCCGGCAGGCGACACGGGCGCCTAGGTGTGCGAGCCGCACGCGCCGATGTCGATCTGGGCGCCATCGCCCACAACACCGGCCTGCTGGCCGACCTCGCCGCGCCCGCCGAGCTGTGCGCGGTGGTCAAGGCCGACGGCTACGGCCACGGTGCCATCGCCGTGTCCCAGGCAGCGCTGGCCTCGGGTGCCACGTGGCTCGGCGTCGCGCTCGTCGAGGAGGGTGCCGTGCTGCGCAAGGCGGGCATCGAAGCGCCCATCCTCCTGCTCTCCCAGCCCCGACCGACCGATCTCGCCGCGGCCGTGCGGTTCGATCTGCGGGTCACGCTCTACAACGAGGACGGCGTCGAGGCGGCCGCAGCCGCCGCTCGGCGGACCAAGCGCGTCGCCCAGGTGCACCTCAAGGTCGACACCGGCATGCGCCGGGTGGGCGCCAAGCCCGAGGACGTCGTCGCGCTCGCGACGCTGATCGATGCCGAGCCCGCCCTCGAGCTCGAGGCGCTCTGGACGCACTTCGCGGTGGCCGACGAACCCGGTCACCCGTTCACCGACACCCAGTTCGGCGCCTTCCAGGAGGTGGTCGCCGGTCTGCGGGAGATCGGCCTGCAACCCCCGCTGCTCCACGTCGCCAACTCGGCGGCGACGATCGACCACCCCCGCAGCCGGCTGAGCCTGGCGCGGGCTGGCATCGCGCTGTACGGCATCGCCCCGTCCGCGGCGCTCGAGGGACGGGTCGACCTGCGACCCGCGATGTCTCTGCGATCCGAGGTGTCCTTCGTCAAGACCGTGCCGGCGGGCGACGCCATCTCCTACGGGCTCCGCCATGAGTTCGACCGGGACTCGGTCGTCGCCACGGTCCCCATCGGCTACGCCGACGGCGTGCCCCGGGCGCTGGGCGGCTCGGGCATAGCGGTGCTCATCGGCGGCCGGCGCTGCCCGATCGTCGGCTCCGTGACGATGGACCAGATCCTCGTCGACTGCGGCCCCGCTCCCGCCGACGACCGGCTCGACATCGCCATCGGCGACGAGGTCGTGCTCATCGGGGAGCAGGGCGACGAGCGCATCGACGCGGGGGACTGGGCCGGGACCCTCGGCACCATCCCCTACGAGATCATCTGCGGCATCGGCCCTCGCGTGCCGCGCTTCTACCGCGAGTAGGTCTCGGGCTCGGAGAGCTCGTTGCGCTCACATCTTGGACTCGTCGGCACACGTTCCTCTTCGAGGCCGGGGGCCGATCCCCCGGACCCCGTTGCCGGGGCTGATGCTCCCTTGCGCCAGATGTCGTCGCCTGCCCCTCGACCATGCCGACGTGCTCCAGGCTTCGCTGATCATCGCGGTGCGCTTGTAGCCTTCCCCGGGTGATCGAAGCCCGGACGACATCGGTCGACGAGACCCGCGAGATCGCCGCCGCGCTGGCCGAGCTGGCCCGTCCCGGTGATCTCCTGCTGCTCGCCGGCGACCTCGGGGCGGGCAAGACCGCGTTCGCCCAGGGGTTCGGCGCCGCGCTCGGCGTCGACGAGGCCATCACCAGCCCCACCTACACGATCCACACCCGCTACGAGGGTCGGCTGTCGTTGGATCACCTCGACGTGTACCGCATGGACCAGATGGCCGAGGTGTTCGACGTCGGCCTGCCCGAGATGCTCGACGACGGCGGCGTGATCCTCATCGAGTGGGGCGATGCCATCGCTCCGGCCATGCCCGCCGACTACCTGGAGATCCGCTTCACGTTCGGCGAGGGCGACGACGACCGGCGCCTCGAGCTCGTGCCGGTCGGGCCCCGGTGGACGGCTCGGTGCCGGCTTCTGACGACGGTCCTCGACAAGTGGACTGCCGAGCACGCTCGGGTCCCGGACTCACCGGCGGCCCTGGCCGTCGAATCCCGGCAGGAGAGCGACTGACGTGCTGATCCTCGGCATCGACACGGCCACACCACAGGTCTCGGTCGCCGTCGGCGGGCACGAGGGCGTCCTCGCGTCCGTCCAGTCGGCCCGCAGCCGCCAGCACGCCGAGGTGCTGACGCCGTCTGTCGAGTTCGCCTGCCGTCAGGCCCGCATCGCCCTCGACGAGGTCAGCGTCATCGCGGTGGACCTCGGCCCCGGGCTGTTCACCGGACTCCGGGTCGGCATCGCCGCGGCCAAGGCGATGGCGCACGCCTTGCGGGTGCCCATGATCGGCGTCACCAGCCTCGACCTCGTCGCGTTTCCGGTGCGCTTCACCCCCAAGCTCGTCGTCGCGGCCATCGATGCCCGGCGCGGCGAGGTCTTCCACGCCATGTACCGGCAGGTGCCCGGCGGCATGCAGCGCGTCACCGATCATGCGGTCGGGTCTCCCGACGACCTCGCATCGGAGATCCTCGCCCGGGGCGAGGAGTGCCTGCTCGTGGGCGACGGCGCCATCCGATACCGCGAGGTGTTCGACGGGCTCAACAAGGTCGAGATCATCGACGACGGGCTCGCCTATCCGTCGGCCACGTCGCTCGTGCAGCTCGCCCACGCGCAGGCGCTGCGCGAGCAGTTCGTCAAGTCGTGGGAGCTCACCCCGCTCTACCTGCGCAAGCCCGATGCCGAGATCAACTGGTCCACCAGGAGCGACAGGTGACCGCGGTGAGGAGCTCACACCAGTTCGACGTCGTGCCGCTCGCGGTGGGGATCGAACCGATGCGGCGACGTCACCTGCGGTCGGTCATGCGCATCGAGCGTGCCGACATCCATCCGGGATGGTCGGTCGGCCTGTTCCTCTCCGAGCTGGCCCGCCACGACGACCGCACCTACCTGGTGGCGATCCTCGACGGGACCGTCGTCGGCTTCGCCGGTGCCCTGTTCGTCGATGACGACGCCCACGTCGCCACCGTCTCGGTCGATCCCGAGGTGCGCGGTCGCCGCATCGCCACCCGGCTGGTCCTCGAGCTCGCCCGGGAGGCGATCGGCCGTGGAGCCACGGCGATGACGCTCGAGGTGCGGGCGTCGAACGAGCACGCGATCGCGCTGTACCGCACGTTCGGGTTCGCTCCCGTCGGGGTGCGCAAGAACTACTACGCCGATCTCGAGGAGGACGCGCTCGTCATGTGGGCCCACGAGATCGGCAGCGACGAGTTCGCCACGCGCCTCGCCGAGATCGGCGAGCGTCTGCGGCCGGGTTCGGGCGGCACCGATGCCGGACCCGGCACGCGTCGGGGCGCCGACGGAGACCGTGGGGGAGATCAGCCATGACCGGCATGACCATCGACGACATCCTCGTGCCGGGTGAGGTGCTCGGCACCCGCATCCTCGGCATCGAGACCTCGTGCGACGAGACCGCGGCCGCCGTCGTCGTCGATGCCAAGCGCGTGCTGTCCTCGGTCGTCAGCAGCCAGGTCGACCTGCACGCCCGCTTCGGCGGCGTCGTGCCCGAGATCGCCAGCCGGGCCCACGTCGAGCTGCTCACGCCGGTGATCGCCCAGTCGCTGGTCGAAGCGGGGATCAGCGATGACCACGTCGACGCCGTCGGTGCCACGACCGGCCCCGGCCTCGTCGGGGCGTTGCTCGTGGGCATCAGCGCGGCGAAGGCGCTCGCCCTGGTGTGGGACGTGCCGTTCGTCGCGGTCAACCACCTTGAGGCACACCTCTACGCCGCCTTCCTCGAAGAGCCCGACCTCCAGTTCCCGCTGGTCGTCCTGCTCGTGTCGGGCGGTCACACCATGGTCGTGCTCATGGAGGGCTACGGCGACTACCGCGTCCTGGGATCCACCATCGACGACGCGGCGGGCGAGGCGTTCGACAAGGTCGCCCGCTACCTGGACCTGGGCTACCCGGGCGGTCCGGCCATCGACCACCAGGCGCTCACCGGCGATCCCCGCGCCGTCGACTTCCCACGGGCGATCCTCAACGAGGGCTACGACTTCTCGTTCAGCGGGCTCAAGACCTCGGTCGTGAACCACGTTCGCAAGAACCCGGAGGTCGAGACGGCCGATGTCGCCGCGTCGTTCCAGGAGGCTGTCGTCGACGTGCTGGTCACCAAGGCGCGACGGGCCGCTCACGAGCACGCCGCCACGGGGATCGTCCTGGCCGGCGGCGTGGCCGCCAACTCCCAACTTCGTGAACGGGTCCTCGATGTGTGCATGGCAGACGGGCTGCAGGCGTTCCTGCCCAGCCGCGAGATGTGCACCGACAACGCGGCGATGGTGGCCGCCGCCGCCTGGCACCGCTTGCGCTCCGACGGCCGCAGCCCGTTGGACACCGGCGCGAGCCCCAACCTGAAGCTCTGACCCCGACGGCCCACCGCAGACCGAACTGGCTGGGAAGACGCGCCGCATTTGGCGCGTGTGCCCAGCCAGTTCGGTGGATCGGTGGTGACCGGGGGCAAAAAGTTGCGTGTCGGGTTGTGAGGTTCGGCTTGGGGTGCGTAGGGTTAGCACTCGGCCAGGGGGAGTGCTAACGACTGCCGGACACGGCGGGGTGAGACGCTCCGGGCCACATCGAAGAATCCAGAAGCAGGTCGAGCGCGTGCGTTCGGCCGTCACACACCGAACATCCATCGAACTCACCGCCACATGGAGGCGCGCCAATGAGTCTGCAGCCGCTCGAGGACCGCATCGTCGTCAAGCCCAACGATTCGG
>CAZGEF010000082.1:0-13213 GCA_964525005.1 uncultured Rhabdothermincola sp.
CCGGCGGACCCTCTCAGGCCCTACCGCTCATACACCACTTCTCGGGACTCAACCCGAGCCCATCTGCACTGCGTTGCAGTTGTGTTCGACATGCCTGCTTGGCAGGCCGCTATCCCGGTGATTCTCGTCAGCGGACTGACCTTGTTGGTCGCACTTTCGTTTCAGCTACGGGGACGCGATCAGGAGGCCCAGGAAGGCCCGGATGGTCTCTGAACTTCGAATGCCGGTCGCTGAAATGATTCTCTGGGGAGGAGCATCGAACGCGGGGCGCCGACCATGACCAGCCCGCTCGGCATCGCTCCGAGGCGGATCGCCGCGACCTACGACGCGACGAGCCTTGCCATGAGCTCGTGGCCGGGGACCGGGTCGGAGCCGGCGACGCCGTCTTCGGTGTAGACGCCCCCAGGGCCGTCGACGGCGGAGTCGACGAGCAGGTACGGCACCGGATCCGGGGTGTGGGTCTTGAGGCGCAACGGCGTGGCGTGGTCGGGCAGGAAGAGCAGGCGCCACGGTCCGAGCTTGTCGAGTCCGGGCACGAGATCGGCGAGCACCTCGGCGTCCCACAGCTCGAGCGACCGGACCTTCTCAGCGACGTTGCCGGCGTGACCTGCCTCGTCGGTGGCCTCGATGTGGATCACGAACAGGTCGGCACCGTCGCCCAGGGAGTCCAGCGCCGTCTCGCGCTGCGCGGCGTAGTCGGTGTCGTACCCCGCGGTCATGCCGTCGACGTCGACGCACTCGACACCGGTGAGCACCCCGAGCCCGCGCACGAGGTCGACCGCCGAGCACAGGCCAGCGTCGAGACCGTACTGATCGGCGAAGCTCGGCATCTGGGGCTGGAACCCCTGACCCCACAACCAGATCTGGTTGGCATCGAGGTCGAACTGGGCCAGCACGGCGCGAGACCGCTCCTGCAGATCGATGAGCGCGGCTGACGCGGGCCCGGTGGGGGCCACGATGGGCTTGTCGCTCAGGTCGTGGGGCGGCACGCAGTCGGCGTCGAGCAGATCGGCGGGCGCCACCATGATGTGGCGGTACTCGACGCCGGGATGGAACTCGATGCCGTCGCCACCGAGCTCGGCATCGAGCGCCTCGACGACCTTGCGCGCCTGGTCCGTGGGGGGGTGCCCGCCCGAGAAGTCGACCATCGTGCCGTCGTCGCCGACCGTCACCAGGTTGCAGCGGTAGGCGAGCTGGTCCGGGCGGAGCTTGAGCCCGAGCGCGGCGGCCTCGATCGGCGCCCGGCCCGTGTGGAACTCGGCAGGGTCGTACCCGAAGATCGACATGTTGCCCACATCGCTGCCCGGGGCCATGCCGGTGGGGATGACCGCGGCACGACCGACCTCACCCCGAGCCGCGAGCGCGGCCAGGTTGGGCATGTTCGCGACCTGCAACGGCGTCTTGCCGCCGAGCTCGTCGACAGGTTCATCGGCACAGCCGTCTGGGACGCACACCACGTACTTCATCGAGTGATCATGCCAGGAATTGGCGCCGATCACCCCTGCCATCGGTGCCACCCGCACGAACCGTGGTCACAGCGGTGCCACCCCGACCGCACGACGGCGTCCCGGATCCGACGTGCGCTCGGGTGACCACGCCGGAGCGGTCAGCTGCGCCGGGCCAGGACCTCGTCGATGTAGGTCCCGATGGCGACCGCGTCGTTGGGAAGCGCGACGTAGCGCTCCTCGCGACCGAACAGGTCGGCGAGCCGCTCGGGCAAGGGAGGCCGCACCCCCGTCGCCGCCTCGACGGCATCGGGGAACTTCGCCGGATGGGCCGTGGACAGCGTCACCATCGGAGCGACCGGGTCGGTGCGCATCCGCCGCGCCGCTTGGTAGCCGACCGCGGTGTGCGGGTCGATGAGCACGCCGAGCCGCTCGTACAGCTCGGCGATGGCCTCGCGGGTGACGGCGTCATCGACGCTCGTGCCCGACCAGTGCTCGGCGAGCAGGTCCATGCGATCGGGATCGACGGCCACCGCACCCTCGGCCCGGAACTGCTGCATGAGATCGGCGATCGCCACCCCGTCACGACCGAACAGCTCGAAGAGCAGCCGCTCGAGGTTGCTCGAGATCTGGATGTCCATGCTCGGGCTCAACGTGGGGTGCACGCCCGAGATGGTCATGGCGCCGGTCGTGAAGAACTGGGTGAGGATGTCGTTGCTGTTGCTCCCCACGACGAACTGCGACACCGCCACGCCCATGCGCTGGGCGGCATAGCCGGCGAACACGTTGCCGAAATTGCCCGTCGGGACCGCGAACGACGTGGGTCGGGTCGGGTCGGGCGAACCGGCGAGCCGCGGGACGCGCGCCGCGGCGACCACGTAGTAGACGATCTGCGCCATGACCCGCGCCCAGTTGATGGAGTTCACCGCGGACAGTCGGTTGCGATCTCGGAACGTCTCGTCGGCGAACAGCGCCTTCACCACGTCCTGGCAGTCGTCGAAGGTGCCCTCGAGCGCGATGTTGTGCACGTTGGCCGACAGCACGGTGGTCATCTGCCGTCGCTGCACCTCGGAGGTCCGACCGGCGGGATGCATGATGAAGATCTCGATGGCCTCGCGGTCCCGGCACGCCTCGATGGCCGCCGAACCGGTGTCACCCGACGTGGCGCCGACGATGGTGACCTTCTCCGAGCGGCGGGTGAGCTCGTGGTCGAACAACCGCCCGACCAGCTGCAGCGCGACGTCCTTGAAGGCGAGCGTCGGGCCGTGGAACAGCTCGAGGAGCCAGTTTCCGTCGCCGAGGTCGCGCAGCGGGGTCACGTCGGGATCGTCGAAGGTCGCGTACGAGTCGGTGACGATCCGTACGAAGTCGTCCCGATCGATGGATCCTTCGACGTAGGGCCACATGACCTCGACGGCCGTATCGGCGTAGGAGCGCTCGGTCGCGGCGACGAGCACGTCGGTCGACAGCGTCGGCCACGACTCGGGCACGTAGAGCCCACCGTCGCGGGCGAGCCCGGCGAGCAGCACCTCGGCGAAGTCGAGGACCGGGGCCGCGCCCCGGGTGCTGACGTACTTCACGGCTCTCCTGCCCCCGCTGCGCTGGCGTCGGGGCCGGAGAGGACCCGCAGCACGCTACCGACCCGGCGGACGACGTCGAGACCCCGCAGCTCGCGCACGGTCGCCTGCACATCGGCCTCGCGCGCCGTGTGGGTGATGAACAGCAGGCGGGCACCCTTGTCGCGCTCGTCGGTCGAGCCGAGGATCTCCTGCTCCATCGACGAGATGGACACGTCGTTGGACCCGAAGGTCGCGGCGATGGTGGCGAGCACACCGGGCTGATCGACCACTTCGACGTCGATGAAGTACGCCGATCGGAGCTCGTCGATGGATCGGATCTGCACGGGCCGCAGCTCGCCGATGCTGGCGTGCGCCCCCTTGCGCAGGTTGAGCGCGGCGTCGATGAGGTCGCCGAGCACCGCGCTGGCGGTGGGATCGCCACCGGCACCCCGGCCGTAGAACATGAGGTCGCCCACGGCACCGCCCTGGACGAACACCGCGTTGAACGAGTCGCGCACCGCGGCCAGAGGGTGCGTGACGGGCACGAGAGCAGGATGCACCCGCAGGCCGATCTCGACGGGCTCGTCCCCCGTTGCCGCGACGCGCTCGGCGATGGCGAGGAGCTTGACGACGTAGCCCTTGCGGGAGGCGAACGAGATGTCGGCCGCCGTGACGTCGGAGATGCCAGCGTGGAAGACGTCGTCGGCCGACACGCGGGCACCGAAGGCGATGGCGGCGACGATGGCGATCTTCGCTCCGGCGTCGTAGCCCTCGACGTCGGCGGTGGGGTCGGCCTCGGCGTAGCCCAGAGCCTGTGCCTCGGCGAGGGCGTCGGCGTAGTCGGCGCCCGACTCGGTCATCTGGGTGAGGATGTAGTTGGTCGTGCCGTTGACGATGCCCAGCACCCGGTCGATCGGCTCGCCGAGGAGGGACTCGCGCAGCGGGCGCACGATGGGGATCCCACCGGCGACGGCCGCCTCGAACAGCACATCGACCCCGGCCGCCTCGGCCGCGGCGTAGAGCTCGAAGCCGTCCTTGGCGATCAGCTCCTTGTTGGCGGTAACCACCGGCTTGCCCGCCTTGATGGCGTCGAGGAGCAGCGACCGGGCCGGCTCCACGCCGCCCATCACCTCGACGACGACGTCGATGTCGGACGACTGGACGAGGGCCTCGGCATCGGTGGTGACGACGCCGGGGTCGAGCTCGACGGCACGGCTCTTGGTCGCATCGCGCACGGCGACGCTCGTGATCTCGAACGACAGCCCGGTACGGGCGGTGATGGCGTCGGACTGCTCGCGGAGCAGCGCGACGAGCGCGGCACCGACCGTGCCGAGACCGAGAAGGCCGATGCGGACTGGGGTGACGCTCACCCGGCGAGGCTACCTCGCCACGAGGTTGCCGGAATCGCCACGAACGGCATCGGAGTCGGACGATCGGACGAGGCCCCGGCTGGGTCTGAGCGGTTCGCGACGATCACCAGCCGCTCGACTCCCCTGGGTCGCGCACCTCCAGATCCCCCGCTCAGTCGAACTCACCGGTCGAGGCCGATCGCGGTCCGCTGAGCTCGGCGGCACGGACCTCGATCCGTCGAGCCACGAGCTCGAGCACGTCGGCCATCTGGTCCAGTGCTCGCGTGTGGTCGGCCAGGTCCTGCCGAAACACATCGGCGACCCGGCCACGCCACGTCTCGGGCCCGGCGAGCTGACCGACGCGAGCGACGACCGCCCGCGCCTCGGGCCCCAACGTGCGCAACCTGGCGGCGAGCGCAGCCATCTCGACGGCCCGTTCGGCTGCACCGGGCGCCGCGGGCACCGGCGCTGACGAGTCCGGTGCCGAGCTGCTCGACGGCGCTGTCATCGCCCACCTCCGCCGTCGCCCCCAGTCGGGGGGACGTCGCGACTGAAGGCCGCCGACACCTCGTCGATGCCCGTCGAGCCGGCCACGACGTCGCGCCAGGAGCGGTACCGGTCGCGCACCACGTCATCGAGCATCGACGGCACGACGAGCTGACCGTGCGCATCGAGGGTGCCGGACGGGGGTGGCGGCAACGAGTCGAACAGGCCGCTCGTCTCGCGTCGGCGCCAGAGGTGGGCGAGCACCTGCCACTCCCGCAGCTCCAGATCGTCGGCGATGACACCGGGGACCGCTGCGAGGTGCTCGAGCTCGGCATCGAGATCCGGCACCACGGCGGGCGCGACGACGTGGGGGACGAGGACGCTCGAGATCAGGAAGTCGCCGGCTCCCCCCCACCACCGCCCGGCCAGGGCCCCCAGGCCGTTGCCGGCCAGATCGAGGAGGCGCTGGTCCCGCCTGCGGTCTCGATCGGCGCGTGCCGCCGCGGATCGCGCCGCATCGCGCCCCACCTCGGACACGAACCGAGCCACGGAGCCGAGGTCGTAGAGCATGTTGGTCACCGGGACCGACGAACCCGAACGAACCAGCTGATAGGCGAACCAGGCGTCGAGGCCGTCGAGCAGGTCGGCCGTGGCACGCACGCTGACGCTGGCCAGTTCGAGGTAGCGCTCGAGCCGGTGCTCGCTCGGCCGGGGCAAGGGGTTGGGCACACCGCCGGGCCGGTGGTCAGCCCGGTCGACGCGGAAGGCCCCGATCCACGGCCATGCGATCTCGCCCATGCGGTCGGTGAGCGCCGGCGACGGGGGGTCCTGCCGGGACAGGGCCTCCACGAAGCGCTCCATCACGAGGCCCGGGCCGAGGGAGCCGAGCTCGCCTGGTCGAGTCGCGGCCGCCAGCGCGCCGGCGATGGCGGCTCCCCCGTCGAGGTAGTTGGCCGATCGACCTACGAGCTCACCGAGGTCCACAAGGGTCAACGCGACCTGCGCGGCACCCCGATCGCGGGCCAGCGCGTCGAGGATCGACGACCGCAGGTCGACCCGGCGGTCACCCCACCGGCGGGTGACCGCCCAGAGGTCGCCGGACCGAGCCTCCGCCGTCAACGGCACCACGACGAGCGACAACGCGGCAGCGAGCCAGGCCGTCGACCAGCTGCGCTGCTCGGCACCGGGCGCCGCGAAGAGCACGGCGGCATCGATCGGTGCGAGCCCGTCGGCCGCTCCCCCATCGAGGAGCTCGCGCAGCGAGAACGGTGCCTGCCCCACCTCGACCGCGGACGACAACGCATCGGCGAGCATCCCGACGATCTCGATGATGGTGGCGTCGTCGGTGCCGACGCCGACCACAGGTGCGTCGGTGCCCGACCCCATCATGAGCCAGGGAACGAGGTCGTCCACCTCCAGGCGCGCCCCGAGCGCCACCTCGAAGTCGGCGTTGCCGATCCAGTCGCGCAGCAGACGCACGAGCGTCGAGTGGTCGGCGGTTCGCAGCGCGGCCAGCGCGTCCAGCGCAGCCGAGATCGCGGTGGGCGCGTCGGCCACCAGACCTGCTGGACTGAGCCAGACCGGGCAGCTTCCAGCCGTCGGCCTCGTCCATGATGCGACCGCCGCGATCACGGCGGCGACGCGCACCGTCGCCTGCGCTGCCCACTCCGAGACCGCCAGCGCGGGCGCGAGGAGGGTGGGGTCCTCCCCCGCCTCCCGGAGGTCGACGACGAGCAGGTCGGCCCGGCGCTCCACGTCGACCGCGGCGCCCAGGCACGCCTGCTGGAGACGCAGGGCGCGACCGATGTCGATGCTGACCGTCTCACCCATGGGGCCGGCACCCGCCCGCGCTCGGGCCTCGTCCCGCGCCGCAGAGGACTGGCCGCATCAGTAGCTCTCGATGCCTGCATATCCTTTTCATTGCATTTCATGCTACCTCGGCCTACCTTCGTCCCGTCAACCCAATCGACCACCAGACAGGAGCCACCCATGGCTACCGACACGATCGGCCTCAACCTCAGTCAGATGGCGGACCTCCAGCGCACCTTCGATGCCAAGGCCGCGGAGGTCGATCAGCTGATCGCCCAGATCTCCACCCTCGTCGGCACGGCCGGCACACCGGGGTCGGTGCACTGGCAGGGCCGGCTGGCCGACCAGTTCCGCACCGAGTGGGACGGCGTGTTCGTGAAGAACCTCCGCCAGCTGGTCCAGGCCCTCCAGCAGCAGGCTCGCTACATCGACGACAGCCGCCGCCGCACCAACCTCGTGCTCAACGGCGTCGACGCCTGAACCGTGCTCTCACCTCGCCGGCGCCGGTCGGCCCGAGCCCTGGTCCCGTCCGCGTCTTCGTCGTCGGGCGGGCGGGACCAACTCCTCGCCCGCATCCACCACGCCATCTCCGAACACGCCATCTCCGGACAGGCCGTCTGCGACAGCCCGTCACCCCGTCCCGCCGCGGCGAGCGAGCACTCCGGCACCGATCGACCGCGGGACCACGACCCCGAGCGCGACCGTCACCGGCCCCCCGCAGGGATCGTGCTCGACGTGCTCACCGGCGCAGGAGCAGGCGCGTCGGTGCAGCTCGCCCCGGGCACCCACACGGTGGGGCGACGTGACGACGCCGACATCTGCCTCATCGATCCGTCGGTGTCTCGGCGCCACGCCGTGATCGAGGTCGGCGTCGACCGACGGGTGAGCGTTCGCGACACCGCCTCCACCAACGCCACCACCATCGACGGCATCGAGGCTCGACCGAGCGCGTCGCTCTCCCCCGGCCAGATCGCCCGGTTCGGCGCCGTCGCGGTAGCCGTCCGCCCCGGTGACCAGGGTGACCAGGGTGACCAGGGTGACCAGGGTGACCAGGGTGACCAGGGTGATTCGCACGATCCTCGCCCACGGCGCCGCGCCTTCAACCGCGTCCCGCGGCTCGCGCCACCCACGCCCCCGGGGCCCTTGGAGGTCCCCACTCCGCCCGATCGGCCCGGTCCCCGACCGGCGTTCAGCTGGGCGATGTTCGCCGCACCCCTCGTCATCGGAGTCGTGCTCGCCGTCGTGCTCTCACCGATGATGGCCCTGTTCAGCCTCCTCAGTCCCGCGATGCTCGTCGCGAACTGGCTCGAGCAACGCCTGCGGGGACGGACCGGGCACCGTCGGCTCCGGGCCGAGCACGACGCGGCGGTCGACCGCTTCACCCAGGCCGTGACGCTCCAGCACCGCGCCCAGATCGCCCACCTCCGATCGCTCGAACCCGACCTCCCCCAGCTCCTCGATCGGGCCCTCCGCACCACGCCCCACCTGTGGGAGCGCCGGCGCGACCACGCCGACCACCTCCGGCTCGCCATCGGGTTCGCCGACCGCAGATGGCGCCCCCAGGTGCGCGCCGACGCATCGGGCCGACGCCCCGACCTCCCGCCCCGCACCGCAGCACGCCTCACCGAGCTCGGTCCTCTGCCCGATGTGCCCTTCACCGTCTCCCTCGGCCAGGGCGAGATCGTCTCGATCGTCGGGCGACGCGACCGCTGCGACGCCGCCGCACGTCAGCTGGCCGTACGCGCCGCGACGCTGCACGGCCCCGCCGACCTGCGCATCGTGCTGGCGCTCGCATCGCCCGCGTGGCGCTGGGCGACCGCCCTCCCCCACCTCCGTTCGACCGACGAGTTGGCCACCGAATCCGCGCTCCCCGCTGCGTCCGATCCCACGACGACCTCGCCGTCGGGCACCGACGACACGCCTGCGGTGTGGCTCGTGGTGACCGATGCCGACGAGCTCGAGACGACGGCGTCGGTTCGACGGGCGATAGCGGAACGCCGCGACGTGGCGGCCATCGTGCTGTGCGCATCGCTCGACACGGCCCCGCCGGACACGACCACCGTCGTGGAGGTCCACGAGACCGGAGCTGCGACCATCACCCACCCCCGTACCCGGGAGCTCGTCAGCGACGTGCTGGTGGCAGGCTGCTCGCTCGAACGGGCGACCGAGGTAGCACGAGCGCTCGCCGATCTCGACGACCTCGACGACCTCGACTCCGCGTCGAGACGACGGCGGAGCACCGGACCGGCGAGCTTCGCCGACCTCCACCGGCTGGGACAGCTCACCACCGAAGACGACAAGGACGGGCTGCTACCGGACCGCATCGACGCCGGCTGGCGGCACCGCGCCCGGCGCCAGGACGACGGCGGACGGGACGGCCCAGGACAGGACGATGGAAGAGCGGACGCGCCGAGCACCCTGCGCGCCGCGGTCGGCCGGACCGACACCGGCGAGCGGTTCCACCTCGATCTCGTCGATCAGGGCCCCCACGTGCTCGTCGGTGGCACCACCGGGTCGGGCAAGAGCGAGATGTTGCGGACCCTCGTCGCCGCGCTCGCCCTCGAGCATCCACCGGACGTCTGCACCTTCCTCCTCTTCGACTTCAAGGGCGGGAGCGCGTTCGACGGATGTGCTGCACTCCCCCACGTCGTGGGCATCGTCACGGACCTCGACGCCGGTCTCGCCGAACGGGCGCTCGTCTCGCTCGACGCCGAGCTGCGCCACCGCGAGTCCGTGCTGCGTCGCGTTGGCGTGACCGACCTCGACGCCCTTCGCTCCCGGCGTGGGGACGGGTGCACCGACGTTCCCACCGTGCCCGCGCTGGTGGTCATCGTCGACGAGTTCGCCACGCTCTCGACCGAGGCGCCCGACTTCGTCGACCGGCTCGTCGGCGTCGCCCAACGGGGTCGAAGCCTCGGGATCCACCTCGTGCTCGCGACCCAGCGCCCCAGCGGTGTCGTCAGCGACACCATCCGGGCCAACACCGACATCCGGATCGCACTGCGCGTCGCCGACCCCCACGACTCGACCGATGTGATCGGTGCGCCCGCCGCGGCCGACATCGATCGTGGCGAACCGGGCCGGGCCTTGGTCCGGTTCGGACCGGGTGAGGTCACCGACGTTCGGTTCGCCCACCTCCCCACCGACGAGCTCGAGGTGATCGTGGCCGCCATGGGGACAGCGTGGGACCGCCGCGACGGCGCCCGACCCCGCCCGGTGTGGCTGCCACCCCTACCCGAGCACCTCCCTCTCGCTCCACTCCTCGGCGAGCAGGTCACCGGCGGCTCGACCGACTCCGACACCAGCAGCAGCACCGGCACCGATACCGGCACCGGCACCGGCGACCACGGAGCAGCTGCCGTGGTCGCGCTGCCCATGGCGATGGCGGACCGCCCCGCGGCGCAAGAGCAGCGGCCGTGGTCCTGGGATCTCCACGCGGGGTCTCTGCTCGCCATCGGCATGCCGGGATCGGGGACGACGACCCTGCTGCGCACCGCAGCGCTGGCCTTCGCCGCCCGATACCCCCACGGACAGCTGTACGCGATCGACCACGACGGATCTCTCGCGCCCCTCGGGCGACTCCCGCAGTGCGGTGCCGTCCTCGCCGCCGACGACCTGCCCCGACACCGCCGCCTCGGGCGCACGTTGGTCGAGGAGGTCGCGACCCGTCGGACCGCGAGCACCGCGGCCCGCCCACCCACGCTCCTCGTCGTCGACGACCTCCCCGGCCTACTCGCCCGCCACGACGACCTCGAGGGGCTTCGCTTCCGCGACGCGCTCGGCCGCATCCACGCCGACGGACATCCGTTCGGCATCCACCTGGTCGCGGCGAGCCCCCGCGTCGGTGGCCTCCCGTCGAGCATCGTGTCGACCACCCGTGAGCGGATCGTGCTCGCCCTGCCCGATCGCTTCGACTACTCGACGCTCGGGCTGACCGCACGAGACGTCACCGACGCGGCATCGCTCCCACCCGGGCGCGGCTGGACCTCCGATGGCACCGCGGTCCAGGTCGCCACCGCGACCGAGCACGGCGAGACGCCCCTGCTCGACGAGCTCGCCCGCCGCCCGCCGACCGGTGTGCCACCCGACCCCATCGCCGGCCTGCCGACCACGGTCACCCGTGCGCAACTCGGCACGATCGCGCCGATCCCGGAGGGCGACGCGCCGTGGTTCCTCCCGCTCGGACTCGGCGACACCCATCTCGCGCCATGCGGTGTCGTGCTGCATCCCGGCGATCACGCGCTGGTGAGCGGCCCGGCCCGCAGCGGACGCACCACCACGCTCGACACCCTGGCCTGGGCCGGCGCCGCCGCGGGCGCGGAGGTCCTCCGGCTGGACGGGCGGCGCCTCGACGTCGTCGAGCTCATGCGAGCCGTGGTCCGCCAGGCCGACGATCCCGTGCTCATCGTGGTCGACGACGCCGACCGCACTGTCGACCACGAGGGGGTGCTCGAGACGATCGTGCGCGACGGCCGACCCGGCGTGCACCTCGTCGCGGCGGGACGAGGTGACCGCCTCCGCGCACACTACGGGGACTGGATCAGCGCCATCCGCGAGTCCGGGCTGGGCCTCGCGCTGCGACCCGACCCCGACGGCGACGGGGACCTGTTCGGGGTGCGCTTCCCCCGCCGGAGCGACGCGACGGGCGAGCCGGGCCGTGGCTACCTCGTCCTCGACGGCACCACCGAGCTCGTCCAGGTCGCGACGCCGTGAGGACGGTCCTCGACTTCGTGCTCGACGAGCCGCTCGGCGCAGGAGCGAACGCCGTCGTGCACCGCGCTCGACGGATGCCGGGCGGCGACGTGGTCGCGCTCAAGTGCCCGCGGGACCAGAGCCCCGCACGGGTTCGCTCCCTCGAACGGGAGGCCGGGTTGCTCGGGCGCATCCGACACCCCAACGTCGCCCGGCTGCTCGAGCTCGTCCGGATGAGCGACACCGACCCGCCGGTGGCCATCGCGATCGAGCTGGTCGAGGGCCCGTCACTCGCGTCTCTCGCCGGTTCGCGCACCCTACCGCCGGGGCGTCTGGCGTCGATCGGGGCGGACGTCGCTCGCGGCCTCGAAGCGCTCCACGACGTCGGGGTGGTCCACGGCGACGTGAAGCCGGCGAACATCGTGGTGCGCACCTCGGGTCAGGCGGTTCTGGTCGACCTCGACGCCGCGTTCGACATGGACGACCCAGATCCGTCGGATCACGCGGAGGGCATGGAGAGCGTGAACCGCGTCGAGGACCGCGATGGCGGCGAGGTCGAAGCGGTCTGCACCACGCTGCGGTTCGCCGCTCCCGAGGTCCTCGAGCGCGGCGAGCGGAGCACCGCATCGGATGCCTGGTCGCTCGCCGCAAGCCTCCTCGCATGCCTCGACGTCGAACACGACTCCGAGGTGGAGGGCCGCGTCGCCCTTCGGGGCCTCCTCGACGAGATGCTGGTGGACGATCCCGCGGTACGTCCGGACCTGTCGACCCTGCTCGACGGTCTCGACGAGGTCGCCCGACGAGCGGTCCGAGCCGACCTCCCGCCGGTCGACGCAGAGCCCGGCCCCGATGCCGATCGCGAGACCATCGGCACGCGACCGGCCGCCACGCGACCGACCGGTACCGGCCCAGCAGACCCGACGGACGCCGACCCGACGGTGCAGTGGCGTCCCGTGCGCGGCTCGACGCGGTCGTCCCGTCCGTCGGGCGTGCCCCCGCGGCCGACCGGGATCGCGTCGCTCCGGCGGTCGGCACCGGCCACTGGAGCGCCGAGCCGACGCGGCTCCACCGGGCTCGCCGTGGCCGGCATGGCGCTCGGTGCGATCGGTGCCATCGCCCTCATCGGCTGGGTCTCCGAAGCGATCCAGGGTCCCCGTCCGTCGCTCGCCACACCCACCGACGCCGTCTCGGAGGTGGCGCCGGCCGACCACGCCCTCGATCCTGACGGCCCGCGGACCGACGATGCCGGCGCCGGGCCAGCGGCATCGGCATCGGCATCGGCATCGACATCGGCATCGGCATCGACGCCTGGGGCAGCGGCGCCACCTCCCCGCTGCCCCGACGATCGGGGTCCCGAGCCGACGAACGCCTCCGACCTCACCGCCGCCGTGCCCGCCATGCCCACCTCCGAGGTCCAACGACTCGAGGCCGACCTGCTCGCCGAGGGGTGCGTGCGGACGGTGGTCTGGGACCCGATAGCGGCGCAGGCGTCGGTCTCGTGGCGCGACGGAGTTCGGCGCTACGCGCTCGGCAGACCGGGTGATCAACTGGTTCTCGGCGACTGGGATGCCGACGGTCGCGCGACCCCGGCCCTCTACCGGCCGTCGACCGGCGACACGTTCACCTTCGAGGGGTGGGCCGAGCCCGACGCGCCGCTCCCGAGCGCCGAGGTCCGCGCCACCGGCATCCGTGGCGGTCGTGCCGTGGCTCGCACCGCGGTGGCCAGCACCGCGGACCACCTGATCGTCGAGGAGGCGGTTCCATGAGCATCCCGCCGTTCAACGTGCCGTCGCAGGCTGCGACTGCGTCGCTAGCATCGTGCGACATGAAGACGCTCTACCTGCGCAACGTGCCCGACGAGGTGGTCGAGCGG
>CAZGEF010000083.1:0-13180 GCA_964525005.1 uncultured Rhabdothermincola sp.
GCAACCAGGGCCCGGACCAGGGCTTCGCCATCAAGCTCGCCAACCAGTTCAAGGGCCGGCTCGTGCTGACCCCGGGCGAGCACGAGGCCGACGCCATCTCCGGCTGCGTCCAGGTGGCCAACAAGCGTGCCTCGATCTTCGGGCGGGCCCCGATGATCCACGACCTCACCCTGGCCTTCACGCTCTTCGGGTTCCTGGCCGAGGCCGACCCGTCGCTCGTGGAGCTGCGCAAGGAGTACTTCGCCGCCGCACACCTCCCGGCGCACTACACCGAGCGCCGCGAGATCGCCGCGCTGGTGCCCGAGGAGACGCTGCGCCTGACGATGCCCGAGTTCAAGCGGGCCGCGGACGCCGATCCGACCCGGAGCCGGCTCCTCGCACTCGCCCCGGCCTGACCGAGCGGCGACCGTCGGGAACGTGCGGTGAGCGCGTGCGGTGGGTAGCGGCTACTCGACGATGTCGATGGGGGTGCCGGCGGGGATGGTCTCGGCCAGCTTGACGACCACGTCGTTGGGCATGCGGACGCAACCGTTGGAGGCCGCCTGGCCGAGCAGATCGGGTTGGTTCGTGCCGTGGAACGCGATGACGGGGAGCCCGCCGTCGAACAGGTCGAGCGACTCGGAGTAGGCGTTGGTGGGCAGGACGTTCGGACCGTAGGCACCGCCGGGGCTCACCCCGGCCTCGGCGGCGGTGAGCACCTCGTTGATGTAGACGGGACCGAGCGGTGTGGGGGAGCTGTCCTTGCCGACGACCACCGGTGTCTCCGCGATGACCGTGTCGCCTTCCCACACGGTGAGGTGCCGGTCGGAGACGTCGAGGGTCCCGTGGAAGGTGTGCTCGCTCAGCGCGACGTCGCTGCTGCGGACCCAGCCCTCCTGGTGGTTGGGCCGGGCTGGGAGGCGGACCCTGAGCCAGTCGCCCTGGGAGCCGGTGACGACGAGGACGAGCGGCTTCTTGCTGTAGGTCGGGTTGTCGAAGACGAAGCCCGCGTCGGTCTTGGCCGAACCGGCCGAGTTGAGCCCCACGCGGGGGATGGGCTGGGTGTTGGCGGCGCCCGTGAGCCCACCGGCACCACCGGTGCGCAGGGATGCCGGCTCGGCCCACGCTCCGGCCGTGGTGGTCGTGGCGTCCGGATCGAGCGGCTTGTCGGTGAACACCTCGAGGTTGGGAACGACCGCGGTCGCGACGATCGTGATGTGGGGGTCGACGTAGACGGTCGTCGTCGTGGCCCGAAGGTCGTCGCCGTCGATGGCGTAGCCCGAACCCACGTCGGTGCCACCGCAGCCGGCAGCCAAGGTCACGAGCAGGGCGAGGAGTGCGATGAGCGAACGTGGTGCTCGACGGGCGGTCCGCCGTCGGGGGGTCGACATGGCCGGTGATCGTACTGCCGGACGCCCTCGCCGTATGGGTCGCGTGCGTGTGGGGGCACGTCTGTCGTGCGTCTCTACGCACACGACGCCGTCGGTCGAGCGCGGTGCGCTCCCGGGAGCCGACGGTGGGACCGTTACGATGACCCGGTGCCTGACGTCCCGGTCCGTGTCCGCTTCGCGCCCGCCCCCACTGGCTACCTCCACATCGGTGGTGCCCGCACGGCGCTGTTCAACTGGATCTTCGCTCGCCAGAACGGCGGTGAGCTGGTGCTGCGCATCGAGGACACCGACGCCGAGCGCAGCCGTCCCGAGCTGATCGAGGTCATCTACCGCGCCCTCGAGTGGCTGGGCATCGACTGGGACGGGACGCCGGTGCACCAGTCCGAGCGCGGTCATCTCTACACCGAGGCCGCCGACAAGCTCCTCGCCGACGGACGGGCCTACTGGTGCTCGTGCTCGCCCGACGACGTGAAGGCCCGCCACGAGGCCCGCGGCGGCAAGCCCGGCTACGACGGCCACTGCCGCGACCTCGGCCTCGGGCCAGGGCCGGGTCGCGTCGTGCGGTTCCGCACCCCCGACGAGGGCACCACCGCCTTCGACGACGTCATCCGCGGTCACATCAGCTTCGACAACGCCGAGCTCGAGGACTTCGTCATCGTGCGCGCCAGCGGCGTGCCCTTGTTCCTGGTGGCCAACGCGGTCGACGACGCGGACATGGGCATCACCCACGTCATCCGGGGCGAGGACCTGATCAACGTCACGCCCAAGGTCCTGTTGCTGCGCGAGGCGCTCGGCATCGTCGAGCGCCCGGTGTTCGCCCACCTGCCCCTCATCGTCAACGAGCAGCGCAAGAAGCTGTCGAAGCGGCGCGACGACGTGTCGATGGGCGACTACATCGACCGGGGCTACCTGCCCGAGGCGATGGCCAACTACCTGGCCCTGCTCGGCTGGGGCCCCACCGACGGCATCGAGATCCGGCCGATGCTCGAGATCATCGACCAGTTCCGCCTCGAGGACGTGAACTCGGCCAGCGCCTTCTTCGACCTCAAGAAGCTGGCCCACGTCAACGGCGAGTACATCCGGGCGCTGTCGGTCCCGCAGTTCCTCGACGCCGCGTCGCCGTGGCTGCTCGGCGGCGCGCCGTGGCCGGCGGATCGCTTCGACGCCACCACCTTCGAGGCGATGGCTCCCGAGGTGCAGACCCGAGTGGCGACGCTCTCGGAGGTGCCGGGCTACGTCGACTTCCTCTTCCTCGAGCACCCGGACTACGACGAGGCCTCGTGGGAGAAGGGCATCGCCAAGAACCCCGAGAACGCCGCCGCGGTCCTCGACGCCGTGGCCGCCGAGTACGCCGCCGTCGACTGGTCGAGCGACGCGCTGATGGCGGTCATCTCCGAGGTCGGCGCTCGCCTCGAGCTGCCCAAGAAGCAGTGGCAGGCACCCGTGCGCATCGCCGTGACCGGTCGGTCGGTCGGTCCACCGCTGGGCCAGTCGCTCGAATTGCTGGGCCGGGAGGAGACCCTGCGTCGGCTCGCGCTGGCTCGGAGCCGCATCGGATGATCCTGCCGCACGGCCTTCCGTGATCACCCTGGTCAAGTGGGCGGTCCGCCTCGTCGTCCTCGTGGTCGCGTTCGCGGTGGTCTACGTGGGCGTCACGTTCCTCCAGGTGTGGTCCGACTCGCGGCGTGACGAGGCGAAGCCGTCGAGCACGATCATCGTGATGGGCGCGGCGCAGTGGGACGGGGTGCCGTCGCCGGTGTTCAAGAAGCGGCTGGACCACGCCGTCGAGCTCTACGATCGGGGCCTGGCCGACGCCATCGTCGTCACCGGAGGCAAGCAGGTCGGTGATCGGGTGACCCAGGGCCAGGCCGCCGCGACCTACCTGCGCCAGCAGGGGGTCCCGGAGGATGCCATCGAGGTCGAGGTCGACGGCACCAACAGCTACGAGGAGCTGTCGGCCGCCGCGCTGATCGTTTCGAACGCCGGTCGGGCACCGGACGTGCTCATCGTGACCGACCCCTATCACGCCAAGCGGGTGAGCCAGATCGCGTCCGAGGTCGGGATGCACGCGTCGGTGTCGCCCACCGACCGGTCGGCGAGCTTCAAGGAGCTGGCGAAGGAGACCGTGGCGGTCTCGCTCGGCCGCATCGTCGGCTACCGCCGCCTGGCCAACTGGTCCTGAGCGCCAGAACGAGCCGAACTGCCAGGTCGTGACGAACTGGCTGGGAAGACCGGGCCTATTCGGCGTATCTGTCCAGCCAGAACGCGGTCTTGGGAGAGGGCACCGGATCCGGTTTCCCCCGACGGGGCCGCGCCTCGTAGAGTGTCCGCCTGCCCGTGAGGTCAGCAGCCCGCTGCCGGCCCGGGGGAGCGCCCATTCGGGGGTGGTGTAATTGGTAACACAGCTGGTTCTGGTCCAGTCGTTGGGGGTTCGAGTCCTCCCCCCCGAGCTCAGCGAATGCGTGAGGCCCAGGTCGTAGGCCTGGGCCTCTTCGCGAGGTGACATAGAACAGCACGAAAGCTGGCCCGTCGGCGACGAGGGGTCGCGTTCTTCACCGAACTCTGGTGATCGACACACGTGCCAACCGATGCCCACGACCTCCCGACCGACGCCTCGTACACCACTACCTGGGACTCAACCCCACAAGCTCGTCGGCGCGCCGACGTTCCCGGCGTCCATCAACGTCTGAGCCTGCCGAAGTCCGCCCCGTCCTGACCACCGACTGGTCACGAGTTGGTCACGAACGTGGTGGATCGGGCCATCATCGGCCAACACCAGTCGGAAGGCTCCGAACGAGTTGGAGTCCCCCGCACAGCGCTCACCGACCTGTGAGGCCGCTTCATCGTGGCCACTGCCAAGGCCCTGGAACTTCCGCTCGTCACCCGGTTCCTCCCGATGATCGGGGTGATCTGTCGACAGACGGGAGCCCCGTTGGGACCCACCGACGAGCGGGCATCAGCCAAGGCTGAGCGAGGCAACGAGGTCCGGCACCGAGACTGCGGCGATCTGCCAGACCTGGTCCAGATCGACGCGGTGGTAGTGATGCGCGAGCAGGATTCTCAGCGCAGAGACATCGCGCCACGGCACGTCGGGACGGGCGTCTTTGAACTCGTCGGAGAGGGCGGTGCTCGCCTCGCCGATGATCTCCAGCAAGCGTTCGGCGGCGCGGATGTGGAGGATGCTCTTGCCGAAGTCATCGCGGCCGACAGCAACCACCAGCGCCAACTCGTCGGCCGCTTCGAGGATGTCGGCGACGCGCTGGTGGTCGCTCCTACTCAAAGCGTCAGGGCTTCGCGACGGATGTGGTCGTCGCGATCCTTCAATCCGCCGACCGACACCACGTCGACCGGGACCCCCAACAGGAGCTCCAGCTCCTCGCTGAGGTGCATCAGGTCGAACAGCGAGCTTCCCGGCTCGAACTCCACCAGGAAGTCGATGTCGCTCGACTCGTTCTCGTCACCACGAGCCACCGACCCGAAGACCGCCACCGAGCGGCCGCGGTGTCTATGGGCAGCCGCGCGGATCTCGTCCCGCTTCGATTCCACGAGATCGCGGTGCGCGCCCATGCCTTGACGATACCGCCCTCGGCACCCTGGGGACGGTGTTGCTCCCCGATCGGCGCGGTCACAGGCAGGTCACGATTTCCTGCGTCGCGATGAGATGCCTGACGGTTCGCTCGCTGGTTGCCGGGCGTTGTCGCCCAGGGATGGTGAGTGGAGTCCGGCTGGGCCACCCGCCGATCTGGCTTTGGTCCGGTTGATCGCGGCCGCTACAGTGACCGCTCTGCGCATGCGGACCTGCCCCGTTCGTCTAGCGGCCTAGGACACCGGCCTCTCACGCCGGCAACACGGGTTCAAATCCCGTACGGGGTACCAACCGAACATGTTCCAACCGCCCCGGCCACCGCCGGGGTGGCCTCGTTTTCCGCCCCGACCGCGGGACTCGTCCGCGCTGGTCCCTTCGACGGCTACCCTTTCGCCTTCCACGACCGCCAGAGGCGCGGGCGAACGGCGAGGGGGCCCGGGATGGGACACGGAGCACCGAAGGTCGGACCGCAGGACCACCTGGTCACCCTCCGAGACGGTAGGACCCTGGGGTATCTCGACATCGGGGACCCCGACGGCCGGCCGATCGTGAGCTGCCACGGCGGGCTGAGCTCCCGACTCGACGTGGCCCCGGCTGCCGCGACGGCGACCGAGCTCGGCGTGCGGATCATCTCGCCCGATCGGCCCGGTGTCGGGCTGTCGGATCGCCAGGTCGGGCGCACGATCCTCGACTGGTCGTCCGACGTGGCCGAGCTCGCCGATCAGCTCGGGTTCGAGCAGTTCGCCGTGATGGGCTGGTCCTACGGTGGTGGCTTCGCCCAGGCCTGCGCCGCGGCGCTGGGCGAGCGGGTCACCCGACTCGGGCTCGTCGCCAGCATGGTGCCGCCGCAGTGGCCGGGCACCAAGGACGAGATCGATCGCATGGACCGGATCTTCGAGGACCTCTCGGGGCGAGCCGCGTTCATCGAGCGTCCCCTCCTCTCGCTCATGGGGGTCGCCGCCCATCGGCTCCCTCGGGCCTTCGCCCGGTCGTCGGGCGCCCCCGAGGCATCGGCCGCGGTGATCACGGCGGCGGTGGCCGAGGGGCTCGAGCACACCGGTGGCGCCGTGGACGACTATCGGATCTGCAACCACCCGTGGGGCTTCGAGCCCGCGGACATCGCCGTGCCCACGTGGATCTGGCACGGCATCGCCGACGACCTCTGCCCCCCGGCGTGGGGCACCCGGCTCGCCGAGGCCATCTCGGGCTCGACGCTCACCGAGGTCGAGGGCGCCTCGCACTTCCTGTGGTACGACCACTGGAGCGACATCCTCGGCACCCTCGCCGCGCCCTGACAGACACGGCCCCGACAGACACGGCCCCGACAGACACGGCCGTGACAGGCAGGGAGCCGCCCACCGCCTCGGCCGACCGGGCGCCCCGGGCCCGACGGCTGTGAGTGACGAGGCCAGACGGTCGAGATCGACGGTGCTCGATCGCCGCGGTGCGGGCGGGCCCGGTCGGGGTGGATCGCTACGATGCCCCGATGCAGATGGGCGTGCCGGTGGCGCGGGACGGTGCGATCTGGCTCGACGCCGACACGGCGAGCGGGCCACGACATGCCTGGTTCCGCGTTCCGGAGGGGACCGAGGCGTCGCTCGATCCCGAGGTGTCGCTCATCGCCGGGCTGCTCCCGGCCCTGCGCCTCGGTGAAGACCTCCACCTCGATGCTCCGGTGTCGCCCCGGCTGCTGGCCGCCACGTCGACGATCCAGGACATCTTCGTCACGTGGGACCGCACGATCCACCTCGACCATCGCCGCTTCCGGCACGTCGACGTGACCGCTCCGGCCACTCGTCCGGCACCGGTGCCCCCATCGGCACCGGCCGGCCGGGGGACGGCGTGCTTCTTCACCGGCGGGGTCGACTCCTTCCACTCGGTGTGTCGGCACCGTGACTCGCTCAACGCCCTCGTGTACGTGCACGGCTTCGACGTGCCGCTCGACGATGCCGCCCGGCGCCAGGTGGTCAGCAGCCGGCTCCGGGCCGCCGCCGACCACCTCGGTCTCCCTCTCCTCGAGGTGGAGAGCGACCTCGAAGCGTTCGGGTCGGGCGCGGGCGTGACCTGGGCCGAGTACCACGGCGCCGCGCTGGCCGCGGTCGCGATGCTGCTCGCTCCCCGGTTCGATCGGTTCCTCGTCCCCGCCACCCACACCTACGGGCACCTCGAGGGCTTGGGTTCGCACCCCTTGCTCGATCCGCTGTGGTCCACCGAGGCGGTCGAGATCGTCCACGACGGCGCCGACGCGACGAGGGTCGACAAGCTGGCGGTCTTGGCCGACGAACCCGCGGCCCGCGAGCACCTCCGGGTTTGTTGGCGCAACGCCGACGGTCGCTACAACTGCGGGCGCTGCGAGAAGTGCGTCCGTACCGCCGTCGCGGCGCGCATCGCCGGGGTCGAGGGTCGGTTCCCCACGCTCGGGCACCCGTCGCTCGTCGAGGTGGCCCAGGTTCGCGCCACCGGACGGGGCAGCTCGTGGCACGACCTGCACGACGAGCTGGTGCGCACCGGTGCCAACCCCCGGCTGCGCCGAGCGATCCAGGCCGTCCTCGCCCGCCACCAGCTCGCCCGATGGTCGCTCACCAAGCGGTGGTTCGGATGACCGTGCCACCCGGGTGGGCAACCGCGATCGCCGAGGACGGCTACGCGGTCGCCGAGCGTGTGCTTGACCCGATCGAGGTCGACGAGGCGCGGGGCGCGCTCGACGACATCTTCGACGCCGAGGCAGACATCGCCTCGGCGCGGGGTTGGCTGACCGACAGCTACCGCGTCGCCTACGCCCTGCCCACCAAGGCTCGGCACTTCATCGACGTGTGCGGCCACCCACTCGTGCTCGCCCTGGCCCGGGACGTGCTGGGCGACGACTGCCGCGTGGCGAGCGGCAACGGCTTCGACCTGGTTCCGCACGGTTCGGGCCAGCCCCTGCACCGGGATCACCCGCACCCGACACCGGGTACCACCTGCTACCTGCACATCATCATCGCCCTCGATGCCTTCACCGTCGACAACGGCACCACCCGGGTGGTGCCGGCGAGCCATCGGGGAGCAGGGGCCCTCGCGGAGCCGGCCGGCTGCGAGGAGCGCGCCGTGAGCGTCGAGGTGCCGCTCGGCGGCGCGATCGCCTTCGACGGCGCGCTCGTCCACGGGGCGGGGCCGAACCGGACCGGACAACGTCGCCGGGCGCTGCACCTCTTCTTCTGCCGCCCGTGGGTGGTGCCCCACTGGGACTTCGCCGCCAGCTTCCCCGAGGAGCTGCGCTCAACGCTCAGCGATGCCGAACGCAACCTGTTCGGGTTCACGACCGGTCTGCGACGGTTCGACCACGTCGAGCGCCGCGTGCGCCGGTGAGGTGACGGTGCGCACCCACCGGCGGAGCAGCGCCGCGGCTTCGTCGACCTCGGCGGGGCATCGGACCGGCACGAGGTGGTCGGCCCGGCCGTAGCGGTCCAGTCGATCGAGCTCGCCGAGGGCGAGGCGGACCCGCTTGGGCGTCGGGGGCCAGCGGTGCCCCGAGGCGGCGATCGCCGGCACGCTCACGAGGTCGATGTCGGGGTGGAGGCGGGACATGGTGGCGCGACACCGCTGCGTGGCCAGGGGCCAGCTCACCAGCAGCATCCGGCTGATCGGCACGGGCCGAGCAGCGGCCGGCCGAGCGATCCCGGGGCGACCAGCGTCGAGCCGAGCTACCTGCGTACCCAGCGCGGCTTCGAGCGCGGGAACGCCGAGGCGCACGTTCTCGGCCGTGTTGAGCGCGGCACGTTCGAGCACGAGCGCGTCACCGGGCACGCCGAGGCGCACGAGGTCGGCGGCCATCCGGTCCGCCTCGCGGCGGCCGTCGGACTCGACGGTCCCACCCGAGATCAGCACGAGGGGTGCCAGGCCGGCGGCGACCAGATCGGCGGCCCGCTCGGGTACCCGCCAGTGCCGGCTCCCGAAGCAGAAGATCGCGTCGGCTGGCCGGAGCGCATCCTCGGGGACGAGGTGGCCCCAGACCACGCTGAAGGCCGAGTCGATCTCATCTCCGTGCCGCACGTGGCTCCAACCGCCGGGGACCTGGTCGCCGCAGCGTAGCGAGCCGGCGCCGGGTGCCGGCCAGTCGGGCCGTGCCCGGTCCGGCCTGGATGATTGCGCCGTCGCCTGACACCTGTCAACCTGGGCGCTCCGTCTCATCAGCAGCGAACCAGTGGGGGTTCCGTCATGGCCCAGCGCGACATCGGCGATCTCTCGCGGGAGGAGTTGGCCCGGCTCGTCCCCGAGTACCTGCTCGAGGGTCACCTCATCGACCGGGCGGGCATGCCGTACCTCATCTCGTCGTACGGCCGCGACACCATGGCGGCCATCGCCATCGACGAGTGGATGGGCGCAAGCCCCATCTACACCAAGCGGATGCAGCGCACGCTCGGCTACGAGGACGACTCGGTCGAGACGATGTTCAAGGGCTTGCACTTCGACATCGGGTCGCCACCCCAGTTCCTCGACTTCCGCCTCAAGGTCATCGACCACGACAACGGCGAGTTCTGGCTCGACCACTGCGGCGCGCTCATGGACGTCGAGCCGATGGGGGACGACTACACCTTCGCCATGTGCCACGACATCGAGGACCCCACCTTCGACGCCACGGCAATCGCGACCAACAGCCGTATGCAGGTCCGTCCCATCCACCGCCCGCCCCGCACTCCTGCCGACCGCCATCCGCACTGCCATTGGACCGTGAAGATCAGCCCGGACCACCCCGAGCTGCCCATCCCGCCCGAGGCCGAGCACATCGCCGCGAAGGAGGCCGCGTCGTTCGAGCTGTCGCCCATCGACCGCGACGACCAAGGTTGGTCGGCGTACGACGTCACCGTCCTCGAGGACATGGTCTACTCGGAGTGGTCCCGCTCGGCGCTCGTGCGCATCGCGGAGGAGGTCTGCCTCCAGGGCCAGCTGCTGTCGCTCGCGTTCGCGGCGGCGGTGCGCAAGCACGAGGACGACGAGGCCGTCGTGGTCGACCTGCTCCGCAAGCAGTTCACCGGGGTCGCGGGGCTCAGCGCCATCCGGCTCAAGGAGCACCTGGGCCTCGGTGACAGCCTCGACGACCTCGCCGCGCTGATCCGACTGCACCCGCAGCTCCAGCCCCACGACTACGTCGTGGCGCGCGTCGACCTCGGAAACCGCCTGCTCATCCGGCTGGGCAACGACACGCCGGCCGTGCGCGACGGCGGCTGGATGTCGACCGTCGACGCGGAGCACCTCGAACCGCTCGACGCCATCGCCTGGGCGATCGACCCGCGGTTCCGCTGCGACGTCGTGTCGTCCGACGACCGGGAGCTCGTCGTCGAAGTCGTCATGGACGACGAGCCGCGCCCGCTGGCCGAGCCCGTGGTCATGGCGCAGTTCAGCACGGGCGCCGACTTCCACTTCGAAGACCGCGGGACCCCGGTGAGCGTCCGCATCGGCTGAGCCCGGATGAGCGTGCCCGGGCGAGCTGGCTGGGTGGGCTGTCTGGACGAGCGGTTGGCTGCCCGGATCAGCCGCGGTCGAGGAGCGAGGCCACCCGCTTCATGATGGCGACGACGGTGGCGAAGTCGAAGTAGCCGAGACCGGCCTGGAGCATCGCGCCGCTGAAGGTGAGCAGGAGGGTCTCGGTGACGGCGGGATCGGCGTTGTCGCCGAGGGCGGCACCGATGCGCGCCGCGAGGTCGGTGCCGACCGCGTCGCGCACGCGCTCGACGCCGGGGTCGTTCTTGAACAGCGCGGCCAGTCCGGCCCGTGAGAGCGCTGGTTCACGATCGAAGAGCAACGCAGGTTCGGCCAGCGCAGCGGCGATGCGGTCGGCCGTGGTTCGGCCGGGGTCCAGCACCGGATCGGGCAGCGCCCGGACCTGGCGCCAGTAGAGCTCGGCCACGAGCTCGTCCTTGGACGAGAAGTACGAGTACGCCGTCGTGTGGGTGACGCCGGCCCGCTGGGCGACCAGTCGGACGGTGAGGCTGTCGTAGCCGTCGTCGCGGATCTGGTCGAGCGCGGCGTCGAGGAGCGCGTTGAGCGTGCCGCACTGCCGCTCGCTCAGTGCGGCACGGGTCGAGGACCGGCCGGCGTGGGGTTCGTCGACCTCGAGCATCGGTGGAAGCTACCAAGGCCAGGCGTTCTGGCGTGCGTGTGCGTGGCCGAACGACGATGGCCCACGCAATTTGGGGGTTGGTGCGGCCGGGCACACGTTCTGGCGTGCGTGTGCGTCGCCGAACGACGATGGCGCACGCAATTTGGGGGTTGGTGCGGGGGTTGGTGCGGCCGGGCGGTCAGACGACGGGCTTGATCGCCTGGCCGGGGGCCTGGGTCTCGTCGTTCACGCCGTTGCGGCGCACGACGGTGCCGAGCACCAGCACGTGCTGGACGCCGATGGCTTCCTGGTCGGGTGCGGCCAGGGTGGAGGTGTCGATGACCGTATCCGGGTCGAACACGGTGATGTCGGCATCCGCGCCGATCTGCAGACGGCCCTTCTTCTGCATCTGCGGGGCCCGGGCTTCGAGCCGCCTCGCGGGCAGGATCGTCATCTTCGCCAGAGCATCGCCGAGCGAGAGGTCGTCCTGCTCGCGCACGTAGCGTCCGAGCAGCCGTGTGAAGCAACCGGTGGCTCGGGGGTGGTTGTTGTTCGATGGCTCGAGGATCGCGTCGCTGCCGATCATCACCCACGGGGCGGCCAGGGCCGCCTCGACGTCGGCCGCGGGGATGGCGTGGGCCGCGACGATGATGTTCTCGCGCTGCGCCTTGGCGAAGGTCGAGGGCGTGAGCCGTTCGCCGGTACCGGCGATCTCGAGGTCGTCGTAGGTGATGCCGAAGCGCTCCTGCCACCCGTCGGAGAACCGTGGGGAGCCAGCCGTCGTCGCCCAGAAGTCGTACGGGTAGATGCACGCGCTCACGTCGAGGCCGCTGGTTCGCGCCGTGGTGATCTTGTCGATCGCCTCGGGCATGACGTGGGTGGCCATGCTCGTGATGTGGTCGACGTGCACGGCGACGCCGGTGTCTTCGGCGACCCTGATCAGCTCGTCGATGGCGGTGAGGCTGCCCTCGTCGTCGGTGCCCGGGTAGGACCACCGGATGTGGGAGAACAAGGGGAGCTGGTAGCGCGCCGCGACCGCGCCGAGGCCGGTGATCTCCTCGGCGGTCACCCACGGGGTGTACTCGGGCTCGACGTCGACGCCGAGCCACCCGTCGGAGACCCCCTCCTCGAAGGCCCGGTCGAGCGAGGCCATCTGCGAGGCGGTCGCGGCCTTGGTGGGGATGTCGAGCACGACGCTGCGCATGTGGGGGTTGTCGAAGGCCCCGCCGTAGTGCAGCGGCGGAACGTTCCCCTCGGCGCCGTAGGTCTTGAAGAAGTTGGTCGCCGTGTCGTTGATGCCGTGCATCCCGAGGTTGGTGGTCACGCCGTCGGCGATCTTGTACCAGACCCCGTAGGGGTTCGGCTCGTACGACAGGACGTCGATGAACCCGGGTGACACGACCATGCCGGTGGCGTCGATGGTGTCGGTGGCGATCAGCGGCTCGGTGCTGATCGCCGTCACGGTGCCGCCGTCGATGCCGACGTTGGCGACCTGGTCGTAGCCCGTGGCGGGGTCGATGACCCGGCCGTTGGCGATGACCCGCTCGAAGGTGTGGCCCGGCGGCGCGGCCTGGGCCCCTTCCATGGTGGTCGGGCCGATGGGGCGATCGGGTTCGCGGACGGTGACGTTGCTGGTTCCCGCGGCCGACGACGAGTCGGAGCCGAAGAGCCGGCTGGCCGCGTCGAGCTTGCTCAGGCCCAGAACGGTGGCAGCACCGAACCCGCCGACGACCAGCAACTTCCGACGGTTCATGGTTTTCTCGGGGGGTGGGGCGGAGCGCTCGCCCGGTGGAGGCACGGCTGTCGAGGGTATCGGTGGCCACCCCGAAAGTCAGACCGCGCCGACGGGTGATGACGGCTTCTGCTGGGCAACGGTGGAGGGGACGGGTGGTGCCCGACGGGCGGTGGCAGCTGGCTCAGAAGCCGCCTTCGTTGTAGTCGGCGAGCGCCTGGGTGGTCTCGGACTGCGTCGTGGCGGTGGCGGCGGCGGGAGCGGTTCCGGTCAACAGGCTGGCCAGGCTGTCGCGGGTCGAGTCCCGGTACTTGCTGAACGGGCCCATGGTCGGTCCGGGGTTGTCGACCGAGACGCTCGACAGCTGGTCGTAGGAGATGCGCAGCCACGGGCCGATCATGTCGGTGTCCCAG
>CAZGEF010000084.1:0-13131 GCA_964525005.1 uncultured Rhabdothermincola sp.
ACCTCGCCGGTGGGCTTGAGGATGAGCGGGTTGATCTCGCAGAGATCGGCGTCGCCCTCGGTGTAGGCCGTGTAGAGCTTGGTGAGGATGTCGACGGCGCCGTCGGTGGCGGCCGGGTTGAGGTTCGCCGCCTCGACCCAGGAGCGGGCGACCTCGGGGGTGAGGCCGTCGACCGGGTCGACCCAGATCTTGGCGATGGCGTCGGGGTTCTCCTCGGCCACGGTCTCGATCTCGACGCCGCCCTCGGCGGACAGCATGCCGAGGTGCTTCTTGGCACCACGATCGAGCGTGAAGCTGGCGTAGTACTCCTCGGCGATGTCCGAGGCGTGCTCGATCCAGACGATCTTGACGATGTGGCCCTTGATGTCGAGGCCCAAGATGTTGCCGGCGTGGGTGCGAACCTCATCCGCGTTCTCGGCGAGCTTCACCCCTCCCGCCTTGCCACGTCCTCCGACGTGCACCTGGGCCTTGACCACCACCGGGTAGCCAACTGCCTCAGCCGCTTCCACGGCTGCTTCGACTGTGTCCACAGCCCGCCCGTCGGACACCGGGATGCCGAACGTGGCGAAGAACTGCTTGCCTTGATATTCGAGAAGATCCACGGCGGGAGGCTAACAAGTCCGATACAAGCGCCCGAAATCGTCGGCTTCTTTCCCGTTCTGGCGTCGATGTTGTGCGGAAACCGCGCGAGATCCACGCAATTTGGAGAAGGGGGGCCGTCAGCCGTCGTGGTTGCGATCCTCGAGCTCGTCGACGGAGTCGACGCGGTGGCTCGGACTCACCGCCTGGTAGGTCGCCCGGGCGATGAGGTTGCTGCCCACCGGCAGCGTCAGCAGCTGCAGGCACATGGCGAGAACCAGCGACGTGACGTCGTTCGCGTCATCCATCCCGATGGCCGTACCACCCAGGAGGAACAGCAGGCCCAGCGTCGAGGCCTTGGTCAGCGCGTGCATGCGGGCCAACGCGTCGCGGAAGCGCAGGACGCCAACCGCGGCGAGCAGCATCAGGACGGCACCGAAGAGCGCGAGGGCCTCGGCGATCACGTCGCCACCTCCCCGGCCGCACCCGGCTCGTCGGTGTCGTCGTCCTGCGCCTCGATGAACCGGGCCGCGACCGCGGTGCTCACGAAACCGATGAGCGTGATCACGACGATGGTCGGCAGGTACTCGCCGTCACCGCTGTGAAGCGCCTCGAGCGCGATGCCTCCGCAGCCGACGGCCAACATGCCGTCGACCGCGATGATCCGATCGGCGAGCGACGGGCCCATCACCAGCCGGACGACGAAGCCGAGCGCGGCGAGCACGAGGAGCACGGCGGCGACGGTGATCACGAGAGGCCCTCCGGTCCGTCCACGGCAGGGTCGCCGGGTTCGATCAGCCGAACGCAGTCGTTGCGTGCCTGCGGGGCGCCGAAGGCCCGGACCGCCAGGTAGCGGAGCTTGTCGATGTCGGCCCGGGTATCGGCGGGGTCGTCGAGCAGCAGGACGTGCACCGAGATCTCGGACGGCTCCGGGGTGGCACGGACCGCGATCACACCCGGCGTCAGGGCGATCACGTTGGCGATGAAGGTGACCATGGCCGGCGTGCAGTCCGGCATCGGTACGACGACGACGCCGGTGTGGATCCTCGAACGACGGCTGACGATCTCGCGACTCAGCACGAGGTTCGACAGGAACAGGTTCCTCACGAAGTAGCCGACGAACCGCAGCGCGTGGACGGGGTGGAAGAAGTGGCGGGGCCACAAGGGACCGTTGTTGGGGAAGACGATCATGAGCAGCACGGCGACGAGCACGCCGCTGAGCACGTTGCCCGCCGACACGTCGCCCCACAGCAGGAGCCAGACCACGAGCGAGACGGCCCCCAGGCTGAACGCGCTCACTGCCCGATCACCGCCCGCACGTAGGACTGCGGATCGAGCAGGTCCCGAGCCGTGCGCTCGCTGAGCTCGTAGAGCGGGCCCGCGAACACGGCGACCAGGAGCGAGCAGGCCACGAGCACCCCGGTGGCGCCGATCATGAGGGCGGGCCCACCCAACCGGCCGACCGCGTGGGGGATGCCATCGGGCTCCTTCTCCGCCGGGTTCCAGAACACGCCGGCCCAGATCTTCATCATCGAGAAGAGGGTGAGCAGGCCCACGAGCAGGCTGACGGCGACGATGACCGCGGCGTGCGACTCGACACCGGCATCGACGAGGGAGAACTTGGCGACGAACCCCGACAGCGGGGGGATCCCGGCGAGGCTCAACGCCGGGATCAAGAACAGCACGACCAGGACCGGTGCCGAGCGCAGCATCGCTCCCACCCGGTTGAGCCGGCTCGATCCGGCCACGTGCTCGATGAGACCCCCGGTGAGGAACAGCGACGTCTTCACGATGATGTGGTGGACGATGTAGAACACGGCGCCGGCGATGCCCGCGACCGTGAACAGGCCCAGGCCCATCACCATGTAGCCGACCTGGCTGATGATGTGGAACGACAGGATGCGCTTCACGTCGGCTTGGGCGATGGCCCCGAGCACCCCGACGAACATCGTGAGCCCGGCGATCACCAGGATGAGCGTCGATGGGCCATCGGACGGGAACAGCAGGGTCTGCGTGCGGATGATGGCGTAGATGCCCACCTTGGTGAGCAGGCCGGCGAAGATCGCGGTGACCGGCGACGGCGCGGTCGGGTAGCTGTCGGGCAGCCAGAAGAAGAGCGGGAACAGGCCCGCCTTGATGCCGAACACCACGAGCAGCAGCACCGAGAACGCGGTGCGCAGCTCCGGCGAGATCTCCTGCATCCGCACCGACAGGTCGGCCATGTTGACCGTCCCCGTGGCCGAGTAGACGAACGCGAGCGCGGCCAGGAACAGGATCGACGCGATGAGACCGATGACGACATAGGTCATGCCCGACCGCACCTGATCCTTGCGTCCGCCGAGGGTGATCAGCACGTAGCTGGCGGTGAGCATCATCTCGAACGCGACGAACAGGTCGAAGAGGTCACCGGTGAGGAACGACGCGGCGACCCCGGCGGCGAGCACCATGTAGAGGGACTGGAAGCCGACGTGGTTGCGTTCGGCCCCGGGCTGGCCGATGGCGTAGACGAGCACGGCGAGCAGGACGATCGCACCGATCGTGAGCATGATCGCCGACAGGCGGTCGGCCACCAGCGAGATGCCCAGCGGCGCGGGCCACCCGCCCGCTTGCGTGCTCTGCGTGCCGTCCCGATCCACGATGATCAGCAGGGCCACCGCGTTGGCGCAGACCGTGGAGAGCACCGACAGACCGATGACCCGCTGGGCCGCTCGGGAGCGACCCACGAGCACGGTGAGCGCGGCGCCGATGATCGGCAGGACGATGGGGGTGACGAGGAGCGTGTTCACCGTCGTCCTCCCTCGGGTCCCGAGGACGCGACGGCATCGCCCCTGCCCTCACCTTCGTCCTCGTGCTCGGCCTCGTCCTCGATCTCCTCATCGGTGACCTCGTCGTCGACGAAGCCACCGGCGGCGACGAGGCGATCCTCGACGTCGTCTTCGACCTCGTCGTCGTGGGTGAGCAGGAAGCTGCGGAACGCCAGGGCGAGCAGGAAGGCGGTGACGCCGAAGGTGATGACGATGGCGGTCAGCACGAGCGCCTGCGGCATCGGATCGCTGAAGCCGTCTTCGTCACCCGAGCCGATGATCGCCGCGTTACCCCGGTTTCCCGCCACCAGGAACAAGATGTTCGTACCGTGGCCCAACAGGCCGATCCCGATGATGATGCGACTGAGCTTCCGCTGGAGCACGAGGTAGGTGCCGATGCCGAACAGCGCGGCCGCGGCCGAAGCCATGACGAGGTTCACCGCGCCACCTCCCCGGCCCCGACGACGGTCTCGGACTCGTCGGACTCGTCGGACACGTCGGACTCGGACTCGATCGCCGCGTGCTCCTCGGCATCGATCAGCGCCGGCCCGGTGCCGATGGGCGACGCCTGCCCGACCAGGGGGCCTTCGGTCTGCGGATCGGCAGGTGCAACGATCTCGTCGCCCGACTCGTCGCCGAACGCCTCGAAGACCATGAGGACGAGGCCGATCACCAGGAGGTACACACCGAGGTCGAACGGCAGCGCCGTCGTGATCTTGATCGACCCGAACACGGGCGCGGTGATCTCGGTGGCGCCCGAATCGAGCACCGAGCGGCCGAAGGCCAAGGGGATCGCGGCGGTCACCGACGAGATCAGCAGGCCCGCCCCGAGGATGTTCCACGGCTTGATGCGCGTGACCTGGCGGACCCCCTCGATGCCGGTCGTCACGTACAGCAGGCCGATGGCCGCACCGGCGACGAGGCCCCCGACGAAGCCACCGCCGGGCTGGTTGTGACCCGCGAGCAGGAAGTAGATCGAGCCCACGAGCACGATCTGGAAGATCAGACGGACCCACACGTCGGGCACGACCCGCGCCCGGCGCTGCTCGCGCAACGACCCCCGGGCCGGTTGGGGCTGCGGGCGGCGCCCCGCTCGGGCCAGCGCGACCGCACCGATGGCGGCCACCGCCAACACCGTGATCTCGCCCAGCGTGTCGAAGGCCCGGAAGTCCACGAGGATCACGTTGACGACGTTCTTGCCGTCGGCCTCGGGGACCGCCTGCTCGATCATCTCCCCCGACACCGAGGGTCGGTGGGGCGTCCCCGCGGCGACGATGGCGAACACGAACACCATCGAGGCGACCAGTCCCGACACCACGACCCGCAGGACACGGCCCAGTGCCGGGGTCCGGTGCTCGAACCGGTCGGGCAGACGCCGGAGCACGAGCACGAACAGCACGGTGGACAAGGTCTCGATGCTCACCTGGGTGAGGGCAAGGTCGGGCGCGCCCTGGATGACGAACAGTCCGGCCATCGTGTAGCCGGAAACGCCGAGGAGGAGCGCGGCGGAGAACCGCCGCCGTACGGCCGCCGCCGCGACCGCAGCGCCGATCAACAGGGCCACCAACGGCACCTGGGCCCACGGCCCGACCCAGTCGGGCCACCCCGGCCAGGCCACGTCGACGAGCTCCCACCCGGTGAGCACGGCGGCGGTGGTGAGGATGATGCCCGCGTAGAGCGGCAGCGAGCCCGATTGGAAGAAGCCGGTCGACCGGTCGGCGAGGGTGTTCAGACCGCGCAGGCACCCTCGGTAGGCATCGCCACCCGTGGGGATCGGACGGCCGAGGATGAGCACGCGCTGCACCTGCCGATCGGCGACCACGAGGGCCACGCCAGCCGCGATGGTGACGGCGGACTCCAAAAGGGGCAGGTTGAACCCGTGCCACAGGGCGAGGTGCTCGGCGTGGAAGGGCGCCGACACGGGCCCGAGGGACCCGACCGCGGCGTCGATGAGCGGTTGGACCAACTCGGGGAAGATGCCGAGGACGACCGTCGCCACGGCGAGCAGTGCGCTCGGCGCCCAGAACCCGGTGGCCGGGGTGTTGCTCATGCGGGTCGACAGCGACGCGTCGACGCGGATCCGCTTCGCCGGCGTGAAGAAGGCACCGATCACGAACCGGGCGCTGTAGGCGAAGGTCAGCGCGGATGCAGCCATCACGGTGATCAGCACGACGACGGAGTGGTCGAACGGCCCGATCGTGATCGACTCGTAGGCCGCCTCCTTGGCGATGAACCCGAGGGTGAGGGGGATGCCCGCCATCGACGCCGCCGAGATGACCGCCACGACCGTGACGGGCCGCCAGCCCGGGCTGAACCCGTCGAGCTCGCGTATGTCGCGCGTGCCGACCTCGTGGTCGATCACCCCCACGACCATGAACAAGGCGCACTTGAACGCAGCGTGGGCGAGGAGAAGCACGCAGCCGGCGGTGATCGCCTCCTCCGTGCCCGTGCCCATGATCACCATGAGGAAGCCGAGCTGGCTGATCGTCCCGAAGGCGAGGAGGAGCTTGAGGTCGTGCTGGCGCAGGGCGCGCAGGCCACCGCAGACCATCGTGACCAGGCCGACGACGACGATGGTCGACCGGAAGCCCTGCACGAGGACGAACACCGGAGCGAGACGGGCCACGAGGTACACGCCGGCCTTCACCATCGTGGCCGAGTGCAGGTAGGCGCTCACCGGCGTGGGCGCCACCATCGCGCCGGGCAACCAGGAGTGGAACGGGTACTGGGCGGACTTGGTGAAGGCCCCCAGCAGGATGAGGACAAGCGCGGCCGCGACCCAGGACCCCGAGGGCGGGTCGGCGAGGATCGAGCTGAGCTCGTAGGTGCCGGCGGCCTGGCCCAGCACCGTGAAGCCCGCCAGCATCGCCAACGCTCCGGCCCCGGTCACGAGGAGGGCGTGCAGCGCGGCGGCGCGGGCCCGTGCCGAGGTCCAGGCGTTGCCGATCAAGAAGTACGACGCGACCGACGTGAGCTCCCAGAACAGGTAGATCAGCAGCAGGTTGTCGGCGGTGACGAGCCCGACCATGGCCCCGCTGAACAGGGTGAGCAGCCCGATCAACCGGCCGAGGCCAGCCTTCACGGCCGGGAAGTACCACCAGGCGTAGGCGAACACGAGCACGCCGATGCCCGACACCATCAGGACCATCAGCGCGCTGAAGCCGTCGAGCCGGAAGTCGAAGGCCAGGCCGAGTCCGGGCACCCACTCGGTGGTCTGATCCACGGACCCGCCGTCGAACACCGTCCGGGCCTGCGTCGCGAGCCACACGAGCGTGGTGAGCGGTCCCACCACGCCGATGAGCAAGGCCCTGCGGGCCAGCCGGGCACCGAACGCGACGATCCCGAACCCGAGCACGCCGTGGAGCGCCACCAGAGCTAGCACGCGACGAAACCCCCGCAGAGATCCGGCGAAGCGATGCGATCAGATGTGGGCGGTGGCGAGGTCTCGTCCCTTCAGGAGTGGCAGCTCGACGTCTTGATCGGGGAGCGCCCATCGCCCGAGGCCCGTTGCTCCTGGCCGATCGACCGCTTCACCTTACAGGCGTCGGCGAGAGGGATCGGCGCCGCCCCCCCGACCTTCCCGCCGACGTGCCGGTTCGATCTGCCGCGCGGATCGCCCGATACTGGAGCGGTGAGCCCCGTCAAGCAATCCTCTGCCAGGAACCCGCGCACCCTGCTCCTCGGACTGGGTGGGGTGGCCATCGGGATCATCCTGGTCCTCGTGCTCTTCGTGGTGGCGATCCCGAAGCTCACCGAATCGAACACCGTGGAGGTCAGGCTGGGGACCTCCACCTTCAGCGCCGGCGCGGCCGAGGGCCGCGCGGACGCCATCGAGCGGGAGGGGCCGTTCCTGTTCCCCGACCCGTCCGGCGGGAACCGCGACATCTACCTCCAGCACACGGGCACCGATCCGCTCACCGGGTGGGTGGCCTTCGACGCCCGCCGACCGGGCACGGCCCGCGACTGCACGCTCAGCTGGGACCACGACGTCGGCGTCTTCCGCGATCCGTGCGCAGGCGACACCGTGCCGGCCGACGGCTCGGGCCTGGTCCACTACACGGTCGAGGTGACCGACGACGGCGACGTCGTGATCGACCTCGTGACCAGCACGGGCGGTACCACCGCGCCCTGACGCCGAACGCGTTTCGCGATCCGGTCAGGGCTCGAACAGGTGCCGCAGCTCGGACTTCTGCACCTTGCTGGTGCCGGTCCGGGGCAGGTCGTCGACCACGACGAAGCGCGCGGGCACCTTGTAGTCGGTGAGGTGCCGACGAGCCCAGGCCTCGAGCCCGGGCACGTCGAGCTCCACGCCCTCGATCAGCCGAACCGCGGCGACCGGGACCTCGCCGAGCGTGTCGTGAGCCACGCCGACGACCGCCGCTTCGAGCACGTCAGGATGCTCCTCGAGCACCGCCTGCACCTCGGCGGCGTACACCGAGTACCCACCCCGCTTGATGACGTCCTTGTCCCGACCGACGAACGCGACAGTCCCGAACGGCCCCTTGCGGACGAGGTCTCCGGTACGGAGCCAGCCGTCGGGGGTGACGGCCCGAGAGCTGGCATCGGGTGCGTCCCAGTAGCCGCGGATGACTCCGGGGCCCTTGACCCACAGCTCGCCCACGGCACCGCCGGCCACCTCCTCGTCGTCCTCGTCCACGACGCGCAACTTGTAGCCGGGGAACGTGAGGCCGAGCGAGTCCCCCAGGCCGAACCCCGACAGCGGTGGCGAGATCTTGGCCGCCACGCCACCCGCCGTCTCCACCATCCCGTAGCCCTCGGCGAAGAGCGACTCGCCCACGGGTCCGATGACCGGCAACGTGACGGTCGCTCCCATCTTCTTGAACCGCTGGGCGAGCTCGCTCGGCATGACGTCGGCGCCCGAGGCCCAGATGCGCACGCTCGTCAGGTCGCGCTCCTCGGCCCCGGCCTCGAGGAGCATCCGGTACATGGCCGGTACGCCGACGAAGATCGTCGATCGGCGCGACTCGATGGCGTCGAGGACGTCGACGGGACGGAAGTGCGGGAGCAGGAACACGGGGACGCCCGCCGATGCGAAGGCCAGCAGCACGATGAAGCCCATGATGTGGGCGATGGGCAGGCTGACCACCGCTTCGTCGCGGTGGATCCGCGACGGCCACAGCGCCGCGGCGCTCACCGTCCCCACCAGCGCGCCGTGGGTCAGCTCCGCGCCCTTGGGCTTGCCGGTGGTGCCCGACGTGTAGAACAGCGCGGCGACATCGCCCACCGACGCCGGTACGGGCTCGGTCAGCGGATCGGCGCCGTCGACGTCGTTGGCGTCACGGATCACGAGGCTCGCGCCGGAGTCCGCCACGACGTGGGCCACCTCGTCGTCGCGCATGGCCGAGTTCACCGGCACCGGGATGGTGCCCGCCCGGGACGCGGCGAGCGCGAGGAGGAGCTGCTCGTAGGAGTTGGGGGTGGCGATGACCACCCGGTCACCGGCCCGGGTGCGCGCGTCGATGCCGCCGGCCCACCGGGCGATGCGCTTGGCTGCCTGGCGATAGGTGAGGCACAGCCCGTCGGGCCCCTCGTCGACGACCCGACGATCGCCGTGGATCCTCGCCAGCACCTCCATGATCGTGCCGAGGGTCGCGTCGCGACGGATGACGAGCTCAGCGCGACGCAGGGTTCCGAACACGCCACCAATCTGGCCCACCCGGGGCTCGGGTGCACGCCGAGGGCGATCTGGTCACCCGGCGCTCAACCACCGAGCTTCTCGAGCGGAGCCCAGGCGAGCAGCAGTCGCTTCTCGCCCACCCCGGCGAAGTGGACCGCGGCCTCGGTCTTGTCGCCCGCGCCCTCGATGTGGATGATGACGCCCTCGCCGAAGGTCTTGTGCGCGACGTCGTCGCCGACCTTGAGCCCGAGGGCGTCGGCACCACTGGGTTCGGGGGCCGTCGGCGCCAGGGCCGACTCGACGACGCGATCGCGGTGCTCGTCCCACGCGTCGCGTTCGGCACGCCGGTCGCGCCACTGGTCGTTGCCCCGCTCGGACCGACCCGGCCGGTAGCTGGCCGATCCGTAGCTGGCCGAGCCCTGGCCCGATCGCCGGGACCCACGCCGCTGGCCCTTGACCTCCTGCACGAGCTGCTCGGGGATCTCGTCGAGGAACCTGCTGGGTGGGTTGTACTGCGTACCGCCGAACAGCGTGCGGCTCCAGGCATGGCTGAGGTAGAGGCGCTCCTTGGCCCGGGTGATGCCGACGTAGCAGAGACGGCGCTCCTCCTCGAGCTCGTCGGGATCGGCGACGGCCCGCATGTGGGGGAACACGCCGTCCTCCAACCCGACGAGGAAGACCACCGGGTACTCGAGCCCCTTGGCCGAGTGCAGCGTCATGAGCACGACCGAGGACTCGTCCTCGTCGAGCTGGTCGGTGTCGGCCACGAGGCTGACCTGCTCGAGGAACTCCTCGACGTTGCCGAAGTCCTTCGCGGAACCGACGAGCTCGGCGAGGTTCTCGATGCGGCCCTCGGCCTCGATGCTGTGCTCGGCCTCGAGCTCGTCGAGGTAGCCGGACCGGACGAGCGCGGCCTCGATCACCGCCGCCGGACCTTCGGGCACCTTCTCGACGAGATCGTCGAGAAGCGAGAGGAACACCGCGATGCCCTTGAGCGACCGACCCGTCACCCCCGCGTCCTCGGCGTGACGGAGCGCCTCGATGAACGGCTCACCACGCTGGCGCGCCCAGACGTCGAGCTTGGCCACCGTGGTGTCGCCGACACCCCTCTTGGGCGCGTTGAGCACCCGTTTGAGCGACACCTCGTCGATGGGGTTCACGACCGCCTTCACGTAGCCGAGCGCGTCCTTGACCTCGCGCCGGTCGTAGAAGCGGGTGCCACCCACGACCTTGTACGGGATGCCCACCCGCATGAGGTGCTCCTCGGCCACCCGGCTCTGGGCGTTGGTCCGGTAGAAGATCGCCATGTCGTTCCAGCGGTAGGTGCCACCGTCGTGCAGGTGGGCGATCTGGCTGGCCACCCACTGCGCCTCGTCGCCCTCGTCGTCGGCGTGGTAGCGGATGATGGCCTCGCCCTGGCCCGCCGCGGTCCACAGCTCCTTGGGGCGACGACTGAAGTTGTTGTTGATGACGGAGTTCGCCGCGTCGAGGATGCGCTGGGTGGAGCGGTAGTTCTGCTCGAGGAGGATGACGGTGGTGTCGGGGAAGGCGTTCTCGAACTCCAAGATGTTGCGCAGGTCGGCGCCGCGGAACTTGTAGATGGACTGGTCGCCGTCGCCCACCACGCAGATGTTGCGGTGCTCCGACGCCAGCATGACCACGATCTCGTTCTGGACGTGGTTGGTGTCCTGGTACTCGTCGACCAGCACGTGCTTGAAGCGCTGCTGGTAGTGGCGCAGCACCTCGGGGTGCTCGCGGAAGAGCACGACGGTGTTGGACAGCAGGTCGTCGAAGTCCATGGCGCCGGCCTTGAGGAGGCGGGCCTGGTACTCGGTGAAGATCTCCGACAGCTTGCGCTCGAAGATGTTCGACGCGGTCGCGGCGTAGCTCTCGGCGGAACGGCCTTCGTTCTTGGCCGCGCTGATCGACGCCTGGATGGAGCGGGCCGGGAACTTCTTGGCGTCGAGGCCCAGGTCGCGGATGACGTAGCCGGCGAGACGCACGGCGTCGGCCTGGTCGTAGATGGTGAACGACGACGGGAACCCGATGGCACTGGCGTCGCGGCGCAGGATGCGCACGCAGGCCGAGTGGAAGGTGGACACCCACATCTTCTGGGCGACGGACCCGACGAGGGCACCGACGCGGTGCTTCATCTCGTCGGCTGCCTTGTTGGTGAAGGTGATGGCCAGGATCTCGAACGGCGAGATGCCCCCCTCGCGGATGAGGTGGGCGATGCGCGAGGTGAGCACCCGGGTCTTGCCGGAACCGGCACCGGCGATGATGAGCAGCGGCCCCTCGTCGTGCACGACCGCCTCGGCCTGGACCGGGTTGAGCCCCTCCAGGAGGTCGGGTCGCTCGATCGGACGGCGTCCACCGGGCTCGTCGAAAGGTCCATCGGCGGACAGGCCGGCGTTGCTGCTCATGACGACCAGACCCTACCGGCGAGCGGTGACACACCCGGTGGCCCCGGCGCTCCCGACCTCCCCGGCCCCTCGGGCCAGCGGTGGCGACACGTCCAGGTCCGTGGTCGGCGACCACCAAGGACCACCCTTCGGCGCCGGAACACCACGCTCCGTCCAAGATCCGCGTCATCAACCCTTCACTGGGCCGTGACTGCCCGGCGGTCGATCGTTCACGCATGGTGGCGATCCTGTGGGCATGGCAGAACCCGACGACATCGACCTCGCCGTTCGCATCGTCCCCAAGGGAGCGAACGGCACCGTGCGCCTGGCCGTCGACTTCGACGGCGTCCGACCGCCCACCCTCTTGTTCGCCGACCTCGAGATGATCGGCTGGCACGTCGCGGCCCCACCACCTCCTCCACGTGAGGCGATCGACTGGACCCGACCAGACCACGAGACCGGACAGCGGTTCAGCCTCACCAGCTGGCAGGTCGTCGGCCACGTCGTCGATCCGCCAACCGGCTCCGCCCGGGGTGGCGCGTGGTCGCACGACGAGACGAAGCCCTTCATGTCGGCCCTCGACGGCGTCCTGCGTCGCCACGGACTCGGCGGCGACCGCCCGGCCCCACCCATCCGTGAGGCGCGCTCCTACGCGGGCCGCACCACGCCCGCCGGGGCCACGGTCGCACCCCCGAACACCCCCGTGGTCGCGACTGCCGCCGCTCCGGCTCCGGCTCCGGCCAGCCCGGTCCTCAAGGCAGTCGAGGACCCCGACGACGTCGAACCGCACGCCACCATCGCTGTGACCATCGATCCTGCCCGCCGCGGTCTGGTCCAAGGCGAGCTCGACGGCATCCCGATCCTCGACGCCGTGTGGAGCACGGCGGAGCGCACGATGACCCAGGTCTACCGAGGATCGACCTACGAGCGATCGGTGCCCGCCCTCCGCCTCGAGGTGGACGTCGCCCCCGACCACGTGCGCCTCGTCGCTCCGGTGCTGGCCGACGCGGCCGGCGTCCTGATGGACGACGCGGCCCGCTTCGAGCTCCACCTGCCGACGCCACGCCGAAGTGACGAGGCCGACACCTCGGCGACGGCGTCCGACGGCGACCCGTCGACCGCAGGCCTCCGAACCGCGTGACCGCAACGGTCGTGCGGAAGCCCTATTCCCACTCGATGGTGCCCGGAGGCTTCGACGTGATGTCGTAGGCCACCCGGTTGATGCCCGGAACCTCGTTGATGATGCGGCTCGACATGGTCTCGAGCAGCTCGTAGGGCAGCCGAGCCCAGTCGGCGGTCATGGCATCGTCGCTGGTGACCGCCCGGATGATCACGGGGTGCGCGTAGGTGCGCTCGTCGCCCATGACCCCCACGCTGCGGATGTCGGGAAGCACGGCGAAGGCCTGCCAGATCTCGCGGTCGAGACCAGCCTTGTGCACCTCCTGGCGCACGATGGCATCGGCGTGCTGCAACATCTCGACCTTGTCGGGGGTGACCTCGCCGATGATGCGAACCCCCAGCCCCGGACCGGGGAACGGCTGACGCCAGACGATCTCGTCGGGCAGCCCCAGCTCGGTGCCGACGCGGCGCACCTCGTCCTTGAACAGCGCCCGAAGCGGTTCGACGAGCGCGAACTCCATGTCGTCGGGGAGCCCGCCCACGTTGTGGTGGCTCTTGATCTTGGCGGCGTCGCTCGTGCCCGACTCGA
>CAZGEF010000085.1:0-12537 GCA_964525005.1 uncultured Rhabdothermincola sp.
CGTTCCCTTTCCGAACACGGAAGTTAAGCCCACCAGCGCCGATGGTACTTGGGGCCAGAGCCCCTGGGAGAGTAGGACGCCGCCGGATTTCGCCGAAAGAAGGCCCCCGAGAGGGGGCCTTCTTCGCGTTTTCGTCCCCGCCGTTCCCCTCGATGGGATCTCCGGATCCGTGTGCCGCGACCGGCTGCTTTGACGATTGGTCGACGTCGGGGGCGGGGGTGCCGGCGGCTACAGTGCAGCGATGGCCGCTTCTTCTTCGTCTGGATCGTCGCGTGGTCGGGGCAGTCCTTCGGGCCGGTCGGGAGCGGGACGTGGCAATGGCGGGGGCGGCCGGTCCGGCTCGTCGGGTGGATCGGCGCGCCGAGGCGACGGTTCCGGCGGGTTGAAGGGTGGCCGAGGATCGGCTCGTCCCTTCGATCGTGATGAGGCCGAGCAGGCGAACTTCGAGGCGAAGATCCGGCGCCTGAAGGAGATCGAGGGTGCTCCGAAGGCCTGGGGTGGGGTCGCCCGCAAGGGCGTCGGCCAGGTCCGTGAGGGCGGGGGACCGGGCACCGCCCCGAAGGCGCGGCGCGACGCGGCGGACGAGTCGCGGCGCGCTACCGACGGACCGGTCGAAGGGGAGTGGGTGCTCGTCGAGGAGATCCGTGATGAGGCCGAGTCGGCGGTGGGTCGCGGACGATCGAAGCCGCGACGCCGGGCCGACCCCGTCGAGATCGACGACGAGGTGCGCGGACAGCTCACGAAGGCGGTCGGCGCCAACCGGACCGACCGGGTCGAGAAGCGGCTGCGGGATGCATCGCGCGACTTCGAGCGTGAGCGCTTCGCCGACGCGGCGCGCATCCTGCGTCCCCTCTCGGAACAGGCCCCCGGCGTGCCCGCGGTTCGCGAGCTCTACGGCTTGACGCTGTACCGCCAGGGCAAGTGGCGCCTGGCGGCCAAGGAGCTCGAGGCGTTCCGGGCCCTGGTGTTGACCACCGAGGCGAACCCGGTCCTCGCCGACTGCTACCGGGCGCTGCGCCAGTGGTCCAAGGTCGACGAGCTGTGGGAGGAGCTGAAGTCCGAATCGCCCTCGGCCGAGCTCGTCACCGAGGGCCGGATCGTCGCGGCCGGGTCGCTCGCCGATCGCCGGGATCTCACCGGGGCCATCGACCTCCTCCTCCAGGGTTGGAAGTTCCCGAAGCGGGCACAGGACCATCACCTGCGCCGTGCCTATGCCCTGGCCGACCTCTACGAGCGGGCGGGTGACGTCCCGCGTGCCCGTGACCTGTTCGCCCAGATCTGCTCGGCCGATGCCGAGTTCGCCGACGCGGGCATCCGCCTGCGCTCGCTGCGCTGATCGCCGGCCTCGCCGTGATCGCCGGCCCTGCGCTGATCGCCGGCGGCTCGGCTTGGGTGGGCACGGCGGGTTCCGCCCTGGCTGTCGTTCGCGCCTACGCTGGCCCCGATCCCGCCGGACCTCCGGCGCTGACCGTCATCGGTGAAGTAGGAGTGACATGACCGACATTCAGGCCCTCCTGGGCGACGATGCGACCGACCTGCTCGACTACGAGTGCAAGGGCGTGTCCAAGAGCGAGCTCACCCTGCCGGGACCCGACATCGTCGACCGGGTGTACGCGGGCAGCGACCGCTCGCCCCAGGTGCTGCGCAACCTGCAGTCCCTGTTCGGCCACGGTCGCCTGGCGAACACGGGCTACGTGTCGATCCTGCCGGTCGACCAGGGCATCGAGCACTCCGGTGCTGCGTCGTTCGCGCCGAACCCCAAGTACTTCGATCCGCTCAACATCATCGAACTGGCCATCGAGGGAGGGTGCAACGCGGTCGCCACGACCTATGGCGTGCTCGGGTTGGCGTCGCGCAGGTACGCCCACAAGATCCCGTTCATCGTGAAGATCAACCACAACGAGCTGCTCACCCACCCGAACGAGTTCGACCAGATCATGTTCGGTTCGGTCGAGGAGGCCCATGCCCTCGGCGCCGCCGGCGTGGGGGCCACCATCTACTTCGGCTCGCCCGAGTCCCGCCGCCAGATCGTGGAGGTCGCCGAGGCCTTCCACCGTGCCCACGAGCTCGGCATGTTCACCGTGCTGTGGTGCTACCTGCGCAACAACGCCTTCAAGGTCGACGGCGTGGACTACCACGACTCGGCGGACCTGACCGCTCAGGCGAACCACCTGGGCGTCACCATCGAGGCCGACATCATCAAGCAGAAGCTGCCCACCAAGAACGGTGGCTACAACGCGCTGCCGGGCTTCGGCAAGACCAGCCCGCTGGTGTATGGCGACCTCGTGGCCGACAACCCCATCGACTACGCCCGGTGGCAGGTGCTGAACTGCTACAGCGGTCGGATCGGCCTCATCAACAGCGGTGGCGAGTCAAAGGGCGCGTCGGACCTCGCCGATGCCGTCCGGACCGCCGTCATCAACAAGCGCGCTGGTGGCACCGGACTGATCAGCGGTCGCAAGGCCTTCCAACGGCCGATGGCCGAGGGCGTCGACCTGCTGAACGCCATCCAGGACGTCTACCTGGACCAGGCGGTCACCGTCGCCTGACGGTGGCCGGCGCGCTCGTCGCCCATGAGCTGTGTGAGGCCCCCACACCGTGGGGGCCTCATCGCGTGTACGCCTGGCGATCTGAGCTGGCGACCGGACCCTCTCGGCACGGAGGTGACCCCGGTGGGGTCGTTCGAGGCTCTGGTCAGGTCGGTCGGTCGAAGCAGCGGAACACGACGCCGGTCGCCGGCTTCGGGTGGAAGAACGTGGACTTCGGCGGCATGCGCTCGCCTCCGTGGGCGACCTCGACGATGTCGGCGACCGACACCGGCCGGACGAGCACGCCGTACTGGGCGCGGCCGGTCGTGACGGCGTCGACGACGTGGTCGACGCCGTGTTGGTACACGAGCTCGTGGGGCGGCAGCGCAGCGAGGGCGACGTCGAGTCGTGAGGTGTCGAGCGGACGGGCGGTCGCGAGGAGCTCGGCACGGGGTTCGAGGAACCAGGCTCGTCCGGGCCCCACGAGCACGAGCGATTCCCGCTCGGCCATCGCCGCCGGCGTCGAGGCGTCGACGGGTGGGGCATCGGTGATGTCGAAGAACGGGGCGAAGGACTCGAGGAGGTCGATGTCGTCGGGCAGGCCCGATAGCAACCGGTGGATGCCGAGGACGTCGAGCTCGTCCTCGGAGAGCTCGACGACGAAGAAGAGCGCGGCGTCGTAGGCACCGGGTCCATCGCCGGCCGCGTGGCGTTCGGCCTGGTAGGTGAGCGCCGTCTCGTAGCGATGGTGCCCGTCGGCGATGACCACGGGGTGCGAGGAGATCAGCTCGCAGATGGCGTCGACGGACTCGCGGTCGGTGACCTGCCACAGGGCGTGGTGCACGCCGTGCCCGTCGCTCCAACTCGCCATGGGCGGTCGACCGACGTCGAGCGCTTCGGTGAGGCCCGACGCAGGCGAGAGGGCCCAGACCGCCGACAGGTTGGCCGCGGTGGCCCGCATCAGATCGAGACGATCGCTCTTCGCCTTCGGGGTCGTGTACTCGTGCGGGAGGATGGGTGTCGCACCGTCGGCGGCCTGGCCCGGGGCGGCGAGCGTGAGCGCCCCGAACACCCCGGTGGTGTGGCGCGAGGTGCCCGTCTCGTCGACGTGGTCCATGCGATACACGTAGAGCGACTCGTCGGGGTCGGTGACGAGGATGCCCTCGCGCCGCCACTCGTCGAGGAGGGAGGCAGCCGTCCGGTAGGGGTCCGGGGTGTCGCCCCCGCCGGGAAGGTCGATGCGCACGACGTTGTCGGGGTGGCGGTCGATCAAGGCTGCTCGATCGTCCGCGCCGATGACGTCGTAGGGGGGTGCGGTCACGTCGGCCAGGTCGGCGCGGTCCAGGTCGTAGCGGACGCCGCGGAACGATCGGAATTCGGCCACGCCCGTGTCTAGCAGACGAGGTGGCGCGGCCGGTGTGCCGAGCCCGCGGGTGGATCGCGGTTGGGTCGGCCCGGTCACCCCGGTGCTGACATGCGGTGCGAACCGCAGGTCAGCGTCGTAGGAACCGCAGGTCGATGAGCTCGTCGGCGCCGAGGTACGAGGTGCCGAAGTAGGTGCCGTCGTCGACCCCGGGGTGCGCGGGGTCGACGATCCAGTCGGGTGAGCCGCTCGACACCCGCACCGAGTAGCTGTCGGGTTGCACGAGCGGCTGGGGAGACACCTGGAGTCGGTAGCGGTCTCCGGTGGCGATGGTGCCTTCGAGCATGTGCTCGAGCGTCGCCGAGCCTCCCGGAGCGATCGTGATCAGGTTGGTGTACACGTTGAGGCCGAGCTCGCGCTGCGGCTCCACCGGCACCTCGGATCCGGCGAGCCGTCCGCCGGTCCACCTCAGCGGGGTGTAGACCGCGATACGTACCCTCGTCGTGCCGGGTGCGAGTCCCTCCGAGGGCGGTTGACCCCCCGCGACGTAGTCGGGGAGCCCATCGGCCGGGGCGTCGTTGTGAAGGGTGATCGACACGGTCGATCGCACGGTCTGGGTCTCGGGATCGAAGCTCGCGGAGTAGGTGACCTCCTTGCGGAGGAAGTAGTCGAGCTTGTTGGCGAGGGCGTCCGCCGTCCGGACCGACAAGAAGTCGGTACCCGGTTCAGCGACGAGCGGAGCGAATGCCCCCAGCCGCACGATGAGGTCCCGGTCGGCCGCATCGAAGGGGTAGAACGCGAGGTGCTTGGTGTCGACCACCGGTCCGAGCACGTCGCCGATCCGTCTCGGCCCCGGGAGCTGGCGTTCCGTGAGGGCGTCGAAGGTGGCCCGTCCGGCAGCTTCGAGGCGGTCACGTCGGGCCGGGTCGGATGCATCGCCGTCGAGGTACTGGCCGTGCAGGAGGTAGCCGGTCGCGTTGGCCGAGGTCAGCGGTTCGTCGAAGCCGTCGACCTCGACGGGGCCGGTGAGCTCGAGCAGGGCCGCGATCGCGATGGGGTCGACGACGATGACGCCATCGACCTCCGTGCCGGTGATCTGGTCGTAGGTCGAGCGGGCGACCGATGCGGTCGTCTCGAGGTCGGGCGACACCGTGAGGTTCTGGAGGTAGGTCGTGGGTGCGTAGCGGCCGTAGCGGACGACGAAGTCGTCGGGTGCCTCGAGCGAGATCGTCGCGGGGTCGACGCCGGCGTCGGCGTAGAGGTCGGCGGTGGAGCCGCTGACGTCGAAGCTGACGCGGCCGTTTGTGGCGTGCAGGATCCCATAGGAGCCGACGAACCCGCCGAGGTTCCTGGTCTCGGCCGGGTTCGTGAAGAGCACCAGGTAGGTGCGGTCGCCGTCGCCGCCGAGGATGTGGGGGAGAGCCTCGAGGGTGCGGGAGGCGAGGTCGGCCTCGCGGTGTGCGTCGGCGACCTCGGAGCGGAACGACTCGATGGGGCGGGCGACCGGTGCGAGCAGCCATGGCGAGGAGACCGCGTCGAGGCGGGCGACGGCGTGGTCGAGCGCCTCGGCGGTGGCGCGCACCGGCTCCTGCATCGAGCGAACGGCGTCGAGGTCGACCGTGCCCGCCCCGGCCTTGAGGTCCTGGTACGGCGCCGTCGCGGCGGCATCGGCTGCGACCCGGGTGACGTCGCGCCCCGCGGTGGACGCGGCGGCGAGTGCCTCCGCGTGCGGCGCGACCCCGGGAACGAGTCGAGCCGGCCAGGCCCACGGCGCGTCGAGCCTGTTCGCCGCGTCCTCGAAACGGGCACTGGCCTGCTCGAGGCTCCGGACCCCTTCCGCCTGGTCGCCGCGGCCGAGTTGGTCGAGTCCCGCTCGTGCCAGGTCGACGGCTTCGTCGACCTGGGACCGCGCGAGCAGCGCCGAGACCCCGAACCCGACGGAGCACAGCAGGATCGCCGCGACCATGGCGACCGCCCCCCACCGGGTCGATGCTCGGACCCGGCTCGGGCTGCGTCGGTACCCGGACCACAGGACGGGCATCACCGCCGCCAGGCCGATGACCAGCGTCGCGGCGAACGGCCCGTCGGTGGGTTGGTGCACGAGCGCGAGCCCGGCGAAGGCACCCACCGCCGCGCCTCGCGACCGTCGTCGGCCCCGTGACAGCCCGCTTGCCGTTGCCGTGGCCAACGCGACGAGACCGCTCAGGCACCACCACGAACCGACGGTGCTCAGCGCGGCGATGGCGGCAAGCCAGTAGGCGGGCCACCGTCGGGCTCGTCCCGTGGCATAGCTGATGAGGGCGAGCACGGCGGCGCACCAGAGCCGGTCGGCGACGGCGAGGCCGGTCGGTGCCGAGGGTGACGTCAGCAGTCCGACGAGGGCCGCGATCGTCGTGATCGCGGCCGCGATCCTCCGATCGTGGAGGCGACGGGTTCCCCGGACGCGGTCATCGCGTCGGGGGGAGCGACGTCGTCGCGCCGGGGCGTCGGTGCGGCTCGTCGATGATGCTGAGCGATCGACGGTCGGCTCGGGATCGTTGTCGGTGAGGTCGTCCATGGTCGAACCCGGTCCGGCTCGCAGATGGGCGTCGCCCTCGCCCTCGCCCGCGGCGACCGCCCGACGGGCCGGTCCGACGTCGACCCTAGTGGGCCGCGTGGCGCGCCAGCGGGCAGGAGCTTGGTGCTGACGCCCGGTCGGTCAGGCGCGGGTTCGGCGGTCGTCTGAGCTGCGACGACGGACGATGACGGCAAGGGCCGCCCCGGCGACGATGAGCACGACACCGACCCGCAAGAGCTCGGTGGTGTCCGAACCGGTGCGGGGCAGCGTGCCGGTGCCGCTGGTCGTGGGGTTGGTGACCGGCGTCGTCCCCGTGGCGGTCACCATGAGCTCGGCGGTGAGCGTCAGCGATCCACCGCTGGCCGACAGCCCTGAACAGGTGACCGAGTGCTGCCCCGTGGCGGTCCCGGGCGGGATCGTGATGTTCTGGTGCACCTCGCCGTTGTCGTCGGCGGTCGCGGTACCCAGGTCGACCGGGTCGGAGTGCAGCGTGATCTGGACATCGGTTCCCGGCGCGAACCCGGTGCACGTGACGCCGACCGTCCCACCCTGGGGCACCGTCGTCTTGTCCAACGTGATGCTCCCCGTGCCTGGGTAGCCCTGGGCGCCGGCCGGGGTGCTGAGGCTCAGGAGCGCGAGCGCGGCGAGCAGGGCGCCGGTGAGAACGAGGTGGCCTCGTGAGGTCTTCATGTCGTGCGGTCCTCCGCCTCGTGGGGGTCCGGTCCAGCGTAGTGCGCGATGGGTGGTCGAGAACGCAATTCTGGTTGGGGTCCTTTCGTCCGCCCGATCGATCGCTCCGAATCGGGTCGAACGGCCTACCGCGACGGGGGACGCCGTTCGGCCTGCGGCGGCGGTCCTAGAGTTCCGCCGTGGCCTGGATGCTCGATCTCGATGGCGTGGTGTGGCGTGGCTCGGTCCCGATCGCGGGTGCCGCGGACGCGGTTGCGCGGTTGCGCGACGCGGGGCAGGCGGTCGGGTTCGTGACCAACAACTCCTATGCCACGCGGGCCGATGTCGAGGCGAAGCTCGCCCGGCAGGGCATCGATGCCGGCGATGCAGTGGTCACGTCGGCGACCGCGGCGGGTGAGCTGGTCGAACCGGGTCAGCGGGTTCTCGTGTGCGGTGGCCCGGGTGCCGACGAGGCGGTCCGCGATCGCGGGGCGACCGTGGTGCGCGCCGAGGACGCCGACGGCCCCGTCGGTGTGGTCGACGTGGTCCTCATGGGGTTCAACCCGCGCTTCGACTACGCGCTCATGACCGCGGCGACGGTCGCGGTGCTCAGCGGGGCGCGCCTGCTCGCGACCAACGACGACGCGACCTATCCGACGGCAGACGGCATCGTGCCCGGTGGTGGTGCGATCCTCGCCTCGGTCGAACGGGCGACCGGGGTGCGCGCCGAGGTCGCGGGCAAACCGCACAGCCCGATCTGCGACGTCGTCAAGCGCCGCTTCGGCGAGGACGGCGTGATGGTCGGCGACCGGCCGGACACCGACGGACGGTTCGCGGTGGCGATGGGGTACCGCTTCGGCCTGGTGCTCAGCGGCGTGACCGAACCGGCAGATCTCCCCGTCGAGCCCGCGCCCGACCTCGTCGGCACCGACCTCGCCGACCTCGTGCGCCAGATGGCCGGCGCCTGATCCCTGGGAGCCGGGCTCCCGGTCGCCTGGCCTCTGATCGCCGGGCCGGGCACGGAGGACCGCAGAGACCGTGGACAGGACCGTAGACAGGCAAGGGTCGCGCCCGTAGCATCTCTCGATGGCACAGAACCCGATCAGGAGCGCGCTGGACGTCAGCAAGAACGCCAGCAAGTCGGCGTTGGACGCCACCATGGACGCGGCCCAGCAGACCCAGGACCAGATCAAGGACGCGGCCCAACTCGCCCAGGACCAGATCGAGGGCCTGCTCAGGGACCTCGCGGCATCGGCCGAGGCGCAGTCGAACCAGATCCACTCGGTGTTGGCCGAGATCCGCGACCGGAGCAAGGAGAACAGCGACAAGCTGGGCGATCTGGTCGACAAGCGGATCCGGGCGCAGCTCGGCACGCTCGGCATCGCCACGAAGTCGGACATCGCCCGCCTGGAGCGCAAGATCGCCAAGCTCGAGAAGCCGGCGAAGAAGTCGGCCGCCAGAGCCGCGGGGGCCAAGAAGCGTGCCGCCGACAAGTCCGCCGCCAAGAAGCCAGCCACCACGAAGGCTGCTGCGAAGAAGTCCTCCTGACCGCGCGACGGACCCTCGACCGGGAGCTGGTGCGGCGAGGTCTGGCCCGTGATCGCGACGAGGCCACCTCGCTGGTCGACTCCGGACGGGTGACCGTGGGGGGTGCTCCCGTCGACAAGCCATCCCGGCTCGTCGCGGCCGGCGAGCCGGTCGTGGTCCGTGGCCCGGCGCCGGCGTTCGTGAGCCGGGCGGGGGGCAAGCTCGACGGCGCGCTGCGGACGCTGGGCCTCGACACGGCGAACCGCCGAGTCCTCGATGCGGGAGCGTCGACCGGCGGGTTCACCGATTGCCTCCTCCAGCGCGGCGCGGCCCAGGTCGTGGCGGTCGACGTCGGCTACGGGCTGCTCCACGAACGCCTGGTCGGCGATCCCCGGGTGCGCAACGTCGATCGCACGAACATCCGTGAGCTGGACCTCGGGGCCGTCGGCGCGCCCTTCGACCTGGTCACCGCCGATCTGTCGTTCATCTCGCTCCGCTCGGTGGCACCCATCCTCGTGGAGGCGGCGGGCGACCACGGTGAGCTCCTGGTCCTGGTGAAGCCGCAGTTCGAGGCGACCCGGGCCGAGGCGGATCGAGGTCGCGGCGTCATCCGTGATCCGGCGATCTGGCGACGCGTGCTCGGCGAGGTGATTGCCGCGTTCCTGTCGGCCGGGGCCAGCATCATGGCGGTCATGGTGTCGTCCGTGCCCGGTCCCGAAGGCAACGTCGAGTTCGTCGCGCACCTGCGCGGCGGGAGTCCCGTCGTCGGTGGGGCCGGTGTCGACGGCACCGGCGCTGACGAGCTGATCGAGGCCGCCGTGCGCGACGCGTCGTCCGAGGCACCCTGATGGCGGTCATCGGCCTGGTCGTGCACCACGAACGCCCGGAGGCGGCCGACCTGGCGCGGTCGACCGCGGCATGGCTCTCCGCCGCCGGTCACGAGGTCCGGGTGCCCGCCGCCGACGCAGCCACGGTCGGCCTCGACGGGCTGGCCGTCGAGCCCGTCGTCTTCGGCACGGGCCTCGACCTCGCCGTGAGCCTGGGCGGCGACGGGACGATGTTGCGCACCGTCGACCTGGTGGCCACCGACGAGGTCCCCGTGCTGGGTGTCAACATCGGCCACCTCGGCTACCTGGCCGACATCGAACCGGCCGATCTCCGGGACTCGGTCGATCGGGTGCTGCGAGGTGACTACCAGATCGAGGAGCGCATGCTCCTGGAGGTGACCACGGTGGGCGACGGCTCGCTGCGCGGCGCGTCGGCAGAGGTCGTGGTCGGCCTGAACGAGCTCGTCGTCGAGAAGACCCCGAGCGGGCACACGGTGCGCATCGCGGTGGACATCGACGGCCGCTTCTTCACGACCTACGCCACCGATGGCCTCATCGTGGCGACACCCACGGGCTCGACGGCGTACGCGCTCTCGGTGCGGGGCCCCATCGTCGCCCCGACGCACCGAGCCCTCATCCTCACCCCGGTGTCGCCGCACATGCTCTTCGACCGCTCCCTCGTGCTCGAGTCGACCTCGGTGGTACGGCTCACCGTCGACGGCCACCAGCCGGCCACGGTGCGGGTGGACGGTCGGGCGCTGGGCGAGCTCGGACCGGGCGCCGCCGTGGCGTGCTCGGCGTCGGAGCACGTGGCTCGCCTGGTCGTGTTCGGACCGCGGGACTTCCACGGCATCCTCAAGTCGAAGTTCAAGCTCGGGGACCGCTGACGTGCTGACCGAGCTCGTCGTCACCGACCTCGGGGTCATCTCCGAGCTGTCCATCGTGCTCGACCGGGCCATGACGGCGGTGACGGGGGAGACGGGCGCCGGCAAGACCCTGGTGGTGGGTGCCATCGACCTGCTCATGGGGGGCCGGGCCGACGCCAGCCTCGTGCGGGCCGGCAGCGCCGAGGCCGTCGTGTCCGGACGGTTCGTGCTCGACGACGACGAGACCGGGGCCGACGAGGGCCGAGAGGTCGTCATCCGACGCGTGGTCCCGGCCCAGGGGCGGTCCCGGGCCTACATCGACGGACGTCCCTCGACGGCGGCCGAGCTCGCCGAGCTGGGCCGATCGCTGGTCGACCTGCACGGACAGCACGCCCACCAGTCGCTGCTGCGCGCCTCGGTGCAGCGCGCCGCCCTCGATCAGCACGGCGGTGTCGATCTGGCCCCGCTGGACACGGCGCGCAAGGAGCTGGCCGCCGTCGACGAGGCGCTCGCCGAGCTCGGTGGGGACGAGCGCGCCAGGGCCCGAGAGATCGACCTGCTCCGCTTCCAGGTCGACGAGATCGCCGATGCTGGTCTCGATGATCCTGTCGAGGACGAGGCGCTGGGCCGCGAGCAGGACCGCCTCGGGAGCGCCTCGGACCGCCGGGCCGCAGCGACCGCCGCGGTGGCACGTCTCGCGGACGACGGAGGCGTCGTCGGGGCGGTGGCCGAGACCGCGGCCGCCCTCGGCGACGCGGAGGTCTTCGCCGATCTCCACGGACGCCTGCTCGGCGTCGAGGTCGAGCTGGCCGACATCACGAGCGAGCTCCGCCAGCTCGCCGACACCCTCGAGGAGGATCCCCAGCGTCTCGACGCGATCACGCATCGGCGCAAGCTGCTGCACGACCTCCGGCGCAAGTACGGCGAGACGCTCGCGGACGTCATCGGCTACCACGCCGAGCTGTCGGACCGGCTCGCCGAGCTCGAGGACCACGATCAGCGGGCCGCGGAGCTCGAACGGGAACGGTCGCGGCTGCGTGAGGTCGTCGCCGCGGCGGAGCGCGAGGTCGGCGCGCGCCGTCGCCGTGCCGCGCCGGGCCTCGCCGCGGCCGTGTCGGTGCACCTGCGCGCCCTCGGGCTCGAGAAGGCGAGCTTCGGCATCGAGGTCGGTGACGACCCGGGCGACGAGGTCACCTTCGTCTTCAGCGCCAACCCCGGCGTCGGCCCGGCCCCGCTCACCAAGGTGGCGTCGGGCGGCGAGCTGGCCCGAACCATGTTGGCGGTGCGCCTGGTGCTGTCCAACGGTCCCGAGACCCTGGTGTTCGACGAGGTCGATGCCGGCATCGGCGGCGGTGCCGCCATCGCGGTGGGCGCCGCTCTGGCGGAGCTGGGCCGTGACCACCAGGTCCTGGTGGTCACGCACCTGGCCCAGGTGGCCGCGGCGGCCGCCCATCAGGCGGTGGTCGTCAAGCAGGTCACGGGGGGTGACACGACGACGGTCGTGACCCGCGTGGAGGGCGACGATCGGGTCGTCGAGCTCGCTCGGATGCTGTCGGGCACCCCGGACTCCGACGCGGCGCGCGAGCATGCGGCCGAGCTCCTGGCGAACACCCGACGGCGCGCGTAGACCTCGCCGCCGGCCACCCGCGACACGGCAACGACCGCGGTCCTGCGCGTGGTGGGGTTCGGTGAGCGTGTGTGGGTGCGCACGCGACGTGAGTCGTTGGGCTGTTGGGCCGTCCGGCGGGTGCACCGTCGTCCGTCGATCCCGCGTTAGGGTGCACTTCCGTCGTGGAGTCGGACGGACCAGGAGGCAGTGGAGTGACGAAGCACATCTTCGTAACCGGAGGTGTGGCCAGCTCCCTGGGCAAGGGCCTCACCGCGTCGTCGCTCGGACGACTGCTCAAGTCACGAGGGCTCCGGGTCACGCTCCAGAAGCTCGACCCCTACCTCAACGTCGATCCGGGCACGATGAACCCGTTCGAGCACGGCGAGGTGTTCGTCACCGACGACGGCGGCGAGACCGACCTCGACCTCGGCCACTACGAGCGGTTCGTCGACGAGAGCCTGTCGCGCGACAGCAACGCCACCACCGGGTCGATCTACTCGGCGGTCATCGCGGCGGAGCGCCGGGGCGACTACCTGGGCAAGACCGTCCAGGTCATCCCGCACATCACCGACGAGATCAAGCGCCGCATCA
>CAZGEF010000086.1:0-12536 GCA_964525005.1 uncultured Rhabdothermincola sp.
GCGGCCGAGCTTGGCCTGGGTGAGCTGGTACTCGGCGATGGGCTGGCCGAACACGACACGGTCGGCGGCGTACTGGCGGGCGTCCTCGTAGGCGGCCTGCATGACGCCGATGGCGCGGGCCGCGGTCTGGAGCCGACCGTTCTCGAAGCCCGCCATCTGGTAGTAGAAGCCCCTGCCCAGGCCGGCCTCCAGGCCGATCTGGTTCTCGGCGGGCACGAACCAGTTCTCGAGGGCCACCTCGTAGGAGTGCATGCCGCGGTAGCCGATGGTGTCGATCGGGCGGCCTTCCATCTTCCCGCCACCGGCGGCGCCGTCGGTGGCCTCCTGTACGAACTCGAAGCCGTGGCCCTCGCCGCGGGGCTTGGGCACGATGAACATGGACAGGCCACGGTGGGTCTTCGAGCGGTCGGGGTCGGTGCGGGCCAGCAGCATGAGCACATCGGCACGTGCTCCGAAGGTGCACCAGGTCTTGACCCCGTTGATGAGCCAACCGCCGTCGGTTGGGGTGGCGGTGACCTTCACGCCGGCGACGTCGGAGCCGTAGTCGGGCTCGGTGACCGCGACCGCGGCCATGACCTCGGACGTGGCGAGCAGCGGGAGCCAGGTCTGCTTCTGCTCCTCGGTGCCGCCGGCGAGCAGCGCCCGGGTGAGGATCTCGGGTCGGGTGATGAGCGAGCCGCCGACGCCGAGCGATCCGCGGGACAGCTCCTCGGTGGCCACCACCATGCCGATGTACTCGGACTCGCCGCCGCCGGAGAACCCGCCGTACTCCTCGGGGACCGACAGGCCGAAGCCGCCCATCTCGGCCAGGCCGCTGATGATCGACTCGGGGATGTCGGCGTTCTCACGGTGGATGTGCTCGGCCACCGGCCGGATCTCGTTCTCGGCGAAGCGCCGGAAGGTGTCCTGCACGAGCTCGAAGTCGTCGTCGAGGTGACGGGGACCGGGCTGGTCGGCGAGCGTCGCGAGGAAGGCGGGGTCGCGATAGGAGGCGACGAACGCTCGCGCCACGTCGAGGGCGCCGGGGGTGACGCCCCACTGCGACTCGCGGCCGAACAGCTTTCCGGCTAGCTCGGCCACGGCATCGGCGACGAACGCGACGGCGAGCGCGGCCTCGACGGTGCCCTTGGCGGCGTAGGTCAGCATCGCCTTGCCGGTCTCGACGGCCGAAGCGGCGTGGGCCACGTCGTAGGCGAGCACCTGGTCGTGATCGATCCGTCCCGGCCAGGCGAGCTCGGCGACCGCCGATGACACGATCGCGTCGGCTGCGGCGATCGCGGCCGCGGCGGCATCGAGGTCCGAGGTCGGGTCGGGCGCGTGGTCGGAGGTCGGGTCGACGGCGGTCATGAGATGCGAGGCTACCCAGCACCCACCGTGCGCTCACATCGGTGACGGCCCGCCGGATCCTCGAACCGAGCACCGATCGGCCCACGTGCCGGTCAGGTGGACCGTTTGGGTGGCGGGGTGTCGATGGTTGCCCCGGTCGTGGGTCCTCTGGTCGTGAGCTGTCCGTCGCTCGCTGGGTCGCACGCGACACGAAGGTACGAATTGCCTATTCAGGAGGACCCCGGACTTCTCGTACCGTAGGCCGACATGGAGCACGGGGAGAGCACCTTTGGCAACATGTGAGGTGCATCGCCATGCAACGGCAGGGGGCATCTGCCGGTCGTGCCGGGGGGAGTTCTGCGACGACTGCCTCGTCTACAGCTACGGGACGTCCAAACCGCCGCACTGCATGGATTGCGCGCTTGCCGCAGTGGGTGCTCGGACCGTTCCCGGTTCCGACGGCGGGACCGTCCCCGTCTGACCCCCGGTTTGATCCCCGGCTGATCCCCGGCTGATCCCCGGCTGGCCCGGATCGAGACGGTCTCCATCTGGTGGGCAACGAGTCGAGCGGGTCCTGGCTCGCGGACGTCGCATGCCGCACCGGGCGGGTTGCGCCGCGTCAGGCGAGGTTGCCCAGGTGGTCGAGCTGACGTGCCATCGAGACCGCCGGGACGGGACGGCTGATGTGGTACCCCTGAGCCCGATCGCATCCCAGGTCGATCAGCGCATCGAGCGTCGCCTGGTCCTCCACCCCCTCGGCGACCACGCTCAACCCGAGGTTGTGGCTGAGGTCGATCGTGGATCGCACGATGGCCAGGTCGCTGGTGTCGGACACCATGCTTGCGACGAAGGACCGGTCGATCTTGAGCTCGTCGATGGGCAGGTGCTTCAGGTAGGCGAGCGATGAGTAGCCGGTTCCGAAGTCGTCGATGCTCGTGCGGATGCCCAGAGCCCGGATCTGGCCGATGACCTCGAGGGCCTTCACCGGATCATCCATGAGTCGGCTCTCGGTGATCTCGAACTGGAGACGGGTCCCGGTGACGCCGCGCTCGTCCAGCAGGTCGCGGAGCCAGGCCACCAGGTCTGCGTCGTAGAGGTTGCGCACCGAGAGGTTGATGGCGATCGTGACGTCGATGCGATCGTCGTCCCACGCGGCCATCTGATCGATGGCGTGGGTGATGACCCAACGCGTCAGCGGCCCGATGCTGCCCGAGACCTCGGCCAGGTCGATGAAGTCGGCAGGCAGCATCAGTCCGTGGTCGGGGTGCTCCCATCGCACGAGGGCCTCGACCGACGGGACTCGGAAGCTCTGGAGGTCGAGGACCGGCTGGAAGTGGAGGCGGAACTGATCCTGGTGGATGGCGGACCGGAGCTCGCCGATGAGGGCGAGTCGGCGTACGGAGGACCGGTCGTGCTCCGACGCGTACATGGCGATGCGCCCCTCGCCCCGCTTGGCCGTGTACATGGCGACGTCGGCGCGCTGGGCGAGGGTCTCCGCGTCGGTGGCGTGGTGGGGGTAGAGCGCCACGCCGATGCTGGCGGCGGTCTGCACGGTGATCCCGCCCAGTTGGAAGGGCTGATCCATCGCCTCGCTGATGCGCCGGGCGACCTCGAGCGCACCCGGCCCGTCGGCGTCGCGGGTGACGAGGACGGCGAACTCGTCACCACCGAGGCGGGCCAGCATGTCGACGTCGCGCAGCAGGTGTTGCAGTCGGCGACTCAGCTCGACGAGCAGGCGGTCGCCGTGGTCGTGACCGAGGGCATCGTTGACCTCCTTGAACTGATCGAGGTCCATCACGAGGAGCGCGACCGGTTCCCGGGTCTGCTCGGACCGGTCGAGGGCCTGGCGGAGGCGTTCGTTGAGCAAGGCGCGGTTCGGCAGGTCCGTGAGCGAGTCGTGGCGGGCCTGGTGGCGGAGCACGTCCGCCGCCCGGGCCCGCTCGGTGATGTCCTGCACGGCGAGGCCCACCGAATCACCGGGGAGTGGGAACGCCCGTACCGAGAACATCCGACCGTCGCCGATGGGGAACTCGTCGAGCTCCCAGCCCTTCTGATCCCGAACGATGTCGGCGAGGCTCTTCATCATGAGGGCGGGCTGGCCGATGGTCACGACCTCGTCGAAGGGCATGCCGATCGCGTCCCGGGGATCGAGGTGCGACATCTTGGAGGCCTCGGGGTTCATGGCCACCACGACGAGAGACCGGTCGTCGGCCCGGTCCTGGAGGTGGAACACGAGCAGCGACAGCTGCATGTGCTCGACGAGGTTGACGTACTGCTCCGCGTAGGTCTCGGCCCGGCGCCGGTCGGTGATGTCGAGCATCACGCCGCGCACCGCGCTCGTGCGGTCGTTGCCGTCGACCTCGACCCGCATGTGGTCCTGGACGTAGACGACGCGGCCGTCGGCCGCGATGAGGCGGTACTCGATCTCGACGTTCTCGCCTTGGCGGATGGCGCGTCGGTACTGCTCGGCGGCCCAGTCCTCGTCGTCGGGGTGCACGGCCTGGGCCCAGAACCCCGGCGTCGCCCACTGCTCGGGGGTGTAGCCCAGGATCTCCTCGGCTCGCCGGTTGACGAACACCGTGGAGGGCCTCTGCGTGAGCTGGTCCCACACGATGGCGTCGATCCCGCTGACGAGGTCGCTGAAGCGAGACCGGAGCCGGCGCTCGACCTCGGAGACCTGTCCGACGATCAGCACGATGAACGCGGCGGTCGGCAGGTAGACGAGGAAGGCGATGAACGCGTCGTCGTCAGCCCGCAGCCACAGCACGAGCACCACCCCGATGGCTCCGATGAGCGCGGCCTGCACGGCGACGCGGCGCCCGAACGCGACGGCACTGGTCGCGTCGATCGCGAGCATGACGAGCAGCATGCTCTGGGTCAGCTCCGTGTCGATCGTGAGCAGGACGATGGCCACGATCTGGTCGGTGTAGGCGATCGAGCTCGGCAGCCGTCCGGTGCGACGCAGGATGAGGTCGTAGACCCCGTTGTACGGGATGACCACGCCGATCGTCGCCGCGACGATCCACCAGCGCCGCTCCCCACCGGCAGGGCTCATGGCCACGATCGAGGCGACGACGAGCGCCACGTAGCGGGCTCGGACGAGCATGCGCCAGATCTCGGTCTGGCGACGACTGGACTCCGAATCGGAGGTGGCCGCCCAGACGTCGCCGCTGCCGACGAGCTCCCCTCCGGTCATCCGGCTCTCCGTCGGCAGCGTGGGCCCACTCGTGAGGACTTCGGTCGGGATGCGAGGTGGCCGGGTGGGCGTGGCGGGCCGTACGCTCGACCGGTCATCGCCCAGCACCTCCGAGGAGCCTCCCGTGACCACGCTCGATCGCCCGTTCGGCCGCCACTTCGAGGACTTCGAGGTCGGCGACGTCTACCGCCACTGGCCGGGCAAGACGATCACCGAGTACGACGATCACCTGTTCTGCATGATCACGATGAACCACCACCCGCTCCACACGAACGAGTGGTTCGCCGAGAACGAGACGATCCAGGGAAAGAACGTCGTCGTCGGCAACCTCGTGTACTCGCTCGTGCTCGGCATGAGCGTGCCCGACGTGAGCGGCGCGGCGATCGCCAACCTCGAGGTCGAGACGCTCAAGCACGCCAAGCCGACCTATCACGGTGACACGATCTACGCCGTCACCAAGGTCCTCGACCGCAAGGAGCTGTCGGACGGCAAGCGGGGGATCATCACGGTGGAGTCGAAGGGCATCAACCAGCGCGAGGAAGAGGTCTGCTTCTTCGTCCGCAAGCTGATGGTGTGGAAGCGCGAGTTCGCCCCGACCCGCTCGTTCCCCTACGGCGACGACGTGTTCACCGACGAGTGATCCCCGAGCCCGCGGCGCGGGGCTTCCAGGCCGCAGCGGCCGACTACGAGGCGTCCCGGCCGACCTACCCGCCCGAGGCGGTGGCCTTCGTCGTGGGACACGGCTCCATCGGGCCGGGACGGCGGGTGCTCGACCTCGCGGCGGGGACGGGGAAGCTGACGCGGGCCCTGATCGCCTCGGGTGCCGATGTCGTGGCGGTCGAACCGGTCGAGGCGATGCGGGGGCAGCTGGTGGCCGCGCTCGCGGGCGTCGAGGCCCTCGACGGCGCGGCGGAGGCGATCCCGCTTCCTGACGCCTCGGTGGACGTGGTCACCGTCGCGCAGGCGTTCCACTGGTTCGATCCCGAGCGGTCGCTCGCCGAGATCCACCGGGTGCTGCGCCCGGGCGGGGCGCTCGCCTTGCTGTGGAACACCCGGGACCGCCGTCACGACTGGGTCCGGGCCTGGAGCGACCTCCTCGTCGACCACCCCGACGACCCACGTCCCTACGAGGCCTACGTCGGTGTCGACTACCCCGCGGTCATCGATGCGGCGGGCGGGTTCACGCGTGCTCGGCGATGGTCCGTGGCGTGGACCCAGCTGTTCGACCTCGACCTGCTCCTCGCCCGCACCGCGTCGGTGAGCGTCGTGGGTGCTCGGCCCGCCGACGAGCAGGAGCGCGTCTTCGACCGCGTCCGGAACCTCGTCGCGACGCACCCCGACCTCGCGGGTCGCTCGTCGTTCCCGTTCCCCTACACGACCGACGTCTTCTGGTGCCGGGCGACCTGAGAGACGGGCGCGACGAGCCCGGTGCCATGAGCAGGTCGCCGACCAGCGCGCTCGTCGAGCGCCAGCACGCGCTGCTGGGCTGGTCGGATCGGACCCGGCGCGACCTGCCGTGGCGTCGCACCCGAGATCCCTGGGAGGTCCTGGTCTCGGAGTTGATGCTCCAGCAGACCCAGGTCCAACGGGTCATGCCGAGGTTCGAGGCGTTCCTCGACCGCTTCGCCGACCCCGCGTCGTGTGCCGCAGCACCGGTGGGCGAGGTCATCGCGTTGTGGGCGGGTCTCGGGTACAACCGGCGTGCGGTCAACCTCCACCGCTGTGCCGTCGCCGTGGAGTCAGACCACGGGGGAGCGATCCCCGACGAGCTCGATGCGCTGCTCGCGCTGCCCGGCATCGGCCCGTACACGGCTCGTGCGGTGCTGGCCTTCGCGTTCGAGCGCGACGTGGGGGTGCTCGACACCAACGCGGCGCGGGTGCTGGCCCGCTGGGAGGGCCGGACGCTGAGCCGGCGCGAGGCCCAGGGGATCGCCGACGACGCCGTGCCGTCCGAGCGGGGATGGGCCTGGAACCAGGCGATGCTCGACCTGGGAGCCTTGGCGTGCACGGCCCGCGCCCCGCGCTGTCCGCGCTGTCCGGTCGCGTCCTGGTGCCGATGGCACCAGGCTCGCACCCAGGCCGATCCGGACGGTGGGGCCGGGTCAGGCGGGGGAGAGGTCCCGGACCCGGCCATCGGGTCGGCCGGCGTCAGCGGTGGGCAGTCGCGGTTCGAAGGATCGGATCGGCAGGGGAGAGGACGCCTCGTCGACGAGCTGCGCTCCCGGCAGGTCGTTCCGGTCGACGAGTTGGCCCGCGCCGCGGGTTGGCCGACCGACCGCGATCGTGCCCGGCGGGTCGCGGCGACGCTCGTGGACGATGGGCTCGCTCGCTGGACCGAGACGGGCGACCTCGCCTTCCCGACCTGATCGAGCGCACCGGCGGAGCCAGAGCGAACCTGCACGAGCGGCCGAACAAGGTAGGACAACCACGCACTGGCCGTCCGGTGAGATCGGTCACACGCGACGACAGCTGGAAAGCGGCTTGGCTACGCTCCGAGTTCTTCGGCCAGTAGGGGGTGAGCTTTGGTCGACATCACGTTCCACGGCGTGCGCGGTTCGACGCCCTGTGCATGCGACGCGAACCAGCGGTACGGCGGCAACACCGCCTGCGTGTCGATCATCTCGCCCGGCAGCGATCCGATCGTGCTCGACCTGGGCACCGGGCTCCGCTTCTTCGGTACCGGTCAACCGACCGATCGCCCGTTCCGAGCCCATGCCCTCGTCACCCACCTCCACTGGGACCACGTCCAGGGGCTGCCCTTCTTCGCCCCCCTGCACCGCCCTGGCTCGCGCCTCGACATCTACGGGCCCCCCCAGGAGGGGCTGTCGCTGGCCGAGGCGTTCGAGGAGTTCATGCGCCCGCCGTACTTCCCGGTCCGCGTCGCCGACCTCGGCGGCACGATCGAGTTCCACACGCTCGTGCCCGACGATGTGGCCATCGGCGACGCGAAGGTCCGGGCGCGCTACGTCCCCCACGTCGGGGCCACCTTCGGCTACCGGATCGAGCTCGGTTCGGTCACCATCGCCTACATCAGCGACCACCAGCAGCCGCTCGACGGCTCCAACCGGGTGGCCGACGAGGTGCTCGAGCTCGCCGACGGCGTCGATCTGCTCATACACGACGCGCAGTACACGCCCGAGGAGTTCGTCGAGAAGGCCCACTGGGGTCACTGCACCGTCGACTACGCCCTGCGCGTCGCGAGCGAGGCGGGTGCTCGCCGCCTCGCGCTGTTCCACCACGACCCCGGCCACACCGACGAGATGGTCGACGAGATCACGCGGGCCGCTCAGGACAAGGCCGAGGCGCTCGGCATCGCCGAGGTCATCGGAGCGGCCGAAGGCCTCACGATCGCCTTCGACCCGACCGGCTCCCGCATCTGACCCACGCCGCCCGCCCCCGTGGCCCGAGCGGCCCGTGAGCGAAGCGAACCAGAGCGGCCAGGTCGACGTGGTGCCCAACGCGGGTGGACCTATCGTCTCAGCCGCCCGTGGCCCGAGCGGCCCGTGAGCGAAGCGAACCAGAGCGGGCAGGTCGACGTGGTGCCCAACGCGGGTGGACCTATCGTCTCAGCCGCCCGTGGCCCGAGCGGCCCGTGAGCGAAGCGAACCAGAGCGGGCAGGTCGGCGTGGTGCCCAACGCGGGTGGACCTATCGTCTCAGCCGCTAAGTAAGGTGGCGGTCGTGAGCGACATCAGCGACGACAGCACGACCTTCGACTCCGCCAAGTTCCGTCAGGTGCTCGGCCACTTCCCGACAGGGGTCACCGTCATCACGAGCCACGACGACGACGGCCCGGTCGGACTCGCCGTCGGCTCGTTCGCGTCGCTGTCGCTCGAACCCGCCCAGGTGCTCTTCTGCGCGGGGAAGCAGTCCTCGAGCTGGCCGAAGATCCAGGCAACGGGCAAGTTCACGGTCAACATCCTTGCCGAGGACCAAGAAGACGTGTCGCGCGTGTTCGCCAGCAAGGCCCCCGACAAGTTCGCCGAGCTCGCCTGGAAGCGCTCCGGCAACGGTTGCCCGCGCATCGGCGGCGTCATGGGCTACATCGACTGCGACCTCCACGACGTCGTCGAGTCGGGCGACCACCACATCGTCATCGGCGCGGTCACCGATCTCGACGTCCTCCACGAGGGCGGCCCCCTCATCTTCTTCCGGGGCGGGTACGGACGGGTCACCAGCTGAAACAGAGGCCACCAGCCACCATGCCGATCTACGCACTGGGCGATCTCGTCCCCCAGATCGATCCCACCGCCTACGTCCACCCCGACGCGGTGGTCATCGGCGACGTCGTGATCGGCGCCGAGTCGTCGGTGTGGCCGGGGGCGGTGCTGCGCGGTGACCACGGCGGTGAGCGGGCCGGCGGTGAGCGGGCCGGTGGTGAGCGATTCGGGCAACGCGGCGGCATCCGCATCGGCGACCGGTCGTCGGTGCAGGACGGCTCGGTGCTCCACTGCACCCCCGAGTTGGCCACGCTGGTCGGCAACGACTGCGTGATCGGCCACATCGTCCACCTCGAGGGCTGCACGATCGAGGACGAATCGCTCGTCGGCAACGGTGCGATCGTGCTGCACAAGGCCATCGTGCGGACGAGGGCGCTCGTCGGTGCCGCCGCGCTCGTTCCGGCTGGGATGGAGGTGCCCACCGGCCACATGGCGCTCGGTGTGCCGGCCAAGCTCCGCGAGGGACGTCCGGCCACCGACCTCGTGAAGCTGAACGCCGACACCTACGTCGAGCGGGGCCGGCGGTTCCGCGAAGAGCTCCGGCGCATCGACGGCTGACGGCCGATCCTCAGGCCACGGCGTCGAGCCAGGAGAAGGCCGCGGTGTTGCGCAGCACGCCGAACGCGACCACCGCGGCGCCGACCGCGATCGTGGCCCAGCCCGGCCAGCGAACGGTGGGGAGACCCCGACCGCTTGACTCGCGCAGGAACCAGTCCGCGAGCATCCAGAGGACCAGGGGGAGGGCGACGACGAAGAGGAGGTTGTGGTTGGCCGCACCGGCGACGTCGAGGTGCATGAGCGAGTAGGCGGCCCGCGTCATGCCGCAGCCGGGGCAGTCCCATCCCGTGAAGGACTTGAACGGGCACGCGGGGAACGTGGTGTTCGTGCTGGGATCGCGCAGCGCGACGTAGGCGCACCCGCCGGCCAGCAGCGCGGCGACCGCCCACGGCCCCGGCGCGAACCGCCACTCCCGTGGGGGTGGAGGGGGCAGTTCGGCGAGCGGGCGTCGGCTCATCTCCACCCGCGCCAGGCTAGCGGCCCCCGGCCCCCGGCCCATCGAGGCCCGAGGCGGTCAGGGCCCGAGGCTGGCCACGATCATGGGTGTCAGCTCCTCGGCGCCCATGGGCTTCGCGAAGAGGTAGCCCTGTGCTCCGTGGCACCCCATCTCCTGGAGGAGCGTGACCTGCTCGGGGGTCTCGACCCCCTCGGCCAGCGGTTCGAGGTCCAGCGAGTGCGCGAGGCTGATGATGGCAGCCACGATTGCGGAGTCCTCGGGGTCGGGGCCGAGCCCGGCGACGAACGACTGATCGACCTTGAGCACGTCGACGGGGAAGCGTCGAAGGTAGGAGAGCGACGAGTAGCCCGTCCCGAAGTCGTCGATCGCCAACGCGATGCCGAGGTCCTTGAGGCTGGTGAGGGCGTCGACCGCCGAGGCGGCGTCCTCCATGAGCACGCTCTCGGTGATCTCCAGGCAGAGGTTCTCGGCCCGGATCTCGGTCTGATCGACGATCTGCTGGACGATCAGCGGCAGGTTGCTCGCGCTGAGCTGGCGGGCGGACAGGTTCACGTGGACCCGCGGTGCGTCGGCGCCCAGCAACTCCTCCCAGACACGGATCTGTCGGCAGGCCGTGGCGAGCACCCGCAGGCCGAGGCCCACGATGAGGCCGGTCTCCTCGGCGATCGGGATGAACTCCGACGGCGGGAGCATCCCGCGGTCGGGGTGGTGCCAGCGGGCCAGGGCTTCGACGCCGGTCATGCGACCGGTCAGGAGGTCGACGCACGGCTGGTAGTGGACGACGATGTCGCCCTGCTCGACGGCACGGGCGAGCTCGTCGACCAGCTCGATCCTCCTCGTGGCCCGGATCCGCATGGCCTCGTCGAACAGCTCGAGCCGGGCCCGCCCGTTCTCCTTGGCGCGGTACATGGCCGCATCCGCATCGCGCAGCAGCGCCTCGGGGTGTGCGGGGGCGCGGATGGGGGAGAGGGCGATGCCGACCGATGCTGTGACCGCGACCTTGGTGCCCGACAGCGCGATGGGCTCGGCCTCGATGACCGACAGCACGCGTTGGGCGACGGCCAGCGCGTGGTGCTCGTCGGCGACCTCGTCGCAGAGGATCACGAACTCGTCGCCGCCGATTCGAGCGACCGTGTCGGTCGGGCGCACGATGCTGGCGAGTCGCTGCGCGACCTCGACGAGCAGGTCGTCGCCGGCATCGTGGCCCAGCGTGTCGTTGATCTGCTTGAAGCGGTCGAGGTCGAGGAAGAGGACGGCCACCCGGCACTGCTCACGGGCGCCGCGGCGCAGGGCCACCTCGAGGTGGTCGAGCATCAGGCTGCGGTTCGGGAGATCGGTGAGGGGGTCGTGGGTCGCTGCGTGGGTGAGCGACTCCTGGGCCGTGACGAACGGCGTGACGTCCTCGACCGATCCGATGAGCGAGAGGAAGGCGCCGGTCTCCTCGTCGAAGGAGGGGACCCCGTAGGTGCTCAGCCAGCGGATCTGCCCCAGGCCGGTGACGATCCGGAACTGGGCCCGGAACTCCCGACTGGCGTTGCGGCTCAACCGGAAGTGCTCGGCGACCTCGGCCACGTCGTCGTGGTGGATCATCTCGACGAAGCTGAGACCGATGGCCCGCTCCTCGTCGACCTCGGCGATCTCGCACCACTTCGGGTTGACGTAGGTGATCTCGTCGTCGCTGTCGATCTGGTAGACGCCGACCGGCAGCGACTCGGTGAGCACCCGGAACCGTTGTTCGCTCTCGCGCAGGCGCTGGTCGGCGAGTCGCTGGTCGGTGACGTCGGTGAAGGTCGTGATGACGCTGCGGACCTTGCCGTCGCGCAGGATCGGGATGGAGGTGCTGTCGAGCCACCGCAGGCCGAGACGGGCGGTCGTGACCCCGATGATCTGGGCCTCGACGGGCCTGCCGGTGCGGAACGCGATGATCGGGCTGTGCTTGCTGAAGCCCATCGACGAACCGCTCTCGTCGATGGGGTCGAGGTGCTCCCAGGTGGCGGGGTCCGCGAGCTCGGCCTGGCTGTAGCCGAAGAGGGCGAGCGCCGACTTGTTGGCGTACTCCAGGTTCGTCCCCGGCCCGATGATGAACAGGCCGTCGTGGAGCGCGTCGACGGTGGCCGTGTGGCGATCCTCGAGGTCGGCGATCCGGCACTCGGCCCGTTCGAGGAGCGCGGCGAGGTCCGCGATCGTGGCATCGCGGTCGAGCGCTCCCCGCGCTCGTGGCGGGGAGCGCCTCTCGTCGGACCCGCTGCCGACCGCCGCTCGCGGATCTGTCACGACGGTTCTTGTCGGCTCCGAAGGGCTCCCATGTGAGTGATCGTGACACAGCGAAGTGATCCTGCCGACCCCCGATGTCGCGACGAACCGGTCCCGGACGTCGCATCGAGGTGGCCCGTCCCCTCTGTCGCGACGAGGCGAGGGAGTCCGGCGTCGCGTGACCCGTGTACGTGATCGGTGCCGTGGGGTGGGGTCGGGAGGGGGGAGTTGTTACTATCGCCGTAGGAGAAATCCCCGGACCCCCCGTGGGGTCGTCCGGCACGTCACCCTCCTGTCCCGAACTGTCCGCCCGATCTACTCATCTGGGAGCGCACGATGGCCACAACGGATCTCGGCCTCGACCTCGGTCGCTACAAGCTCGGCTGGAGCGATGCGGAGGACTACGTGTTCAAGCCCAAGCGGGGTCTGAACACCGACATCGTCAAAGAGATGTCGTGGATGAAGGGCGAGCCGGACTGGATGCTGAAGAAGCGCCTCAAGTCGCTCCAGCAGTTCGAACGCCGTCC
>CAZGEF010000087.1:0-12211 GCA_964525005.1 uncultured Rhabdothermincola sp.
GGGTCGTCGTGGTCGGCACGCGGGACCTCCGCCGGTGGATCACCCGGCACGATCGGCGCTTCGGCGCGGCGACCGACCTGCTCCCAGACGTGAGCGCCGCGTGGGCCACCGGACTGTCCTCCGGGTCTGATCCGGCCGACGCCGTGGTCACCACGGTCTCCGTTCGGGGCGCGCTCGAGTGGCTTCCTCCTCGGCAGCGCGCCACCGTCGTGCTGCGACACCTGGCCGGGCTCTCCACGGAGGAGACGGCGAAGGCCCTCGGCTGCTCGACCGTGGGAAGCGTCGTCGTCCAGCGGGTCAACGGATCGTTCCTCTGGATGCAGCTGCTGTTCCCGCAAGGCCCGGTCGAGGTGACCATCTTCGAGGGGCACCCGGCGGCCTACTCGATGCAGACGTCCGAGATCTGTTCGGGAAGCGGCACGGCATCGCCGAACGGCGACACGATCAGCACCCCTGACGCCTGCGAGACGCAGGTCGAGGCCGAGTCGGTGATCTGGTGGCCGAGTGCGGGTGTGATGGTGGCCGTGCAGGCGCCCACCCGCGCGGAGGCGCTCCAGGTCGCCAGCTCCCTCAGCGAAGTGGATGCCGCGGGGTGGGCGACCTTCACGGCATCGGCGACCGGTGAGCGCGCCGAAGCCCCCGCCACATCATCAGCGGGTACCGGTATCCCTTCCGGGTCCGGGAGCTCCTCCTCGGTCGACCAGCGGACCGACGAACCGGCGACCACGCTGCCTCCGACCGGATCTCCCACCTCCACCGACGAGGACGAGCAGAGCAGCCAGTCCGAGGAAGCGACCAGGTCATCCAGCGAGCCCGGCGACGGCATCGTCGTCGTGCCGTCGGACTGAGCGAGTCCCGGGAATCCCTGACGCCCTCCGGGTGTTGACGCCGGGGTACGCACGTCCAAACAGGGAGTCCCCATGTCCGAAATTCCGGAGTCGCACGCCGATCTGCTCGACGCTCTCACCGTCGCCAACATCGCGACCATCGGCCCCAAGGGTGAACCACAGGTGAACCCGGTGTGGTTCGAGTGGGACGGCGAGACCATCAACCTGTCGCAGAACGACTCCAAGCAGAAGTACAAGAACCTCCAGGCCAACCCCAAGGTCGCCGTGTCGATCCTCGACCCGGAGAACCCGTACCGGTACCTGGAGGTGCGGGGCGTGGTGAGCGAGGTCGTCGACGATGCCGACTACGCCTTCATCAACCGCCAGGCCCAGCGCTACACGAAGCAGGACACCTTCGGTGGTCTTCAGCCGGGGGAGCAGCGGGTCATCGTGAAGATCAAGCCGGAGCACACCACCTCGATGGGCTGAGCCCGTCCATCGCCCGGTTCTGGCGTATGCCGCCGTCGTTCCCCGACGGTGGCGTACGCAATTCGGGGCAAGGTCCGCTACTCGGCGGACGAGCGGGGTTGGCGTCCCTGCAACGCCAGCGTGACCGTCACCGCCACGGCGATGACGAGCGCCAGCAGCAGGCCGATCCGCACCGGGCCGACCTCCTGGATCCACGAGCTGATCTCGCCCTGGAGGTCGAAGACCCATCCCGCGGGGCCGCCGGGGTCGGTGGTGCCCGAGCGCTGCTGGATCTCGTACCAGCCGTAGTAGGCCACGTAGGCGCCGGCGACGACGAGCAAGCAGCCCGAGATGCGGTTCACGTACGGCAGCACACGCCGCATCGAGCGCACCAGCCCCTGGCGGGCGAGGGCGATGGCGAGCGTGAGCACCATGAGCACGAGTCCCATGCCGAGGCCGTACGCGAGGAAGACCGCGATGCCCGACACCGAATAGGACGACGCCGCCGTCGACATCACGGTGATGAACAGCGAGATGGTGCACGACATCGACACGAGGGCGTAGGACACGCCGAACAGGAACACCGAGGTGAGCTCGCGGTTGTCCGGTCCCTTCGCCACCTTGGGCAGAGCGAAGCTGATCGTCCTCCCGAACAGCATGGCCACGCCCAGCCCGACGAGCGCGACGCCGAGGACGGCCGTGACCCACGGCAGCTTGTCCATGACCTGCTCGAGCACCGGTTCGAGCACGATGCCGAGAAGTCCGAACACCACGAGGAACCCGGCGGTCATCGACGACCCGACGGCGAGGGCCCGCAGCACGCTGCTGCGCTTGTGGTCGTCGGCGGCCGACTCGAGCCCGAGGAAGTAGGAGAGGTACGCGGGCAACATGGCGAACCCGCAGGGGTTGAACGTCGCCACCATCCCGACCCCGAAGGCCCAGGCCAGCGGCGCGTCGATCACCGCGACACTCCGACCGGCGATCGCCCGGTCACAGGCCCATCTCGTCGGTGAGGATCTGCTCGATCTCCGGAGCTGTGATCTCACCGATGTGGACCTTGGCGATGGTGCCGTCGGAGTGGACGAAGATCGTGGTCGGCAGGAGCGTGATGCCGAACCACATGGCCATCGACGACCCGGCGTCGTTGCCCAGGTCGTACGTCGCGCCCGTCTTGTCGATCATGTCGACGGCGGCGGCGGTGGGGTCGGTCTTCGGGTTCACGCCGAGGAAGGCAACTCGGTCGCCGAACTCCTGCGAGACCTGTTCGATCGCGGGCATCTCCGCGATGCACGGCCCACAGGTGCTCGCCCAGAAGTTGAGCACGAGCGGCGCCCCTCGGTAGTCCTGCAGGGATCCGGCCTGTGAGGTGAAGGTCCTCGTGGTCGGGTCGTAGCGGGCGAACGAGAGCGGTGGGATGGTCTCCCCGGGGAGGTCCTGTGCGGTCTGGTCGGCGTCGAGCGGTGACTCGGGGTCGCTGAGCGACAGCTTCGTGACGTTGGCGCCGGAGTCGTCGAACGAGAACGACACGACCACGGCGATGGCGAGCACGATGGTGGCGAGCGCGGCCGCCCACAGGAGGCCACGCGGCAACGGGCGGGGCGCAGGGCTCGGTGGGAAGTCGTCGTCGGTGAGCACGGAGTCCATGGCCAGGATGCGGGTGATGCGGAGGGAGGAGGACGCCAGTGGGACGGCGGAGTCCGCTCCACGACGGTACCGCCGGGACCGCGAGATGACCCAACGCCCCGCCGTGACGACCCCGTCCTGCTCGTCGTGCTGCTCCCGCTCGTCGTCACCTCCGTCGCGTGCGTATCCAGGTGTCATAGGCGCCCGTGGATACGCACACGACGGCCCGTGGATACGCACATGACGGCCCGTGGATACGCACATGACGGGATGGGTGGGCAGACGCGACGAAGCCGGCCACTCCGAGCCGGAGCTCGTCGTGGCCGGCATCCTGCACGATCGCCTGTGGGTAGGCCGGGGCTCGCGTGAACCGTTGCCCCGGATCGCCCGGCGATCTGCTCGTCGCTGTCGATCGGCCCACCTTGTCCTGCTACCGCTTCGGACGATGAAGGGTGGCGCAGAGGCGTGGCCGTCGGGTTCGTGCACCAGCCCTCCGGCGCTTGGGGGAGTCGCCGGAGGGCCTTGGCCCTGACCGAAGCCGATCAGGCGGTGCGGAGGTAGCCCGTGAGGTGGACCGGAACCGGGATCTCCGGCAGCTGGTCCTCGGGCCGGGGCGTCTTGGGTGGGCGCCCACGACGCCGCTTGGTGGCCAGGATCTTTCCGTTGAGGAACATCTGGCCGCCCCACACACCCCAGGGCTCACGGCGCGCGATGGCGCCTTCGAGGCAGTCGAGCATCGCGGGGCACTCGGCGCAGATGTGCTTGGCCCGGGCGATGTCCTGCAGCTCCTCGGAGAAGAACACGGTGCTGAGCGACCCCTCGCCGTCACGGCACAGGGCGTCGTCCCACCAGTCCTGGATCCCGATCTCGCTCAGTTCGGCGAGCATCTTGTTCTCACTTTCTCTTGGGTCGTGCATCTGGGTCGTGCATCTGGGTCGTGCATCTGTTGGTGGTGTTGGGGTGCAGGAGGAGGGTTCGGTGAGACCGGGGCCAGGAACGCAGAAAGGCCGCCGGTTTCCCGGCGGCCTTCGGAGTTCCTGCGCTCTCGGTGTGCTTACCGAGAGGGCTCCAAAGGCCGGTGCCGGGTGGTCTTGTGGCCGTTGTGCGCCATCGGACCGGAGGCGATGCAGCCAAAGGTGATCTCGAGGGCGGACCAGGAAGCCGACCGATAGGCCGTCTTGGCGCGATCGCGCGACGGCACGGCTACGGCGTTGCTGCCGGCCTGGATGCTCGTCGCGGTGTTCATCGGTCGTCGTTCCTCGGTTGCTGCTTGTTCGCAGGCGGCGCGTGAGAGCCCACACGCCGCTGCACCAAGAAACACCAGTCGCAACCTGCCGTCAAACGATTTAGGCCGTCGTGCCGAGCGCAGGCGTGGCGCGAGGTACGTTCGGCGCGTGCGAGAACCCGGTGCCGATCGAATCGTCCCCGTGCCCGACGACCACGAGGTGGGCATCCGGGTCTTCCGGTCCCAGCGCCGCGCCCGGTTCGGTGACGTGAGCCCTGGTGGCCGTGCCCGCTTCGATGCCCTCGCGTGCTACCTCCAGGACGTGTCGAACGACGACACCGTCGATGCCGGACTCGACGACGACATCGCCTGGGTCGTGCGGCGCACGGTGATCGAGATGCACCGGCACGCCGAGTTCCGGGAGCTGCTCGATCTCGCCACGTTCTGCTCGGGCACCGGCAGCCGCTGGGCCGAGCGCCGGGTGTCGATGCGGGGTGACCGCGGCGCCCACATCGAGGCGGCCACGGTGTGGGTCCACGTCGACCTCGACTCGGGTCGACCGCTCCCCGTCGATTCCCAGTTCGACGAGATCTACGCCCCGACGGCAGGCGGCCGTCAGGTCACGTCGAAGCTCCAGCACGGGACCACCCCGGCGCCGGGCGCGGTGGTCGCCCCGTGGCGGGTCCGCTTCAGCGACTTCGACCTGTTCAGCCACGTGAACAACGCAGCCAGTTGGGCGATGGTCGAGGACGAGCTCGCGGCTCGGGACGATCTCGATCCTCCGTATCGGGCCGAGCTCGAGTATCGGGCACCGGTGACGCGTGCCGACGAGGTCGTCCTGTGGCGGGCCGACGGCCCGGGCCGCATGGACCTGTGGGCCATGCCCACAGCTGCTGCGGACGGCGGGGCGGGCACGCCGTACCTCACCGGTCGCATCACCGCCCTGTAGCGAAACCCGGGCGAACCGGCTGGGAAGACGCGCTGCCAAGCGACGCGTGTCCAGCCAGAACATCGGGGTCCAGCCAAGCGACGCGTGTCCAGCCAGGACGTCGGGGTGTTGGGGTGCCGGATCAGGCGGAGAGCTCGGCCCCGGGCTCCACTGACTCGGCTTCGGCGCCCTTGGCGTCGAGGGCCGCGACGGCGGCGTCGAGCATGCGGGCTGAGCAACCGGCCATCTGCACCGCGGGCACGTACTCGTCGACGAGTCGGTCGGTGATGGCCCGGATGGCGTCGGCCGCCGGCCCCGACCCCAGCACCGCGGGCTCGCCCTCGTCGCCGCCGGTGGCGACACCAGGCTCGATGGGGATCTGACCGAGCAGCGGCACGCCGGCGTTGTCGGCGAGCTCCTGGCCGCCACCGCTGCCGAACAGCGGATAGCTCTCGCCGTTGGGGGTGACGAAGGCGCTCATGTTCTCGATGACGCCGACGACGCGCAGGTAGCTCTTGCGGGCCATGCTCACGGCCCGGCTCGCAACCTTCTGCGCGCTGCGAGCGGGTGTCGTGACGACGATCATCTCGGCGCGCGGCAGCATGCGGGCCAGACCCATCTGCACATCGCCCGTGCCCGGGGGCATGTCGATCAGGAGGTAGTCGAGGTCGCCCCACGAGACGTCCTCGAGGAAGTGCTGGACGGCCCGGTTGAGCATGAGGCCCCGCCACATGAGGGCCGACTCCTCGTCCTCGACGAGGAAGCCCATCGACACCACCTTCAGCAGGCCCGCGCCGACGCGGCGCTCGTTGGGCACCATCTTCTTGCTGCCCGTGTTTCCTTGGAGCCGCCCCTCGACGCCGAGCATGCGCGGGATCGAGTAGCCCCAGATGTCGGCGTCGAGCACACCGACGGTGAAGCCGCGCTGCGCGAGCTCGGCCGCCAGGTTGGCGGTCACCGAGGACTTGCCCACCCCGCCCTTGCCCGATGCGATGGCGAGCACCTTGGCCGTGGGCGGGATCTCGGTGTCGGGAGCGTCCTCCCGGACGTTCCACCGGGCCCGCGCCATCGTCTCGGCCCGCTCCTCGGAGGTGAGGACATCCCAGTTCAGCTTGACCTTGTCCACCCCGGGCAGGGATTCGACTCGGGCCCGCACGTCTTTTTGGATCTGGGCACGAAGCGGGCACCCGGCGGTCGTGAGCGCCACCGTGATGGTGACGAGACCTTCGTCGACGGCGATGGTGCGGACCATGCCGAGATCGACGATGTCGCTGCCGAGCTCGGGGTCGACGACCCCGCGGAGGAGCCCGAGGATCTCGGACTCGTCGGGGTGCGCGGCTTCGGACATACGTCGACTCTAACGGGATGCCTCCCGGAGAAGACCGGTTCATCGTGTGGTGCCCGGGTGTGCCTCGATTGCGCGCTCGGTGGACCGTCCCCGATACGCTTTCCCCCGGAGCAACCCGTCCAGGAGGACCTTCACGTGATCACGCTTACCGACACCGCCACCACCAAGGTCTCCGAGCTCATCGCTCAGGAGGGCAACGCCGAGCTGATGCTGCGAGTGGCCGTCCGTCCGGGTGGCTGCTCGGGCTTCAGCTACGAGATGTTCTTCGACACCGAGCGCGACGCCGACGACCTCATCGCCGAGTCCGACGGTGTGAAGGTCGTGGTCGACCCGTCGAGCGCCCAGCTGCTCGAGGGTGCCACGCTCGACTTCTCCGACGGTCTCCAGGGCGCCGGGTTCGCCATCAACAACCCGAACGCGCAGAAGACCTGCGGTTGCGGCCAGTCCTTCAGCTGATCCTTCGCCGGCGGGCAGCTGAAGCTTCCCCGACGGGCGACGCCCCCGGACGGGCATCCACTCGCCGGTGACCGGCGGTGCGCGTGCTCCTCGCGCCCCGGCCTCGAGACGTCGCTCGGTGTCCGGTCCGTGCCCGTCTTGACCCGGTCGCCCGGTTCGGGCTCTCGTTGAGCGGATGACCACGCAGATCTCGCTCAACGGGCAGCCGATCGAGATCGTCGATGACCGGCAGTCGCTTCTCGAGGCGTTGCGTGGCCAGGCCCGTGTCCTCTCCGTGAAGGACGGGTGCAGCCCGCAGGGCCAGTGCGGATGCTGCACCGTGCTCGTCGACGGGCAGCCTCGGGTCTCGTGCGTCACGCCCGTGCGTCGCATCGCAGGTCGGGAGGTGACCACCGTCGAGGGCCTGCCTGCGGAGGTCGCGACGGGGTGGGCCGACGCGTTGTGCGCGACCGGCGGGAGCCAGTGCGGCTTCTGCACACCGGGCATCGTGGCGCGCCTCGAGGGTCTCCGCGCCAAGGGCGGCCTCGACGACCCTGCTGCCGTCGACCGCGCCCTCGCCGCCCACCTGTGTCGGTGCACGGGATGGCAGACGATCGACGAGGCGGCGAAGGCGGTCTGCGACGGCACGGCCGTGGGGATCGGCTCGCGGCCACGTGATCTCGCGGCCGCGGCGCGCCGGGCTGAGCTCGAAGGTGGCACGGCGCAGCTCGTCGGGCCGCGGGTCGCGCTCGGCCTCGGCGGGTTCGCGGCCGATACGGCACCAGAGGATGCGTTGGTCGCCGTCCCCGACGGTTCCGGGGGTTGGGCGGTCGGCGACACGCTCGCCGCGGCCCGCTCGTCGGCAGGCAAGGTGCAGGGGCGCCGCACGACCGTCGACCCCGAGCCGCCGATCGCGCTCCCGCCCGGCGACTGGCACCGAACCCTCCAGACCTCGTGGGTGGAGCCGGCCTATCTCGAGACCGATGCGGCGTGGTGCCTGCCGGGCGGTGAGCCGGCGAGTCCGCTCGCCAACGGCGGTGCCTTCGGTGGCAAGACCACCTCGCTCGTCAGGTCGGCCGCTCGTGAGCTCGCGGACGTGCACGGTCGCCCGGTCCTGGTGACCCTGGCACGCGAGGACACGGTACGCCTCGGGCCGAAGCGGCCACCGATCGCCGCCGGGGTTCGCGCCGACGGCTCCGGTGTGGTCCGCGTGGCGGCCACGCCCGGGGTGGCGGACTCGATCGCCCGCGTCGCTCCGGGCCTCGTCGTGGAGGAGGTGGAGGTCGACGGACCGTCGACCTCCACCGACCTGCGGGCTGCGGGTTGGGCCGAGGCGGCGGTCCTGCTCGCCACGATCGGCGAACGACCCGGCAGGGTCACCGCACCGAACGGAAGCTGGGCCGAGGCATCGTTCGGCGAGGACGGCGGACTGTCGGTCGTGGTCGGTTGCGGACCGGTGCTCGACGAGGTGGTGCTCCGGTCGTACTGCATCGGTGCGAGCCACATGGCCCTGGGGTGGGTGACATCGGAGTCGCTCACCGTCGTCGACGGCGAGGTGCAGGACCTCACGATCAGGTCGTTCGGTATCGTGCGCCCCCACGAGATGGTCCCGGTCGAGGTCGAGATCGTGCCGGGAGACGGTGAGCCGGCGAATGGATCGGATGCCGTGTTCGCTGCGGTCGCCGCCGCGACCTGGGCGCGCCAGGGCCACCCGCCGGTGTGGCCCTCCGGCGTGCCTGTGCGAGCATGACGCCATGAGCAAGCCTCTCGGTCCCTACACGCCCATCGTGCGCGCCGGGGACTTCCTCATCTCGTCCGGTCAGATCGGAACGCTCGACGGCACGCTCGTTCCCGGCGGCGTCGTCGAGGAGACCCGACAGGCGATCCTGAACCTCGGCGCGCTGCTCGAGGCGGAGGGATCGTCGCTCGCCGACGTCGTCAAGACCACCGTGTTCCTGCGGCACATGCGGGACTTCCCGCTCATGAACGACGTCTACGCCGAGCTGTTCGGCGACAACCGCCCCGCCCGATCCACCGTGGCGGTCGTGGAGCTCCCGGCCGTCGCCCTCGTCGAGATCGAGGCCTGGGCGCACCTTCCGGCCTGACGCCTCGGATCACACCGGACCGACGCTCGGTCGCGTCTGCCTTCGAGGCCTTCCCTTCCGCTGGCCTGCTGATGCTGGCCTGCTGGCGGTCGGCGGCGGCCGTCGGCCAAGATGGTCACCGTGCCCGGAGCCATCGCCATCGTCGTCATCCTCGTGATCGTCATCCCGGTCGTCGTCCTCGTCAGCGCCACGGCGGTTGCGGCGATCATCGGCTGGGTCATCAAGGACGAGGTCGACGCCGAGTACGAGGGCACGGAGTTCGCCGAGCTGGGTTGATCCGACTCGGATCGACCCATCCGGACTCCGCTTCTGCCCCCTGCCCCCTGCCCCCTGCCCCCTGACCCATCGTCCATCGCGAAGGATGACTCGGCGGGTCGACGAGACGACGGGTCGGGGTCGGCGGATGACCGGAGCGCATCAGGCCGGGATCATGAGGACCAAGCAGAGTCCTCGATGGCACCTGGCGTGATCCTCGTCGTGCGGAGTCTGTCGCCGGCTCACGGGCAGCCGGACGTTCAAGGTAGGACCATCACCTCGGCGCCGGGACCTCAGCGCTAGGTTCTGCGGTCACCGCAGCCGGACGGATCCGAGATCTGCGGTGTGGATGGTCGATCGGCACGCCCGGTCGCCGTCCGCCTCGGACACCGACGACCCGCGTTCCACGAGCAACGCGTCCAGAGCAACGAAGGAAGGAACGAACCATGCCGACCGGCACCGTGAAGTGGTTCAACGCCGAGAAGGGCTATGGCTTCATCCAGCACGACGGAGGCACCGACGTGTTCGTCCACTACTCCGCCATCAGTGGAGAGGGCTACAAGTCGCTCGAAGAGGGACAGGCCGTCCAGTTCGAGATCACCGACGGTCCCAAGGGTGCTGCTGCGGCCGACGTCCGCAGCGTCTGAACTCCTGAGCCGACGACGCAGCTCGCGCCCGACCCCGGCGGCCGGGCCGGCTGTGAGTCAGAGCCCCCAGCGCGACTGACCGAAGCGATATCCCACCGACCGAACGGTCTGGATGAGGTTGGCGTGCTCCTCGCCGAGCTTGGCGCGCAACCGCCGGACGTGGACGTCGACCGTGCGCGCCCCGCCGTAGTACTCGTAGCCCCACACCCGTGAGAGCAACGTCTCGCGGGTGAACACCTTGCCGGGGTGCGACGCCAGGAACTTCAGCAACTCGTACTCCATGTACGTCAGGTCGAGCGGTGCGCCGGTGATGGCAGCCTGATAGGTCTCGAGGTTGAGTACGAGCTCGCCGTACTCGATGAGCTCGGGGCGGGTGCCGCGCCCGGTGCGCCAGAAGAGGTGCTTGAGGCGCGCCTCGAGCTCACGGGGATGGAACGGCGCGAGGCAGAAGTCGTCGAAGAGGTCGTCGCGCAGCTCGAGGTCGCCGAGCTGCGTGCCGTTGACGAGGAGCAGGAGCGGCTCGAGCGGGAGGTCGCGCTTGCGCAGTGACCGGCAGATGGCGAACGCCGCCTCGCCGTCGGTCTCGGCGCAGACGATGGCGCCGGCCCAGCCGTCATCGGGTTCGGACGCGGTGATGGCAGCTTCGTCGCTGATCGACTTCCAGGGGTAGCCGGCCAGGTCGAGGGCTTGGGCGAGCTCCGGTGGCGCCGGGTCGGGGAAGATCAGGAGCGGTTCCATCGCGGTCCTACGTTCGGTCCTTGAACAGGTTCGGCCTGGAGGTTCGGCCTGGAGGTTCGGCCTAGAGGTTCGGGAGGTAGCGGTCGAGCTCGAACTGGGTGACCTGCGACTTGTAGTCGAACCACTCGGAACGCTTGTTGCGCAGGAACCACTCGAAGATGTGCTCGCCCAGCGCGTCGGCGACGAGCTCGGACTTCTCCATGGCGTCGAGCGCATCGGACAGCGACTGCGGCAGCGGGCGCATGCCTTCGGCCGCACGTTCCTCGGGCGTGAGCTCGAAGATGTTGGCCGCGGCCTCGGGGGGAAGGTCGTAGCCTTCCTCGATGCCCTTGAGGCCGGCGGCGAGCATGACCGAGTAGGCCAGGTACGGGTTGCACGCCGGATCGGGTGCCCGGTACTCGATGCGAGTCGAGCTCTGCTTGCCCGACTTGGTGACCGGAACTCGAACCAGCGCCGAGCGGTTGTTGCGAGCCCACGTGACGTACACGGGGGCCTCGTAGCCCGCGATGAGTCGCTTGTAGCTGTTGACGACCTGGTTGGTGATGGCGGTGAGCTCGGGTGCATGGTGCAAGAGCCCGGCGATGAAGCCACGGGCGACCTTGGACAGGCCGTACTCGTCGCCCTCCTCGTGGAAGGCGTTGATGTCTCCCTCGAAGAGCGACATGTGCGTGTGCATGCCCGATCCCTGCACGCCCGAGAGCGGCTTGGGCATGAACGTGGCGTAGGCGCCCTGCTCGAGCGCGATCTCGCGCACGACGAGTCGGAAGGTCATGACGTTGTCGGCCATCGAGAGCGCGTCGGCGTAGCGGAGGTCGATCTCGTGCTGGCTCGGTGCATCCTCGTGGAACGAGTACTCGACCGGGATGCCCATGTTCTCGAGGACCTGGATGGTGCGCTTGCGCAGGTCGCTGGCCGCATCGGTGGTGGTGAGGTCGAAGTAGGACCCGGTGTCGAGGGGCTGGGGGGTCTGCTTCGGATCGCCGTTGGCGAAGTAGAAGAACTCCATCTCGGGAGCGACCATGAACGAGAAGCCCTTGTCGTGGGCGCGGTCGAGGTTGCGCTTGAGCACCTGGCGGGGATCGCCCTCGAAGGGCTCGGCGTCGTGGTTCAAGATGTCGCAGAACATGCGGGCCGACACGTCGTCGCGGTCACCCCACGGCAACATCTCGAACGTGTTCGGGTCGGGCTTGGCGAGCACGTCGCTCTCCTGGACCCGACTGAACCCGTCGATGGCGGAACCGTCGAAGTGCATGCCCTCTTCGAAGGCGTTCTCGAGCTCGGCTGGGGAGATGGCCACCGACTTGAGCTGACCGAGCACGTCGGTGAACCAGAGGCGGATCAGGCGCACACCGCGTTCCTCGACGGTGCGCAGCACGTAGTCCTGCTGTCGTTCCATGGGCACTTGTCTACACCCCTCGTGCAGGATCGTTCCCATCGCGAAAGCCCTGCAAGGCCGGGAGAACCGGCCCGTTCACGGACCGTTCACATTTGGGCAACAGGCGGGAAAACCGACGCTGGTTGTCTGACCGCAGCCCAGCGTGCTCCCCGCACGCGATCGTCACCTGTAGGAGTCCGCGTTGACCTATCAAGCCGAATACATCTGGATCGACGG
>CAZGEF010000088.1:0-12183 GCA_964525005.1 uncultured Rhabdothermincola sp.
GGTTCATGGAGCTCCAGGACGTGAGCGAGCTGGCCAACTTCTTCGAGCGCACCGTCTCGGCCTACCAGCTCGGCGTCGAGGGCTCCGTCGCCTTCGACGAGGACTTCTGACGGGCCGCACGCGTTCTGGCAGGGAGAAACCGTCGGATACGCCGGTCTCTCCCTGCCAGAAGCGCGAGACCGGCTTCAACCTTCGGCGGGGGTCGTCGCCTTGCCGTAGTAGTCGCCGCCGGCGTCCTGCCACTCCTGGTACAGCTCGAGGAACTCGTCGCCGAGGAAGGGGTCCTTGCCCAGCAGCGGCAGCTGGGCGCGGCGGACGGTGAAGTCCAGCGGTGCCAGCTCGCCGGCCCGATCGAAGTGCACCTTGGCGCCGTCCTCGTCACCCGCACGCCACAGGTGCAGGGCGAGGCGGTACTCGAGGTGAGCGAGCTGCTCGCCCTCGCTCGGCTCCCACGCCGCGCCGTCGGTCGTGTCGGGTGGATCGGGCACCACGCCGTCGCGCACCCACCGACGCAGCGCCTCGTGGTGCGGGTTCGAGTCGACGTGGTGGAAGTCGATGAACTGGTCGGATCCGAAGGCGACGGCTTGTGGCCGGGCGATGACGCCGTCCTCGTCGATCCACACCACGGTCGGCACGTTGGTGAGCGCGTACGCCGAGGCGAAGGTTCGGTCGCGGTCGATGAGCACCGGGATGTCGAGGCCCTCGGCGAACGGCTCGACCGCCTCGACGTGCTCGTCGATGGCGACGGCCACCACGTTGAACCCGCCCACGTCGCCAGGCGGAGCGAGCTCGTCGCGCAGCTCCTGCCAGGCCGGCAGGTCGTAGGCGCAGCCGCACCACGACGCGAACGCCACGACCAGCGTCTTTTCGCCCTTGAAGTCGGCGAGCGACACGTCGTCACCGGCCAGCGAGGGCAACGTGAAGTCCGGCGCGACGCCGCCCTCGAGCTGCGCTCGGCGGGCCACGGCGTTGGGACCGAGCACCACCACACGGGCGGCCTCGTCGACCGCGACGAGCTGGTCGGTCAGCGACGCCAGCTTCGCCAGGTCGACCCGACCGACCTCGACGAGGCCCTCGTTGAGGTCGGTAGGGATGCACTGCTCGGCTCGGCACAGCCCTACGGGCTTGAGCTCCCAGCCGGTGGCCGACGTCAGGTCGGCCGCCTCGATGAGGACCCGGCCACCGAGGATCTCACCGCGGACCTCGTGCTCCGAACCGGTGATGAGCGTGAAGGTGGCAATCGTGTCCGCGTTCCCCATGAGCCGGAACGGTACCGGGACCACCACGCTTGTGGCGTTCGCCCGCGCCGTCGTCGCCGATCCGGCGAACTGGCTGGGAGAGCTCGTCGTATACGACGGACTTGGCCTGCCAGTTCGCTCGGGGGCGGACCCTTTTTCGCTACGGGACCGTTGCGTTTCTCTCGATCACGTGGTTTCCTGACTCCGATTCCGATACGCGCACGTAGCGGAATCGGTACGCACACGCCGGGAGGCACCGATGGGGAAGAACGAAGACCGCGCCTACGAGCGGCGCTGGCTGATCCTGGCGGTGTTGTGCTTCAGCCTGCTGATCATCGTGCTCGACAACTCGATCCTGAACGTCGCGATCCCCACGATCATCGACGACCTGGGCGCGACGACCAGCCAGATCCAGTGGATCATCGACTCGTACACCCTCGTGTTCGCCGGGCTCCTGCTCACCGCCGGCGCGCTCGGCGACAAGTTCGGTCGCCGGGGCGCGCTCCAGGTGGGCTTCGCCATCTTCGGCCTGGGGTCCATCGCCTCGGCCATGTCCGGATCGGCCGACGCCCTCATCGCGACCCGGGCGGTCATGGGCATCGGCGGGGCACTGATCATGCCCGCCACCCTCTCGATCATCACCAACGTGTTCCCGGCTCACGAACGGGGCAAGGCCATCGGCATCTGGTCCGGTGTCGCCGGACTCGGCGGTGCCCTCGGCCCCCTCACCGGCGGCTTCCTCGTCGAGCACTTCTACTGGGGATCGGTGTTCCTGGTGAACATCCCGATCGTCATCGTCGGCATCATCGCCGGTGTCGTCCTCATCCCGACCTCGAAGGATCCGTCAGCACCCAAGCTCGATCCGGTGGGCGCGCTGCTGTCGATCACCGGTCTCGTGTCACTGCTCTTCGCCATCATCGAGGCACCGACCGACGGGTGGACCGAGCCGCGGATCGTCGCGAGCGGCGTGGCCGGCATCGTCCTGCTGCTCGTCTTCGTGTGGTGGGAGCGTCGCACCGACCATCCCATGCTCGACGTCACGTTCTTCAAGAACCCGAGGTTCTCGGCCGCGTCGGGGTCCATCACCGTCGTGTTCTTCGCCATGTTCGGCTCGATCTTCCTGCTCACGCAGTACTTCCAGTTCGTGCTCGACTACTCGCCGCTCGAGACCGGCGTCCGCATGCTGCCGTTCGCCGGCACGATGATGGTCGTCTCCCCGCTGAGCCCACGCCTGGTGCAGCGGATCGGCACCAAGATCACCGTCGCCCTCGGCCTGGGCCTCGTCACCTTCGGCCTGATCTCGATGTCGTTCGTCGGCGTCGACTCCAGCTACGGCAGCATCGTGTGGCGCATCATGCTCGTGGCGGCCGGCATGGGCTTCGTGATGGCGCCCGCCACCGACTCGGTCATGGGCTCGCTCCCGTTGGCGAAGGCCGGTGTGGGCTCCGCGGTCAACGACACCACCCGGCAGGTCGGTGGCGCCCTCGGCGTCGCCGTCGTCGGCAGCGTGCTCGCCGCGACCTACGGCACCCGCGTCGGCGACTACCTCTCGGGGACCGGCATCGCCGACACCGCGGTCACCGCGGCCAAGGGATCGGTCGGAGGAGCAGAGGGCGTGGCCAACGGCATCCTCGAATCCGGCATCCCGAACGCCGGCCAGATCGCCAGCGGTCTGGTCGAGACGGCCAACACCGCCTTCGTCGATGCTATGCACTCCGGTGTCCTCGTGGCCTCGATCCCCACCGCCATAGGCGTGATCATGGTGCTGCTGTTCCTCCCGGCCCGGGCCCGCGATGCCGACGTCGCGGGCCAGGAGGGCGAGTACGTGCACGAGCACGCGATCGAGGCGGGGGCCGTGTCCGCGGTCGAGGCGCACCGTGAGCTCGACAGCAGACCTGGCATCGCCGTAGCCGAGACCGCACCCCCGCTCGTCCCCGACGACCCGGGCGCCGGTGTGCCGTCCGACGACGGCCCGCGTCCTGACGCAGGGACGCCGTGAACGCGGTGGACGCACGGCCCGGTCCCGGCCCCGGGCGGCCGCGGTCGACCGAGGCCGATGCAGCCATACATTCCGCCGTGCTCGACCTGCTGGCCGACGTCGGCTACGACGCGCTCACCATCGAGGCCGTCGCGGAGCGAGCGGGCGTCGCCAAGTCGACGGTGTACCGCCGCTACCCGGGCAAACCCGATCTCATCATCGCCACGCTCACCTGGATGAACGAGAACGAGTCGCCCGGCACCGGGCCCCTGCCCGACACGGGGTCGTTGGAGGGCGACGTGGTCGCGATGCTCCAGGCGCTGCGCGACCGGTTCGCCTCGGAGGCCAAGAGCCGGATCATCCCCGCCATCGCCGGCGCGACCGCCCGCGACCCCGACCTGGCCGCCGCCCACGCCGCGTTCATCGCCCAACGTCGCGCCCACGGGCGCTCGCTGCTCGAGCGGGCGGTCGATCGCGGCGAGCTCTCCCCCCACACCGACCTCGAGGTGCTCGTCGACCTGCTCAGCGCGACCGTCTACTACCGCTCGTTCGTCAGCCGCGACCCCCTCGACGACGAGGCGATCGGATCGATCGCCCGCACCGCCCTCGCTGGCCACGTACCGGGACCTGGTGGCGGCCGGCTGACGACCGGCTGACGGCTGACGGCCAGCAGCCACCCCGAGCCACCTTCCGGCGATGGCCGACGCGACGGCCGACCCGATGGGAACCAGTGAATTGTCACCGATAGGCTGCTGAACCTCCGATGAACACCGTCCTCCCCCCGCCGGCCCGACCCTCGGGCACCTCCACACGCAACCGAGCCCTCGACGGGCTGCGGGGCCTCGCCCTGATCGGCATGCTCGCCTGGCACGCCCACATCGGCTGGGTCAAGGGCGGCTTCGCCCGCATGACGATCTTCTTCGTGCTGTCGGGCTTCCTGGCCGCCAAGTCGTACCTGGCGCTGCACCACCGATCCGACCCCACCCCGTTCCGGACCTTCTGGAAGCGCCGGTCGCGCCGCCTGCTCCCCATCACCGTGCTCGGTCTCGGTACTGCCACCCTGGTGACCATCGTCGCCGGGTCCGAGCAGGCCCGGTCGAACCTCCAGGGCGATGCCACCTCGGTCGTGGCGTACGCGTCGAACTGGCGGTTCATCTTCAACGACCAGTCCTACGGCGCGCTGTTCGAGCGTCCGTCGGCCTTCCAGCACTTCTGGTCGCTGTCCCTCGAGGAGCAGTGCTTCTGGCTGCTTCCGCTCGTGCTCGCCGCCGCCCTCTTCGTGAGCCGTCGCCGCCCGTGGCTGGCCGTGGGCGCGGTGGCGGTCGGCCTGGCATCCATCCCGCTCTTCATCGACCACACGCCCGATGCGGCCTACTACGGCACCCATGTGCGGGGCGGCGAGTTCCTCGCCGGGGTCGTCCTCGCGCTGCTCCTCGACCGTCACGGATCCCGCATCCCCGACGCGGCGATCCGTCCGGTGCAGGTCCTCGGTGCGATGTCGCTCGCCGGCCTCCTCGCCGTCATGGTCCTGGTGGACCGCAACCTCCCGTGGCTCTACGACGGGGGTCTCGGGCTCTTCGCCATCCCCGCCGTGCTCGTCGTCGCCGCTGCGCTGCTGCCCACCGGTCCGGTGCCGTGGGCGCTCTCGCTCGACCCGCTCGTCCGCCTGGGCCGGTGGGCGTTTCCCATCTACGTCCTGCACTGGCCGGTGTTCATGTGGCTCGACGAGGCCACATCCCTCCACGGCACGCCGCTGGTGCTCACCCAGCTCGGCCTGTCCATCGCGCTCGGCGCGGCCGTGCACCAACTGCTCGAGCGACCGCTCATGGAGGGCTCGTGGTCGTGGTTCGAGCGCGACCGCCTCGCGTTCGGCGGTCTGGCCGCGGCGATGGCCGCCGTCCTGCTCGTCGCCGTCCTCGCCCCGGTTGACAAGCCCACCTACGACTTCGACACGGCGATGGCGCGGGTCAACAGCGTCGCGGCCGAGCCTGCCGCCACCGTCGACGAGGCCGTCGTGGCCGACCCGCGCGAGCGCCTCGCCATGTTCGGCGGCTCCACCGCCGTCATGCTCGGCGCCGCGGCCTGGCCGTGGAGCGAGACGAGCACCGTCGTCCGGCCCGTGCCGGGCCTCGCCCAGCTCGGATGCGGCCTCCTCACCGATGGTGAGCGGGTCCACGGCCGCACCGCAGACGGTTCGCTGGAGTACTCGCCACCCCACGACTACTGTCTCGACTGGGCCCCCAACTGGTCGGCTGCCCTCGAGCGCGAGAAGGCCAGCGTGGCGCTGCTCATGGCCGGTGTATGGGACACCGCGGACTGGCGACTCCCCGGGCAGGACACGTGGCTCACGATCGGCGATCCGTGGTTCGACCTCGCCCTGCGCGACCGCATGTCGGTCGCCATCGACACGCTGGCCGCGGGCGACCGCACCGTCGTGCTCGCCACCACCCCGGTGGTGGGGCCCGGCCGTGACGGCACCGCGCAGGCCAACCGCGGGCTCGGTCCTGACCACCCCGACCGCGTCGCGCGCTTCAACGAGCTGCTGCACGACGTGGCGAACCAGCATCCGGGAACGTGGATCATCGACTACGGCGCCTTCGTCGACTCCCTCGACCCGGCCGACTCCGCGACCCGCTTCCCCGACGGGATCCACCCCACCGAGGAGGCGGCGCTCCAGATCTGGATCGACTTCCTCGGCCCCGCGCTCGAGGGCATCGTCAACGCCGTCCACGGTGACGCCACCGGCGCATAGGCCCCGCCGCGATGTCGGTCAGGTCGAGCGGCGGGGCTGCGGCGTGAACCGCACCTTCATGCTGTTGATGCCGTTGATGAAGTCGGAGCGCATGCGGATCGGCTCGTCGACGATCTCGAGGTCGGGAAGCCGGGTGACGATCTCTCGCACCATCGCCTTGATCTCCGAGCGGGCGAGGTTCGCGCCCAGGCAGAAGTGCTCGCCGCCCGCACCGAAGGTGACGTGGTCGTTCGGTTCCCGATGGATGTCGAAGGTGTGCGGATCCTCGAACACGTCCTCGTCGAAGTTCGCCGACGCGTAGTAGATCACGACCTTGTCACCGGCCTTGATCTCCTGACCGCCGAGCACGGTGTCGACCGTGGCCGTGCGGCGGAAGTTGTGGATCGACGTGCCCCAGCGGAGGAACTCCTCGACCGCCGAGTCCCACAGGGCATCGTCTTGCGGGTTGGCGATGAGCTCGTCGCGCGCCTCGGGATGGTCGATCAGCGCCCGGATGCTGTGGGTGATGAGGTTGCGGGTGGTCTCGTTGCCCGCCACGGCCAGGATCACGAAGAACATGTCGAGCTCTTCCCGGGTGAGGCCGTCCCCGTCGATCTCGGCCTGGACGAGCACCGAGAGGATGTCGTCTCGCGGGTTGTCACGCCGGTCATCGGCGAGGGCGTCGCAGTAGGCGTAGATCTGCATGGCCGCCATCTCGCCCGCCTCGGGCGTGTTCTGGAAGTACGGGTCGTCGAAGCCGACCATGGTGTTGGTCCAGTCGACGATCTTGCCGCGGTCCTCGGCGGGCACGCCGATCATGTCGCAGATGACCTGCGCCGGCATCTCGGCCGCGACCTCGGACACGAAGTCGATCTCGCCCTTCTCGCACACCGCGTCGACGATGTCGACGGCGCGCTGGCCGATGGTGTCCTCGATGAGCCGGATCATGCGGGGCGTGAAGCCCTTGTTGACCAACCGCCGGTAGCGGTTGTGCTTGGGCGGGTCCATGTTGAGCAGCGTCATGCGCATCGCGGCGAGGCCCTCGGGCGTCGGGTCGGCGATGAAGGTGCCCATCGCCTCGGACGAGTAGGTCTCGGTGTCGCGGCTGACGGCGCGCACGTCGGCGTGCTTGGTCACCGCCCAGAAGCCGGGTGCCTTGTCGCCTTCGAGGTCGTGCCAGTACACCGGCGCCTCGGCCCGCAGCAGCGCGAACGCGTCGAGGGGCACCTCGGTGGCCCAGGAGTCCTCCATCAGATCGACGTGGTCGAGGGTGAGGGTCCCGTCGGGACGGGCGGTGGGCTGGTCGAGGGACACGGCAGTTCTCCTGGGCGACGTGGTGCGGGTCGTGGTGCTGAGGTCCTGCGGGTGACGTCGCGTGCGGGTGCTCGCCGACAGGTGTCCGCCAGGTGGCTCGACACGTGACCCGAGTCACGGTATCAAACGTTCGTTGAATCGAATCCGATGACCGGACGATGGGCCGAACGACTCAAGACGCCGCTGCGAACGGCCGATGGTTCATTGGTTGTGCGCTCGACGCGTGCAACGACACGGGGCAGCAGAAGGAGTCGCAGGCATGCCGGTCGAAATCCGCGCACCACGAACGATGGACGAGCTCGGCGTCCCCGAGGGCCTCGTCCACGACCTGACGTTGCGCCGGGCGCTCTACGAGGGTCGTACCTCCACCCTCCGCCTCTCGACCGCGCTCGGCCTGAGCCTCCCCGTGATGACCAAGATCGTCGAGGAGCTCCGCGACCTCCGCCACATCGAGGTCCTCGGCATCGACCAGTACGACTACCAGCTCGAGCTCACCGGACAAGGACGCGAAGTCGCCACCGAGCGCATGGGGCTCTGCCGCTACGCGGGCACGGCACCCGTCGGGCTCACGTCCTACATCGACGTGATCCGTCGGCAGTCGGCCGAACCCGCCATCACGCGCGACAGCATGACCACGGCCTTCGCCGACCTCGTGGTGAACCCCAAGCTGCTCGACGAGCTGGGCCCGGCCCTGCTCACCCCGGGCGCCATGTTCCTCTACGGCCCGCCCGGCACCGGCAAGACCAGCGTCGCCGAGCGCCTCATCCGGGTCCACGAGGACCTCGTCCTCGTGCCCCGCGCCGTCGAGGTCGACAGCCAGATCATCACCGTGTTCGACCCGGTCATCCATCGGGCGGTCGATCCCCAGCCCGTCGACCTCGACCCCCGCTGGGTGCTGTGCCGCCGACCCTCCATCGTCGCCGGCGGCGAGCTCCAGTCGTCGATGATGGACCTCACCTACGAGCCGTCGAACGGCGTGTACCTCGCGCCCATCCAGATGCAGGCCAACAACGGACTGCTGGTCATCGACGACTTCGGCCGCCAGCAGATGACCCCGGAGGAGCTCCTCAACCGCTGGATCGTCCCCCTCGACCGTCGTATCGACTACCTCGCGCTCAGCTACGGCGTGCGCTTCGAGATCCCCTTCGACGTCAAGGTCGTCTTCTCGACCAACCTCGAGCCCGCCAGCCTGGGCGACGAGGCGTTCTTCCGGCGCATCCAGAACAAGATCCTCATCACGTCCATCCCGGACTCCGAGTTCGACGTGGTGCTGCGCCGGGCCGCCAAGCACCACAACGTCAAGATCGCGGCCGGTGCCGAGGCCTACCTGCGCAAGGTCAGCCGCGAGGTGGGCGACGGCGACCTCCGCCCCTACCTCCCCAACGAGGTGTGCAAGATCCTCAAGGCCGTCTGCACGTACAACGGCGAGGAGCCGATCCTCAACGAGAAGACCATCGACCAGGTGGCCAGCATCTACTTCACGCACGCGACCCGCGTGGCGCGACGCGACGACACGGTCGTCGCCGACCCGGTCGTGCGAGCCGCCGACGCGCCCACCTCGTCGCCGAGCACACCGCCCCCGGCTCCCGCCCCCCGGTCCCAGGCACCCGCCACCTCGCCCCAGACGCCGTCCCAACCGCCCGCCGAGGGTGTGGGCGGATCGGCGTCCGCCGCGTCGTTCTGAGCCGATCAAGGGCCCACCGCCGCACGGGCCTCGGTGGTTGACGCCCGTCGTCGTGGCACCGAACGGGCACACGTTCGTCGATCATGACCGAACTAGGGCAGGATCGAGGGGATGTCCGCAGCTCCCGCGTCCCCGGTCGAGCGCGCCGAGCTCGACGGCCCCCTCCCACGCGTCGCGTGGTCGGGACTGCTCGGCATCGCCGGGATCCTGCTCCTGGTGGCCGTCGTCCTCGCCGAGCGCTACGGCTACCACCGCGACGAGCTCTACTTCGTCGCTTCGGGCCGGCGCCTCGCCTGGGGCTACGTCGACCAGCCGCCGTTCACGCCCGCGCTGGCTCGGCTCGCCGAGGAGCTCTTCGGCGATTCGCTCCGCGGGTTGCGCGCCTTCGCGGCGGTCGGCGCGGCGATCAGCATCGTGCTCACCGGCCTCGCCGCCCGCGAGCTGGGGGGTCGCCGCTGGGCCCAACTGCTCGCCGCGGGGGCCGCCGCCCTGACCCCGCTGTTCCACACCCCGGCGCTCATGATCAGCACGGCGACCTTCGACTTCGCCTTCTGGGGCCTGATCCTCGTCCTCACCCTTCGCCTCATCCGCACCGGCGACGACCGCCTCTGGATCCCCATCGGCGTCGTCGCCGGCATCGGGTTGCTCAACAAGCACACCATCGCCTTCCTCGGCGTCGCACTGGTCATCAGCTTCCTGCTCACGGCACAGCGGCGCCTGCTCCTCCGTCCCAGCGCCCTCATCGGTGCCGTCGTCGCCGTCGTCATCTGGTCGCCCAACCTGTGGTGGCAGCACCAGCACGACTGGCCGGTCTTCGAGATGAGCGAGGCCCTGAACGCCCGCAACGGCGGCCTGGTCAACCTCATCTTGTTCATCCCCGCCGAGTTCGCCCTGACGGGCATCTTCAGCGCCGTCATCTGGGGCTGGGGCCTGCTGTGGCTGCTGCGCGCGCCCGAGGCGAGGCCCTGGCGACCGCTCGGACTGCTCCCCGTCGTGCTGTTCGGGATCTTCGTCGTCGTCGGCGGCAAGCCCTACTACCTCGCGCCGATCTTCGTCGTGCTCTTCGCCGCTGGTGCGGTCGTCATCTCGACGCGGTCCGAGTCGATCCGCCGGTGGGCGGTGGTCGCTGCCGTGGTCTCCGGCATCGTCAGCGCCCCCCCGAGCCTGCCCGTGATCCCGAACCGCTACCTCGACACCATCATCGGCATGAACGCCGAGTTCGGCGAGATGTACGGCTGGCCGTCACTGGTCGATCAGGTCACCGAGGTCGCCAACCGGCTCGCGGACGACGAACGCGACGGCACCGTGATCATCACGCAGAACTACGGCGAGCATGGAGCGCTCGAACGCTACGGCGACCTCGACGCGCTCCCACCGATCTACAGCGGCCACAACAGCATCTGGCTGTGGGACCGACCACCGGCCACCACCGACACCGTCGTGGCGGTGGGCATCGATCCCGCCCGGCTGCGCGGCTGGTTCCGCTCGTGCCAGATCGAGCACACCATCACCAACCCCGCCGACATCGCCAACGAGGAGGCCGGCGAACCGATCACCGTGTGCACCACGCCCACGAAGCCGTGGCCCCAGATCTGGGACGACCTCCGCCACTACGACTGAGGGTTTCGAGCTCAGGGACCTCGCTGGCGCTCGGTCCCTTCCCTCGAGTTCCTGAAAGGGCGGCTGCGCCGCTCACCTCTTGGTCTCCTCACGGCAAGCCGCTCGATCGACACGATGGGCCCTGCCCCTCCAGCACCCCGCTCCTGGGGCTCCGCCCCCCCTCCCGCGTGCTAGCTCACGGTCGACGCCGGAACCCGCGCCGAGCTCAGGACCCCGCCGCCTGGTGGTCTCAGGGCTGGTGCGGGCCGTCGGGGCCGGGCTCCGGGAGGTGGTCGCGGACGAAGGTGCCGGCCATCCGGTTCACCTGCTGGCTGATCTCGGCCCACGGCATCAGGATCGGGAAGACGTGGAACATGTCGGGGGCCTCGATGACGACGGGGCCGACACCAGCGGCGGTGAGACCGTCCACGAACCGTCGGATCGGGTCGCGGAACATCTCTCGGTCCCCGAAGGCCACGAACGTTGGTGGGAAGTCGCTGAGGTCGGCGTTGATGGTCGACACCCGCGCGTCCTGGGGGCTCAGACCGTGCAGGTAGGCACCTACCGGGATGTTCCAGGGCAGGATGTCGTACTCGGCGTTCTCGGTCACCGACGGCTCGTCGAGGGTGAGATCGACCTCCGGCGACAAGAGCAGGAGGCCCGCCGGCGCCGGGAGGTGCTCGCCGCGGGCGTCGAGCATGAGCGAGTTGGCCAGGCCACCCCCGCCGGAGTCGCCGGCGACGAACAGCCGTTCCGGTTCGACGCCCTGATCGAGCAACGCCTCGTACACGGTGACCGCGTCTTCGAGCCCCGCAGGGAACGGGAACTCGGGTGCCAACCGGTAGTCGGCGACGAAGACCTCGCAGCCCGACTCGCGCGCCAGCAGCGCTGTGTAGGCGGCGTACATGTTCGGCGACGTCCCCACGTAGCCGCCACCGTGCAGGTAGAGGATCGTCCCCTCGACCGGGCCACCGGTCGGGCGGTACCACGTGCCGGGGACGCCCCCTAGCCCCACCACCTCCGAGGTGACACCCAGCTGACGCACGACCGGCGGCATGACGACTCGACACGCCGTGTCGAGCACCAGCTCCATCGATCGGAACTCCGGGATGCGCAGTCCGAGCGAGTAGCCCATGAACGTCCGCAGGACCTGATGGGTGACCGACGCACCCACGTTGTCGAGCAGCGACGCCGCGCCCTCCCACGGTCGCCGGGCCGGGACCGACACCAGCGCGTTGGCCATCTGCAGGCCCAGCCCCGCGACGGCCGAGACCGCGAGCGGAGGTGTTGCCGTCTCGACGTCAGGACGATTCCCCATCACCATGGCGACCATCGTGGCAGACCACGCCCGAGCGGCGGAGAGCGGGAGACGCGAAGCACGCCCGAGCGGCGGGTGGTTCAGCGTCCGGTCGTTGACCATTCTGCGCTGTGCTGGTTGCTCAGAAACTGGATGGCACGGGTACTGGTTGTCGCGAAATGGTCGTGGCCCAATCCCGGACGGGCGTGTATCGAAGGTTGCCTATCCCCCAGTTAGTTGGTGGGCCATGCCGAAGAATCACGATCTCGGGCTCTGCCTGGACTCGTGACCTAGGACTGTGCTGAGCAATCGACTTTGGTGGCCTGGGTCGGGATGAGCCGT